>NZ_JBFPKG010000047.1:0-56576 GCF_040948665.1 Paraburkholderia sp. BR14320
GGGTTGAATCGGTGAGCCGCTCAGCGCGCGAGGGTGCCGCTGCCGCTTCAGCGGGACGCCGCCGCGCGAGCGCCGCGCGTGCCGGTACGCAGGCCGCACGTCGCGGCACGCGGCTGTTGCGGCGAGGCACGCGCGGTTCGCCGCGTGCCGCGCCGCGGCTCACGCCGGCACTTCACGCAACGCGCGAGCGCCGCAGGAACGCCGGAATCGAGCTGACCACATCCGGCTTGCCCGCATTGCCGGCGATGAACGGGCTCCACGGTTGCGCGCGGATCGGCCCCTTGGTGCGCCATACGACGTTGAACTGGCCATCTGCGCGTACCTCGCCGATCATCACCGGCTTGTGCAGATGGTGGTTGCCGTCCATCTCCAGCGTGAAGCCCGACGGTGCCGCGAAGGTCTGCCCGACCATCGCGACGCGCACCTTGTCGACCTCAGTGCTCTTTGCTTTCTCGACCGCCTGCTTCCACATATGGATGCCGACGAAGGTCGCCTCCATCGGGTCGTTGGTCACGCGCTTCGTGCCGCCCGGCAGGTTGTTGTCCTTGACCCACGTGGCCCATTGTTTCTTGAACTTCTCGTTGGACGGATTGCGCACCGACATGAAGTAGTTCCAGGCCGCGAGATTGCCGACGAGCGGCTTCGTATCGATGCCACGCAGTTCCTCTTCGCCGACCGAGAACGCGACGACCGGCACATCCGACGCCTTCAGCCCCTGGTTGCCGAGTTCCTTGTAGAACGGCACGTTCGAATCGCCGTTCACGGTCGAGATCACCGCGGTCTTGCCGCCTTGCGAGAAGCTCTTGATGTTGGCGACGATGGTCTGATAGTCGCTGTGACCGAACGGCGTATAGACCTCCTGGATGTCGGTTTCCTGCACGCCCTTCGATTTGAGGAACGCGCGCAGGATCTTGTTGGTCGTGCGCGGATACACATAGTCGGTGCCGAGCAGGAAGAAGCGCTTCGCGCCGCCGCCTTCGGCGCTCATCAGGTATTCGGTCGCGGGAATCGCCTGCTGGTTAGGAGCTGCGCCCGTATAGAACACGTTGCGCGACATTTCTTCGCCTTCGTACTGCACCGGATAGAACAGCAGGCCGTTCAGTTCCTCGAACACCGGCAGCACCGACTTGCGCGACACCGAGGTCCAGCAGCCGAACACGACCGCGCATTTGTCCTGCGTCAGAAGCTGGCGCGCCTTCTCGGCGAACAGCGGCCAGTTCGACGCCGGGTCGACGACCACCGGCTGGATTTGACGGCCCATCACACCGCCGTTCTTGTTGATGTCGGCGATCGTCATCAACGCGGTGTCTTTCAGCGACGTCTCGGAGATCGCCATCGTGCCGGACAGCGAATGCAGGATGCCCACCTTGATCGGACCGCTATCGGACTGCGCGTGCGCGAACGGCACGCGGCCCGCGAGCGCGAGCGCGCCGGACATGGAGCCGAACTTCAACAGACTGCGACGTTTCATGTGCTTTCCCCTTGTCATTGATGGTCACTGTTTATGAGCGTCGATTTCAGCCAGCAGGCTGAGCTCGCACGGCTTGCCGCTCGTCTACTGCAAGGCACATGCCATGTGATGCATTCGACGCGATGCGTGTGCGATGCCTGTGGTGGCGCGGTTATCGGAGCGGAGGTGGCGAGTCGGTCCATCGATGGCGCGGCGCGAAACTGGTGCAGTCGCGCGCGCCGCGCCTCGTTCGGGTGCGTGTCGCGCCGCGACGAAGCGTGCTTCGACGCCAGTGAAGCGTCGCTGGCGCAGGTGGGGCATCGGCGGTGCATGGGCGCCTTGGGGACGCCGCGCTTTTGTGCATGGCGTGGGCGCTGCCCACACCGGAACACCAGTGATACTGACTGCCGATCAGGGAGACCGGACATGATCGAACGCGCCGTCGCCAGCCCGCCCGATAAGTCCGCTTTCTGAATGCCCTTCACCGCGAACCGTCAGTTAGAGAGCACGCCGCGGCTGCTCGCGAGCGCGAAAGCGATGTACTACACCACGCAATGAGCTTAGTCTGGTCCTACCATTAAACACGACAAAACTTGCCGTTCGGGTAACGGGGAATTATTCCAGTCTGGCAAATCCCTTTTTTGAAATCCTTCCGGGGACTGGTAACCACTCACATTCCAGTTGTGCCCACTTGCGTGCTCAACTTCCACAATCCTGAATCGACACTGGCGACTTGGATTTTTCAAGTGAAAGACAATGCGTCTTTGCTCATCGCTGAAATTCTTTTCCGTGATTTCGTAGCGTGTCGGCTTACAGACGCTATATGTTGAATTCCATTCAATTGTGTTGGCTCGCACATAGAGCGCACCGGAACACGCACGACCTGTTCCCTCGAAATTCCCTTTAAAACCGACTTCGGCGCCAATCGCTATGCTTGATATGCTGTAGAGAATGATGCACATCGCCGTAATCTTCACTGAGCACAAAATGCAGACTCCCCCTTGTGGATCAGGCTCAGCGCATAATCCAGCTTCTTGGCATAGAGTGAATCGCCAGAGTTATAGTGTTTCGCGATGCTTGATGTCGTAATGATTTTCCAGCTAACAATGACTTTCCTTAGCGAAGCTTTCTGATATTTCAGTACTTGACCCGCTCTCAATAAATGAGAGGAGGGATTCAGTTTCTGTATCACTTCAATAGTGCTTCCATTTGTCTTGGTAATCTTGGCGATGCTATCCCCTGCCAGTGCCCTGACTTCGTAGATTGTGGCGTCTGCGTCTGGGACGTTTTTGATCGCATAGTTCGCCGTTCGCATCAGCAAGTAGCCAATACCAGCGGCGATATTGTGAGGGGGATTCGTTATCGCATTACCAAGGGTGAGTCGATTTTTCCACGTTGGGGGAATAATCAAATCACCTCCTTCATTGCCAGCTAATAGCGCTCGCAGTCCTGGATCGCCGGGATTGCCTATTTGAATCGGATTCGATTCCCATTTTTTGCTTTCCGCACCGGTCTCCACCCAAATCATCGCCTTGATGAGCCGCCAATCCAATGGCCTGTACCCGGCAGTCCCCGACAGATGACGGTTGTACTGGTTCACGGTCATCTGGATTGCGCAATCGTAGAGGTCCCATTTGGCATTGCCCACAGCGCTGTTGATGCCCTCTTGCCATTTTTCATAGCCAGTCTTCGGTGGTGCTCGAACAGCCATACGACTCCTGCCTAGGGTTGAACTCAACATAGCGCCGGAATCCGAAGCAATAGTGTCCAATAAACGACTCAAATACGGACAGGGACTTCGGTATGTCGAAGATCTATGCAAAGTCGCTGCTCGGATTGGCAGCGATCAGATAATCACCTCGCGACAGGTTGTATGTACATGGGCGATGGCCCAAATTTCCTCGACTTTCCTAAGTGCACACCAGTCGTGGCACGGCCAGGAGTTCCTCGACGGACCGTTAGTCCTTGCTCATCCGATGGGCTGAATAACGCGTCAGCAAAAACAAAGACCCCGCAAGCCAAAACCATGGCTTGCGGGGTCTTTGCACCCATTCTGGCGCAGCACAAAAGAAAAACGGCGCAAGGACCATCAGCCCTTGCGCCGCTTCAACGCGCTACCTTCGCGCCAAAACCTCAATAAGTCGGAACCGACGGATCGACCTGACGCGACCACGCGTCGATCCCACCCTGCAGATTGAACACATTGGTGTGTCCGCGCGATTCGAGGAACATCGCGACTTGCGCACTGCGCGCGCCGTGATGGCAAATGCAGACGATCTGCGCATCGTCATCGAGTTCTTCGCTGCGCGCGGGAATCTCGCGCATCGGAATCGACACGACGCCGGCCATCGACGCGGTTTGCAGTTCCCACGGCTCGCGCACGTCGAGCAGTACGGGTGCGGGACGCGAGGTATCGGCGAGCCATTCGGCGAGTGCGGGAGCGGTCAGGTTTTGCATCAGCGGGACATCCAGTTCGTGGGACGGTGGGCTTGCTCGCCGCCCGTCCGGATCAACAATACAACTCGAAACGCAGCGAAAACCGCCGCTTAGAACCTGAACCGCGCCGGCTGCACTGCATTGGCGAGCGGCTCGACATAGGTTTCGAACACGTCGGAGATGCGGTATTGCTTCTCGTCGATGCGCGTAATGATCTGCGCCTTCATCACCGGCGCGCTGCCGACGAATGCCGCGAGACGGCCGCCGACTTTCAGCTGTTCGAGGATTTCCTGCGGCAGCACCGGCAGGCCGCCCGACACGCAGATCACGTCGTACGGCGCCGCGCCGCTCCAGCCGCGCGAAGCGTCGCCGGTCGCGACTTCGACGTTCAGCACGCCGTTGGCGATCAGGTTGCTCTTCGCGAGCTCGGCCAGTTCCGGCTCGATGTCGACGGTCAACACGTGTTGCGCGCGATGCGCGAGCAGCGCCGCCATGTAGCCCGAACCCGCGCCGATTTCGAGCACGCTTTCGTGCTTCTTCACCGCCAGCTCCTGCAGCACGCGCGCCTCGACGCGCGGCGCCAGCATGTGCTGGCCGGCCGGCAGCGGCACTTCGAAGTCGGCGAAAGCGAGATCACGGTAAGCGGCGGGGACGAATTTCTCACGTTTGACGATCGACAGCAGATTCAGCACGTCCTGGTCGAGCACTTCCCAGGGGCGGATCTGCTGTTCGATCATGTTGAAACGCGCTTGCTCGATGTTCATGGTGGATTCGGCGGTTTTGGTTTGGCGAGCGGGCGACGATTGCCGCTGACTTTTTTCCTGACCCGGCCCCGGCGGATTGCCGGCGGCGGAGGCCTCCGAAAGGCGTTCGCTTTGCAAGCCGCGTCAGGGGAACTGCGGGATTGTACCAAATGGCGGACTCGCGCCGGACGCTCGCGGGCAAGTGCCGGCCGGGCCGCCCCCGTGTTAATCCCTAGCGATCCGAGCTTGCGATTCGCATCGCGATCGCTACAAAATGTAATCGATTACATTTCGCTGCGAGGTCGTGTGTCCCGAACGCCGTCCCGATCGTCGCCGGCCACGCTGTCCGGCGCGAGCAGTCAACCGCTACGTCCGCCGCAGAGGCGCTCGCCGCGTACGGAGGACGGGTCGTCGATCGCCGGCGTGGCCGAGCAGGCGGGCGTGTCGGTGGCGACGGTGTCGCGCGTGCTGAACGGCCACGGCAATGTGCGGCCCGCCACGCGCGACAAGGTGCTCGCCGCGATCGACGCGAGCGGCTACCGCGTCAACGAACTCGCACGTAATCTGCGCACGGCCGTAAGCCGCCTGCTGCTGACGATGGTGCCGGACTTCGGCAATCCGTTTTACGCGGAGATCGTGCGCGGCATCGACAGCGTCGCGCGTCAGCACGGCTACTTCATGCTGCTATGCGACACCGGCGCGGACCCGGGCCGCGAGCGCAGCTACTTCGACATGCTGCGGCGTCGCCGCGCGGACGGCGCGATCTGCCTCGATCCGGCGACGATCCAGCAGGCGCTCGGCGAGGCGTCGCAGGCGCTGCCGTGGGTCGCGTGCTGCGAGTTCGATCCGGAGATGGGCGTGCCGTACGTCGGCATCGACAACTACCGCGCGGCCGGCGACGCGGTGCGCCATCTGCTCGCGCGCGGGCACCGGCGTATCGGCCTGATCAACTCCGACGTCGACTATCTGTATGCGCGCCAGCGTCAGCAGGGCTACCTCGACGCGTTGAGCGACGCCGGCATCGCGCCCGATCCGCGCTGGCGCATGAATCTGAACAGCCTCGATTACGAGGCGGGCGCGTCGGCCGCAGCCGGGTTGATGCAGCAGTCCGATGCGCCGAGCGCGATCTTCGCGGTGTCGGACACGCTCGCGATCGGCGTGATCCACGGCTTGCGCAGCGTCGGCAAGCGCGTGCCCGACGACGTCGCGGTGGCCGGCTTCGACGACATCTCGCTCGCCGCGCAGATCGATCCGCCGCTCACGACGATCGCGCAGCCGATGCGCGAGCTCGGCGAGACCGCCGCGCGTCTGCTGCTGCAACGCCTCGCGAATCCGCAGGCCAACGTGCCGGGCGTGCTGCTGCCGCATCGTCTGGTGATTCGTGGGAGCGCGTGAACCATGAGCCTCGCGATCCGCTTCGACGACATCCGCAAGGACTTCGGTCCCGTGCGCGTGCTGCACGGCGTGAGCTTCGAGCTCGCACCCGGCCGCATCTACGGTCTGCTCGGCGAGAACGGCGCAGGCAAGTCGACGCTGATGAAAATTCTCGCCGGCTATGAAGCGGTAACCTCGGGCAGCGTGCTGGTCGATGGCCACGCGCAGCGCTTTGCCGGTTCGCGCGACGCCGAGGCGCAGGGCATCGTGCTGATCCACCAGGAGTTCAACCTCGCCGAGCATCTGACGATCGCGCAGAACATGTACCTGGGCCACGAGAAGCGCCGCGGCTGGTTCGTCGACGATGCCGCGATGCGCAGCGACGCCGCGCGCTATCTCGCGCAGGTCGGGCTCGAGCGCGCACCTGACACGAAAGTGCGCGAGCTGATCGTCGCGGAAAAGCAGATGGTCGAGATCGCGAAGGCGCTGTCGCGCCGCGCGCGTCTGTTGATCATGGACGAGCCGACCGCGACGCTGACGCCGGCCGAGACCGAGCGGCTGTTCGCGCTGATGCTGAAGCTGAAGGCCGATGGCGTGACGATCGTCTACATCTCGCACAAGCTCGATGAAGTGGAGCGCATCACCGACGAAGTGATCGTGATGCGCGACGGCCGCTTCGTCGCGCGCGGTGAAACCGCGGGGCTCGCGCGTCAGCAGATGGCGAACCTGATGGTCGGGCGCGATGTGTCCGACATGTTCCCCGACAAGCAGACGGTGCCTGCCGACACGCCGGTCGCGTTGCGTGTGAGCGGCCTGACGGTGCCCGACTGGGTCGAGGATCTGAGCTTCGACGTGCGCGCGGGCGAAGTGCTCGGCTTCGCGGGCCTCGTCGGGGCGGGCCGCACCGAGGCGTTCGAGGCGATCATCGGCTTGCGCAAACGCACTGGCGGCACGATCGAAATCGCCGGCCGGGCAGTCGATCTGAAGAACCCGCGCGACGCGATGCGCCACGGTCTCACGTATCTGAGCGAGGACCGCAAAGGCAAAGGCCTGCACGTCAACATGAGCCTGCAGGACAACGTCACGCTGATGACGCTCGAACGCTACGCGCATCCGCTGCTCGACCTGAAAGCGGGGCGCGCGGCGTTGCAGAAGGCCGTCGGTGAATTCGGCATTCGTACCGGCGACCTGTCGAGCCGCGCGCGCATGCTGTCGGGCGGCAACCAGCAGAAGCTCGCGCTCGCGAAGTTCCTGCAGCCCGACCCGAACGTGATCGTGCTCGACGAGCCGACACGCGGCGTCGACGTCGGCGCGAAACGCGACATTTACTTCCTGATTCATCGTCTCGCCGCGCAGGGCCGCGCGGTGATCGTCATTTCATCCGAACTGATCGAGCTGATCGGCTTGTGCCATCGTGTCGCGGTAATGCGCGCGGGACACCTGCAAGCGACGCTGACGCTCGAGCATCTGACCGAAGAGGAGTTGATCGCTCATGCGACCGGCACCCACTGAAGCCGTGCAATCACGGCGCGCGCTGCGCGTCGCGCAGCGGCTCTACACGCTTGGGCCGCTTGCCGGGCTGATCGTGCTGTGCATCGTCGGCACGCTGCTCAATCGCGACTTCGCGACGCTCGACAACCTGATGAACGTGCTCACGCGCACGTCGTTCATCGGCATCATCGCGGTCGGCATGACCTTCGTGATCATCTCGGGCGGCATCGATCTGTCGGTCGGCTCGATGGCCGCGTTGATCGCCGGCATCATGATCTGGCTGATGAACGGGCTCGCGGCCGGTGCTACCGGTCATGCGTTGCCGCCGTTGCTGATCGTGACGATCGGCATCGTCGCGGCACTCGTGCTCGGCGCGCTGTTCGGCTGCGCGCATGGGCTGCTGATCACCAAAGGGCGCATCGAGCCGTTCATCGTCACGCTCGGCACGCTGGGGATTTTTCGCGCGGTGCTGACATGGCTCGCCGATGGCGGCGCGCTGACGCTCAATGATTCACTCTCCAATCTGTATGGTCCCGTCTATTACGCGAGCCTGTTCGGTGTGCCGGTGCCGATCTGGGTATTTCTCGTGGTCGCGGCGGGCGGCGCGCTGATCCTGAATCGCACCGCGTTCGGCCGGCACGTGCAGGCGATCGGTTCGAACGAACAGGTCGCGCGTTATGCGGCAATTCGCGTCGACACGGTCAAGATCGTCACGTACGTGCTGCTCGGGATCTGCGTGGGCGTGGCCACCGTGCTCTACGTGCCGCGCCTCGGCTCCGCCACGCCGACCACGGGCCTGTTGTGGGAGCTCGAAGCGATTGCATCGGTGGTGGTCGGCGGCACGGCGCTCAAGGGCGGCGAGGGACGCGTGATCGGCACCGTGATCGGCGCGATCCTGCTGTCGGTGATCGCGAACATCCTGAACCTGACCAGCATCATCAGTGTGTATCTGAACGCGGCGGTGCAGGGCGTCGTGATTATTTTCGTCGCGTTCGTGCAGCGTGGGCGGCGGTAGGCGGGCGTTTCAAGCAGGTGTAGCAAGGCAGGCGCGGTAAAACCAACGGCAGGTCCGATAAATCGGGGCGAACGAACGCCTCTTGATTGGAGACACACACCATGAAGCAAGTCATTCGAGCGATCGGCGCCGGCGTGCTGGCGTTGGGGATGCTGGGCACGAGCGGCGCGGCGCGCGCCGACGACAAGGTCACGCTGGGCGTCGCGATTCCGACGGCCGATCACGGCTTCACCGGCGGCATCGTCTGGTGGGCGAACAAGGCGAAGGAGGATCTCGAGAAAGCGCATCCCGATCTGAAAGTGATCGTGAAAACGGCGGCCAACGCGCCCGAGCAGGCGAACCAGTTGCAGGATCTGGTGACCGTCAACAAGATCAATGCGCTCGTGATCTTCCCGTACGAATCGGCGACGCTGACGCAGCCGGTCGAACAGGTGAAGCGCAAAGGCGTGTACGTGACGGTGGTCGATCGCGGTCTGACGAACACGAGTGCGCAGGATGCGTACGTCGCCGGCGACAACACCGCGTTCGGCAAGATTCCGGCCGAGTACCTGGCGAAGGCGCTCGACGGCAAAGGCAACGTCGTCGCGCTGCGCGGCATTCCGACCACGCTCGACAACGAGCGCTGGACCGCCTTCACCGGCGTGATGAAAAACTATCCGGACATCAAGATTCTCGACGCGAAGTACGCGAACTGGAATCGCGACGACGCGTTCAAGGTGATGCAGGACTACCTGACGCGCTTCAAGCACATCGACGCCGTGTGGGCCGCCGACGACGACATGGCGGTCGGCGTGCTGAAGGCGATCGATCAGGCCAAGCGCAACGACATCAAGATCGTGTTCGGCGGCGCGGGCTCGAAGGGCATGGTGAAGAACGTGATGGACGGCGCGCCGATGATCAAGGCCGACGTGTCGTACTCGCCGAAATTCATCTACGACGCGATCAAGCTGACCGCCGAAGCGCGGCTGAAGGGCGACAAGCTGCCCGCCACGACGATCATCCCGTCGGTGTTGATCACGAAGGAAAACGCGCAGCAGTTCTATTTCCCCGACTCGCCGTTCTGAGCGGCGCTCCACGCATCGTCTAACGCGCGCGGGTGCGGCCCGCGCGCAACGTTCGAGGAACCGTAAAGATGAAAACCATCAAAGGGCCGGCGATTTTTCTCGCGCAGTTCATGGGCGACGACGCGCCGTTCGACAATCTCGCGCATCTCGCCGAATGGGCCGCGGGCCTCGGCTTCAAGGGCATCCAGGTGCCGTGCGACCCGCGTCTGATCGATCTCGAGAAAGCCGCCGTGAGCGACGCGTATTGCGACGAATTGCGCGAGACCGTCGACAACGCGGGCGTCGCGATCACCGAACTATCGACGCATCTGCAAGGGCAACTGGTTGCCGTGCATCCGGCGTACGACACGCTGTTCGACGGCTTCGCCGCGCCGCACGTGCGCGGCAAGCCGGCGGCGCGCACCGAGTGGGCGATCGCACAGATGAAGTTCGCGGCGCAGGCGTCGCGTCGTTTGGGCCTGAGCACGCACGTGTCGTTTTCGGGCGCACTAGCGTGGCCGTATATCTACCCGTGGCCGCAGCGGCCGGCCGGTCTCGTCGAGGCCGCGTTCGACGAACTCGCGCGCCGCTGGACGCCGATTCTCGATGCGTTCGACGCGGCAGGCGTCGACGTCTGCTACGAACTGCATCCCGGCGAAGACCTGCACGACGGCGTGACGTTCGAGCGCTTTCTCGCGGCGGTCAAACAGCATCCGCGCGCGAACATCCTGTACGACCCGAGCCATTTCGTGCTGCAGCAGCTCGACTATCTCGCGTTCATCGATATCTATCACGAGCGCATCAAGGCGTTTCATGTGAAGGACGCGGAGTTCCGTCCGACCGGCAAGCAGGGCGTGTACGGCGGGTATAGCGGCTGGGTCGAACGCGCGGGGCGCTTTCGTTCGCTCGGCGACGGGCAGATCGACTTCGGCGCGATCTTCTCGAAGATGGCGCAGTTCGATTTTCCGGGCTGGGCCGTGCTCGAATGGGAATGTGCGTTGAAGCATCCGCACGACGGCGCGCGCGAAGGCGCGGAGTTCATTCGCCGGCACATCATCCGCGTGGCCGAGCATGCATTCGATGACTTCGCGGGCAGCGGTGTCGATACCGCGCAGTTGAAGAGCGTGCTGGGCATCTGACATGGGAGCGCAAACGATGCAGAGAAGAAGGCTCAGGCTGGGCATGGTCGGCGGCGGGCAGGGCGCGTTCATCGGCGCCGTGCATCGGATCGCCGCGCGGCTAGACGATCGTTTCGAACTGGTGGCGGGCGCGTTATCGTCCGATCCCGAGCGTGCGCGGGCGAGCGCCGCCGAAGCGGGCATCGCGCGCAGCTACGCGGACTGGCGCGAGATGGCGCGCGCCGAGGCCGCGCGCGACGACGGCATCGACGCGGTCGCGATCGTCACGCCGAATCATCTGCACGCGCCGGTCGCGACGGCGTTTCTCGAAGCGGGCATCCACGTGATCTGCGACAAGCCGCTCGCGGTTTCGCTCGCCGAAGGCGAAGCGCTCGCGAAGCTCGCGCAGTCCACCAAGCGGCTCTTTGCGCTGACCCATACCTATTCGGGCTACCCGCTGGTGCGGCATGCGCGCGAGCTGGTCGAAGGTGGCGAGCTGGGCGAGATACGCGTCGTGCAGGTCGAATATGCGCAGGACTGGCTCGCCGAGCCGCTCGAAACGGGCGGCGCGAACAAGCAGGCGGGCTGGCGTACCGATCCGGCGTTGGCGGGGCCGGCCGGGTGCCTTGGCGATATTGGCACGCACGCGTATCAGCTGGCCGCCTTCGTGACGGGGATGATGCCGCGCGCGCTGTCGGCCGAGCTGCACACGTTCGTGCCGGGGCGTCGTATCGACGATCACGTGCAGGCGATGCTGCGTTATGCGAACGGCGCGCGCGGCATGTTGTGGGCGAGCCAGGTGGCGAGCGGCGCGGAGAACGCGCTGCGCTTGCGGGTGTATGGCACCAAGGCGGGCCTTGCGTTCGATCAGGAGGAGCCGAACGCGTTGTGGTTCACGCCGCTGGGCGGCGCTGCCGAACGATTGACCCGCGCCCGTGTGAAAAGTCCGGTTGCCGCGCATGCGACGCGCGTGCCGGCCGGGCATCCGGAAGGCTATCTGGAAGCGTTCGCGCAGTTGTACAAAGATGCGGCGTTGCAGATCGATGCACTGAACGAAGGTCGTGCACCGCCGGCGGAAAGCCTGCTGTTGACGACGGTCGATGATGGCGTCGACGGATTGCGGTTTATCGACGCGGTGCTGAGAAGCAGTGCGGCGGATGGACGGTGGGTGGAGATCGAAGGGGCGTAAAGCGTTGCAGCGAAGCGCCAGGTCGGCGAAGCCGGAGCGTCAACCGCCCTTGCTTTTCTTGATCTGCGCTTCGAACGCGATATCGAGCTTGCTGGCCTTGCGCGGTTTCTGCGGGCCGTACGCGTCGACGAACTTGACGAAGTCGTCGAGCGCCAGCGGGTCGGACACCTTCTTGTCGACCCCGCTCGATTTGTCGACCAGGTAGAACAGGCCGCCGGACAGGCTGATCGCGGCGAAGCGCGGGTTGCCGGTGCGCGTTTTCAGGCGCTCGACGGCGTGGATGGCTCGGGTGGTGCGCATGATGGGGACTGCGGCTGCTGATTGACGAGAGCGTTACTTTAACAATTTTGCTGACGGTGTGCGGTTGGCGCCAACGAATCAAAACACGCGATGAACCTCGACCCGCTCAGCGACGACAAGATCATCGAAAGCTGGCAGCGCAACGCGTCGCCGTGGACGAATGCGGTGCGCGCGGGTGAGATCGACAGCCGCCGACTGGTCACCGATCAGGCCGTGCTCGACGCGGTCCTTTCTTGCGACCCGGCCACGGTCCTCGACCTGGGTTGCGGAGAAGGCTGGCTCGCGCTCGCGCTTCAGCGCCACGGCATCCAGGTGACGGCGGTGGACGCGATTGCCGAGCTAGTGCGTGCCGCGACCGATGCCGGCGTGACTGACGCGAGAACGCTGTCGTATGAACAGATCGCGGCAGGCGGGCTAGAGCTGCGCGCCGACGTCGTCGTTTGCAATTTTTCGCTGCTCGGCAAGGAGTCGGTCGACGGACTGCTGCGTGCGATGCCGACGCTGCTCACACACCGTGGATCGCTGGTGACACAGACGCTGCATCCGCTCGTCGCATGCGGTGAACTGCCGTACGTGAATGGCTGGCGAGCGGGTTCGTGGGCGGGCTTCGGTGACGCATTCAGCGATGCCCCGCCGTGGTACTTTCGGACCTTGCAAACGTGGGTCGAACTGCTGGCAACAAGCGGGCTGACCCTGCAGCAGATGCAAGAGCCGTTGCATCCGCGAACCGGCAAACCGGCGTCGGTGATTTTTCGCGCCCGGTCGACCGGTTAGCCGGCCGCCGCAAGTTACCGCGTCTCACGCAGATGTCCGCAACGGAGGCATGGCATGCAAGCATTCGTCGATCGTCCTGGCACGCTGTTCGTGGTACTGCTGGTTGCTTTCATCGGCGCGATCACGTTCGGCGCATTGGCGCTGCGACGTGTTTTCGCACTGAAGAGCGAGGAGCGCGAAGATTTCACGATCGTGGAGACGTCGACGTTGACGTTGCTCGCGCTGCTGATCGGCTTCAATCTGTCGATGGCGGTCAATCGCTACGACCAGCGCAAGAACCTGGAAGAAAACGAAGCGAACGCGATCGGAACCGAGTACGCCCGGGCCGATGTGGTCGCGCCGCCCATCGGCGCGCAGATGAAGGCTGAATTGACGCATTACGCGCAATTGAGACTCGCGCATTTTCAAACCCGAGATGCGCAGGACATCGCTCGCATCGAGGCAGACACAGCGAAGTCTCAGGCCGTACTTTGGCGCCTCGCGGCGCAGGTCGCGAAGGACCAGCCGACGCCGATCGGCGCGGTCGTGATGACCGGCATGAACGACGTCCTCAATTCGCAGGACTATTCCGAGGCGGCGCTGTTGAACCGGATTCCGCTGGGCGCGTGGACGCTGATGATCCTGATCGGACTATTTGCGTGCGTCGTGCAAGGTTATGGAGCGAGGGGCAGCGTTCGACGAGGCATCCTGATCATCGTGCTGCCCGTCACGGTTGCGCTGTCGCTGACGCTGATCGCGGACATCGACAGTCCGCGAGGCGGGATCATTCATATCGAGCCGCAAAACCTCGCGCGGCTGCTGAGATCGATGGGGCAATGACGTCGCTCGGGCTTACTCGCTCAATTCGCGATGCAACGCCCGATACTCCTGCGCGAGCTTATGCCCCGGATCGAGATGAATGACGGGCGTCGCCAACTGATGCGACTCGCGGATCTTCACCGACGATGACAAGCGCGACCCCAGCACCGGCAAGCCTTCGCCGATCAGTTCGTCGACGAGCTTCTGCGGCAGGCTCGCGCGGGGCTGGAACTGGTTGATGACGATGCCTTCCACCTGCAGCGCGTCGTTGTGATCCTGCTGGATCTCCTTGACGTTTTCGAGCAGCGTGTAGAGCGCGCGACGCGAGAAGTCGTCGCAGTCGAACGGAATCAGACAACGCTCGACGGCAATCAGCGCCGAGCGCGTGTAGAAGTTCAGCGCGGGCGGCGTGTCGATGTAAATCGCGTCGTACATGTCGAGTTCGTTCAGCGCGTCGCGCAGCTTGTAGATCTTGTAGCGCGATTCGAGCTTGCCGTGCAGCGAGTCGAGGTCGGGATGGGCGGGCATCACGTCCAGATTCTCGAAGCGCGTCGGATGGATGTACGAGGTCGCTTCGACGGGCTTGAAGCTGAAGCCGAGCGCGGTTTCGAAGAAGCCTGCGACAGTGGGGTGGACTTCGCTCGCCTGCGGGCCGAGCAGATACTGGGTCGAATTCGCCTGGGCATCGAGGTCGATCACCAGCGTGCGCAGTCCTTCGCTCGCGCTGATGGCCGCCAGGTTGCAGACGATGGTCGATTTGCCTACGCCACCTTTCTGATTGAATACAACGCGCCGCATGGTCTCCCCTTGAACGGAAGCAGTTACAAAGGGCCCAGCATACCTGAGTCGCGTGACGGCGCTGATTTCGCTGGGTTGTTCGTGACCGTTCGACGCTTTACCGCGCGACCGCATCCACGAGGGCGGCCACACCGCTCACGGGCTTCATCACGTCGTCCGGCAGACCATGACGTTCGCGAAGATAGGCCGTCGAGTTGAACGACAGCCACGCGCGGCCGTCCGCGTCCTCCCAGACGAGCACCTTCAGGGGGAGATCGAGCGCCGCGGTCGGCGCGAGTTGCATCAACGGTGTGCCGGCTTTGGGATTGCCGAAGATCAGGAGCCGGCTGAACCGCATCGTCAGTCCCGCGCGCGCAGCGTCGCCGCTGAAATCGATGCACGCGAAAACCGTCAGTCCGCGCTCCAGAATCAGGGTTTGCAGACGCTCGGCCGTTGCGCTGCCCGCGTGGGCGCTTGGAACGGTGACGATGCCAGTACTGGCGTTCTCTGCGATCGAAGCGGTAGCCATCTTGCCTCCCGTGCGCCAACGGTGACGCGAACCCATGCAGTGTAGGCGTTCGTCGGCGCGGTGTGGCCGATCGTGCGGAGGCGCCGGGCGGGCAGTTCTACCGAAAGGCGGAGCGTCATCGACGCCCCGCTGCCGGATTACTGGCTCAGATAAACGAACTTGCCATTCTTGATGGTGCCCATCACGCTAGCCCGCTGATCGAGACCGACGTGATCCTTCGGGCTCGTATTGACGACCCCGTTCGGCACCACCAGCTCATGCGCGTGCTCGAGTTCATCGCGCAACGCGACGCGAAACGCCGGCGTGCCCGGCTGCGCGGTCTTCAACGCGCGCGCGACGGCGTCCTGCAGGCGCGGGTACACGCCGGCCGCGTCGCCCGCGAACTGCGTGACGCTGCCGGGACCGTACTTCGCCTCGTACGCGTCGACGAACGCGAGCGCCGCCTTCTTCGACGGATGATCGGCCGGCAGCGTGCGCGCGACGACGACCGGCTGCGTCGGGAACAGCGTGCCTTCCACGTCCTTGCCGCCGAGCTTGATGAACTCCGGCGTCGCGATGCCATGCGTCTGATAGATCGGACCCTTGTAGCCGCGCTCGATCAGCGTGCGCTGCGGCAGCACGGTCGGCGTGCCCGCGCCGGCGATCAGAATCGCGTCGGGCTTCGCGGCCATCAGCTTCAGGATCTGGCCGGTCACGCTCGCGTCGGTGCGGTTGTAGCGCTCGGTCGCGACCAGCTGGATATGACGCAGCGCCGCGAACTTGCTGAATTCATTGAGCCAGCTTTCGCCGTAGCCGTCCGCGAAACCGATGAAGCCGACCGTTTTCACGCTGTGATTCGACATGTAGCGCGTCATCACGTCGGCCATCGCGCTATCGGTCTGCGCCATCTTGTAGGCCCAGACCTTCTTGCCTTCCTGCGGCTCGACGACGCTCGCCGAGCCGATCAGCGTGATCATCGGCGTCTGGCTGTCGGCGACCGGATCGAGCGCGGCCATTGCGGCCGGCGTGATGTTCGGCCCGACGACCACATCGACGTGGTCCTCGTTGATCAGCTTGCGGATGTTGCGCACCGCGTTGCCGGGGTCGGATGCGTCGTCGAGGAAGATGTAGTCGGCTTTCTGGCCGGCGATCGTCTGCGGCCACATCAGCATCGCGTTCTTGCTGGTGATGCCGATCACGGCGGCCGGCCCCGTGTTCGACAGATCGATGCCGACTTTCAGGTCGGCGTGCGCCGCACCGGCGACGAGCAGGGCCGCGGCCCCGAGGCCGCGCAGGGTGTTGCGTACTTTATTGTTGTGCAACTTCATCAGAAGTGTCTCCGTAGCGAGAGAGCGGTATGGAAGCGGTATGAAAGCGGTTCAAAGCTCATAGGTCTCGTGTTCGCCCTTCAGCGCCTGCTCGATCAGCTTGCGGTTCAGGCTCGGCGACAGAAGCTCGACGAGCGTGTACACGTAGCTGCGCAGATACGCGCCCTGTTTCAGCGCGACGCGCGTCACGTTGCTGCCGAACAGATGGCCGACCGGCATCGCGCGCAAATGGCGGTCGCGCTCGCCGTTGAACGCGATGTCGGCCATGATGCCGATGCCGAGGCCCAGCTCAACGTAGGTCTTGATCACGTCGGCGTCGATCGCCTCGAGCACGATGTCCGGATGCAGCCCGCGCAGGCGGAACGCCTCGTTGATCTTGGTGCGGCCGGCGAACGCGTTGTCGTACGTAATCAGCGGGTACTGGGTCAGGTCGTCGAGCGACAGCAGCTTGCGGTCGAGCAGCGGATGGTCCGGCTGCATCACGGCGACGTGGTGCCACTGGAAGCAAGGTAGCGACACCAGATCCTTGTAGTTCGAGATCGCCTCGGTCGCGATTGCGAGGTCGGCCTGGTCGTGCAGCACCATTTCGGCGACCTGGGTCGGGCTGCCTTGCAGAATCGAAAGGTGGACCTTCGGGAAGCGCTTTTTGAACTCGGCGATCGCCGCCGGCAGCGAGTAGCGCGCCTGCGTGTGGGTCGCGGCGATCGTCAGGTTGCCCTGATCCTGCGCCGCATAGTCCTTGCCGACCCGCTTCAGGCTTTCGACTTCCTGCAGAATTTTTTCGATCGATTGCAATATGATGCGGCCCGGCTCGGTCAGCGAGCGCACGCGCTTGCCGTGGCGGGTGAAGATTTCGACGCCGAGTTCGTCCTCAAGCTCGATGATCGCCTTCGAGACCCCCGGCTGGCTCGTAAACAGCGCCTTGGCCGCTTCGGTGAGGTTGAAATTCTGCCGCACAGCCTCGCGGACGAAGCGGAATTGGTGCAGGTTCATATATAACCTCGCCGCATATAAAAAGAATTTTTTAGTCGTTTGAAATATAAGGCGAGTTTATTACGATCTGTCCATCTTTTTCAATATGGATATCTGTATTTGTTATAAGCAAATGAGCGATGGGTCTAAACGCTTGCTTGCGGCAGCTGACAAACACGGATGTTCAAGCCGCAGCAGAACCGGAGCGCCGGCCGCCGGACTGCCGTGTGTCACGCAAGTTTCGAAAAAAATTGGGGTCCCCGAATGTACCAATACGATCAATACGACCAGACCATCGTCGATGAACGGGTCGCGCAGTACGCCGATCAGGTTCGCCGCCGCTTGTCGGGCGAATTGAGCGAAGAGGAGTTCCGTCCGCTGCGTCTGCAGAACGGCCTGTACTACCAGCGCCACGCGTACATGCACCGCATCGCGATTCCGTACGGCAACCTGCGCAGCGACCAGCTGCGCGTGCTCGCCCAGATCGCGCGTGAACACGACCGCGGCTACGGCCATTTCTCGACCCGCTCGAACATCCAGTACAACTGGATCAAGCTCGAAGAAACGCCGGAAATCCTGCGCAAGCTCGCTGCCGTGCAGATGCACGGCATTCAGACCTCGGGCAACTGCATCCGCAATATCACCGCCGATCAATTCGCCGGCGTCGCGCCCGACGAAGTGGTCGATCCACGTCCGTGGGCCGAAATTCTGCGTCAGTGGTCGACGTTCCACCCGGAATTCGCGTGGCTGCCGCGTAAGTTCAAGATCGCCGTGTCCGGTTCGAAGGAAGACCGCGCGGCCGTGCAGATCCACGACATGGGCGTGTATCTGAAGAAGAACGCGCAAGGCGAACTGGTGGTCGACATTCTGGCGGGCGGCGGTTTGGGCCGTACGCCGATCGTCGGCGCGATCATCCGCCGCGATCTGCCGTGGCAGCATCTGCTGACCTACAGCGAAGCCGTGCTGCGTGTGTACAACCGCTACGGCCGCCGCGACAACATGTACAAGGCGCGGATCAAGATCCTGGTGAAGGCGCTGTCGCCGGAGAAGTTCTCCGCGCAGGTCGAGGAAGAGTGGCAGCACCTGAAGGACGGCCCGTCGACGCTGACGCAAGCCGAAGTCGATCGCGTGTCGCAGTACTTTGCGCCGCCCGCTTACGACAAGCTGCCGGATACCGATGCGTCGTTCGAAAAGCATTTGCTGGAAAACCGCGCGTTCGCGCGCTGGGTCGAGCGCAACGTGCGTCCGCACAAGGTCGCGAGCTATGCGTCGGTCACGCTGTCGCTGAAGCCGACCACGGTCGCGCCGGGCGACGCGACGGACGCGCAGATGGAAGCGGTCGCCGACTGGGCCGACGAATACTCGTTCGGCCAGATCCGCGTGTCGCACGAACAGAACCTGATCCTCGCCGATGTGAAGAAGCGCGACCTGTTCGCGCTGTGGGAAAAGGCCAAGGCGCAGGGTTTCGCGACGCCGAACATCGGCTTGTTGACCGACATCATCTCGTGCCCGGGCGGTGACTTCTGCTCGCTCGCGAATGCGAAGTCGATCCCGATCGCGCTCGCGATCCAGGAACGTTTCAACGATCTGGACTACGTGTACGACCTCGGCGACGTGTCGCTGAACATCTCGGGCTGCATCAACGCGTGTGGTCACCACCACGTCGGCAACATCGGCATTCTGGGCGTCGACAAGGACGGCTCCGAGTGGTACCAGGTGACGCTCGGCGGCGAGCAGGGTACGGGCGCGACCGGCGCTCACCTTGGCCGCGTGATCGGCCCGTCGTTCTCGGCCGAGGAAATGCCCGACGTGATAACGAAGGTGATCGATACGTTCGTGGACAACCGCCAGGAAGGCGAGCGTTTCATCGATACGTACACCCGCATCGGCATCGCGCCGTTCAAGGAGCGCGTGTACGCCGCGCGTCAACCGGCTCACGCGTAACCGCGCAAAGGATACTGAACAGATGGCTTCTATCATCAAGAACCGCGACATCGTCAACGACGACTGGAGCGTCGTGCGTGCCGCGGAAGACGGCGCTTTGCCGGCGGTGAGCGAACTGCCGGCCGGCAAGGTCATCGTGCCGCTGGTGCTGTGGCAGGCCGAGCGTGAAGCGCTGATCGCCGCGCGCGGCGCCACCGAAATCGGCGTGTGGCTCGCGCCGGATAGCGAACCGGCGGACATCGCCGGCGACTTCGACAAACTCGCGCTGATCGCCGTGGACTTCCCGGTGTTCCGCGACGGCCGCGGCTACAGCATCGGCCGTCTGCTGCGCGAGCGCTATGGCTACAAGGGCGAGCTGCGCGCGATTGGCGACGTGCTGCGCGACCAGGTCAGGCTGATGTTCCGCTGCGGCTTCGACGCGTTCGCGGTGCGCGCGGACAAGGACATCAACGACGCGCTGAAGGCGTTCGACGACTTCACCGTGCAGTACCAGGGCGCCGTCGATGACCCGTCGCCGCTGTTCCGCCGCCGTGCCGCCCAGGCTGGCGCCGACAAGGTGCCGGCATGAACACCGCCCAATCGTTGAGCCCGGAGCTGGCAGCGAAGGTCGAGCGACTCGACGCGCTGCTCGACTCGATCGCCGCGCGCCACGCGAACGTGAAGCTCGCGAGCAGCCTCGCCGCCGAAGACATGCTGCTCACGCACGCAATCCTGTCGCGCGGCGTGAAGATCGGCATCTTCTCGCTGAACACCGGCCGTCTGCATGCGGAAACGCTCGGCATGCTCGATCGCGTGAAAGAGCGCTACGGTTACGACATCGAGCAGTTTCATCCGCAGGCGGCCGCGGTCGAGCAGTACGTGGGCGAACACGGCCTGAACGCGTTTTACGAAAGCGTCGAGCTGCGCAAGCGCTGCTGCGAGATCCGCAAGGTCGAGCCGCTCAATCGCGCGCTCGCCGACGTCAGCGCGTGGGTGACCGGGCAGCGCCGCGAGCAGTCGGTCACGCGTGCTGAACTGCACGAGGAAGAGCACGACGGCGCGCGCAACATCGCCAAGTTCAACCCGCTCGCGGACTGGACCGAAGCCGAAGTCTGGGATTATCTGAAGGCGTTCGATGTGCCGGTCAATCCGCTGCATGCGCGCGGTTATCCGAGCATCGGCTGCGAGCCGTGTACGCGTGCGATCCGCCCCGGCGAAGACAGCCGGGCGGGGCGCTGGTGGTGGGAGTCGCGCGATACGAAGGAATGCGGCTTGCATATCACGGCGATTACCCCGATTGCGGTCGAACGCAACGAAAACGCGCCGGCCTGAGCGCCGCGCACGAGCTTGCGGTCGACCGCCGCCGAAACCGATCTGAATACTTCCGTCCGCACGCATGCGCTTGCCGGGCGAACCAACGAAGGACCCGCTATGAGCACCACGCTCGATTCCGCTGTCAACGCTCCGCTTGCCAACACGGTCAACCGGATGGATCACCTCGATTGGCTCGAAGCCGAGTCGATTCACATCCTGCGCGAACTGGTCGCCGAGTGCAGCAAGCCGGCGCTGCTGTTTTCGGGCGGCAAGGATTCCGTCGTGGTGCTCGCGCTCGCACTGAAGGCGTTCGGCCTCGGCGCGAACCGCAAGACCCAGCTGCCGTTCCCGCTCGTGCATATCGACACCGGTCATAACTATGACGAAGTGATCGACTTCCGCGATCGTCGCGCGCAGGAGATCGGCGCGGAACTGGTGGTCGGCCATGTCGAAGATTCGATCAAGCGCGGCACCGTGCGTCTGCGTCGCGAAACGGATTCGCGCAATGCCGCGCAGGCGGTCACGCTGCTCGAAACGATCGAGCAATACGGCTATACCGCGATGATCGGCGGCGCGCGCCGCGACGAAGAAAAGGCCCGCGCGAAAGAGCGCATCTTCTCGTTCCGCGACGAATTCGGCCAGTGGGACCCGAAGGCGCAGCGCCCGGAACTGTGGAGCCTGTACAACGCGCGTCTGCACAACGGCGAACACATGCGCGTGTTCCCGATCTCGAACTGGACCGAGCTCGACGTTTGGCAGTACATCGCGCGCGAACAGCTCGAACTGCCGTCGATCTACTACGCGCACCAGCGCGAGATCGTGCGCCGCAATGGCCTGCTCGTGCCGGTCACGCCGCTCACGCCGATGCGCGAAGGCGAGACGAGCGAACAGGCGCTCGTGCGTTTCCGTACGGTCGGCGACATCAGCTGCACGTGCCCGGTCGAAAGCGACGCGGACGACATCGAGAAGATCATCGCCGAGACCGCCGTTACGGAAATCACGGAACGCGGCGCGACGCGGATGGACGATCAGGTCTCTGAAGCGGCGATGGAACAGCGCAAGAAGCAGGGTTATTTCTAAGCACACGACGAGGGTAACGTAACCATGAGCAGTATTCATCAACCAGAAGACCTCGGCGTGCTGCGTTTCATCACCGCGGGCAGCGTCGACGATGGCAAGAGCACGCTGATCGGCCGCCTGCTGTACGACAGCAAGGCCGTATTGAGCGACCAGCTCTCGGCGCTGTCGCGCGCGAAGAACAAGCGCACCGTCGGCGACGAGATCGATCTGTCGCTCCTGACCGACGGCCTCGAAGCCGAGCGCGAGCAGGGCATCACGATCGACGTCGCGTATCGCTACTTCGCGACCGCCAAGCGCAAGTTCATCATCGCCGATACGCCGGGGCACGAGCAGTACACGCGCAACATGGTGACGGGTGCGTCGACCGCGCATGCGGCGATCATCCTCGTCGACGCGACGCGCGTGACGTTCGAGAACGGCGTCGCGCAACTGCTGCCGCAAACCAAGCGTCATAGCGCGATCGTCAAGCTGCTCGGTCTGCAGCACGTGATCGTCGCGATCAACAAGATGGACCTCGTCGACTACAGCGAAGCGCGCTTCAACGAGATCCGCGACGCGTATGTCGAGCTCGCGCGTCACCTCGGTCTCGAGGACGTGCGCTTCGTGCCGGTGTCGGCGCTGAAGGGCGACAACATCGTCACGGCCAGCGAGCGGATGCCGTGGTACGCGGGCCAGCCGCTGCTCGACGTGCTCGAAGCGCTGCCCGTCGAAACCGCGAGCGGCGAGGCGCTGCGCTTTCCGGTGCAGTGGGTCGCGCGCCAGGACGGCAGCCAGGCCGACGATTTCCGCGGCTACATGGGCCGCGTCGAATCGGGTGAAGTGAAGCTCGGCGACACGATCGTCGTGCTGCCGGCCAATCGCGAGGCGACCGTGGCCGAGATCATCGCGCCGGTGGTCGGCGGCACCGCGCAGGTGGACCGCGCGTTCGCCGGTCAGACGGTGACGATCCGTCTCGCGGAAGACGTCGACGTGTCGCGCGGCGACACCTTCGTGCTGCGCGCAGCGGCGCCGGAGCCGGCAAAGAAGCTCGAAGCGGACCTGTGCTGGTTCGACGACACGCCGCTGTCGACGCAACGCAAGTATCTGCTGAAGCAGACCACCAACACGGTGTTCGCGAAGATCGGCGCGATCAAGGAAGTGCTCGACGTGCATACGCTGTCGCAGGCGACCGATCGCAAGGAACTGGCGATGAACGACATCGGTCGTGTCGCGCTGACTTTGCAGAAGCCGCTCGTGTGCGACGCGTACGACGCGCATCAGGGCACAGGCGCGTTCGTGCTGATCGACGAGGCGACGAACCACACCGTCGCGGCCGGCATGATCCGGGCGTTTTCCGCCTGAGTGCGGCATAGGCCGGTAGGTAACGGAAGGGCCAGGCAGGCGACGCAACGCGCCGCCTGCGTTCGCTCCAACGAACAGGTTGAGGTCAATGGGTAAGGTTTATCTGATCGGCGCGGGACCCGGTGCCGCGGACCTGATTACGGTACGCGGCGCGCGGCTGCTCGGCGCCGCCGATGTGGTGCTGCACGACGCGCTGGTCGAGCCGGCGATGCTCGACTACGCGCCCGCGCACGCAAAGCGCATCGCGGTCGGCAAGCGCTGCGGCCAGCTATCGACGGCCCAGCAGTTCATCAACAAGCAGATCGTCGATGCGGCATTGGAGCACGGCGTGGTCGTGCGTCTGAAGGGCGGCGATCCGATGCTGTTCGGCCGCGCCGACGAAGAGATGCGCGCGCTGGAAGCCGCGGGCATCGAGTATGAAGTGGTGCCGGGCATTACCGCCGCACTGGCGAGCGCGGCCACGCTGAAGCGTTCGCTGACGTTGCGCGGCGTGTCGCGCAGCGTCGCGCTCGCGACGTTCAGCCGCGCACCCGGTTCTGACGAGATTCGCGAGCAGGTCAACGCCGATTCACTGGTGTTCTACATGGGCCGCGACAGCGGTGTTGAGATCGCGCAGCAACTGATCGACGCCGGCAAGCCCGCGGCTACGCCCGTGGCGATCGTCGAGGCGTGCAGCACGCCGCGCGAACGCATGCTGACGCTGACGCTGGAAGATCTGGCTGCGGGAGAAGCGCAGCGCTGGGTCGATGCGTCGCAGCCGAGTCTGTTGATGATCGGCGAGGCATTCGCGGCGCGGCAGACCGAGGCAAAGCGCTCGTCGAACGGGATGCTGGTCGCGGCCTGAAGGTCCCCGGCAGGGCCGGCCTGACAGCGGCGAATCTGAGCAAGCAGAACGAAAAAATCAGAGTTGCCGCAAGCAATATTGCGCGAGCGCATCCAGCACCGAATCATCCTCACCGGCCGCCACCGCGCAGCGAATCTCGACACCGGGATGCGCGGCGCGGCATTGCTCGACGAGCGCGGGCAAATCCTGGCGCACATGTCCGCCTTGCCCGAAGAACACCGGCACCACGGTGATCGCGGCGCAGCCTTGCGCAACCAGTTGCGTGACGGCCGTCGGCAGGCTGGGTTCCATCAGTTCCAGAAAGGCAAGCGTAACCGCCTGCGCTTCGCCCGTCGCCGCGCGCGCGGTGCGCAGCTTGTCGGCGAGCCGCTCGAACGGCTCGCGCCAGCGCGCATCGCGTGCGCCGTGGCCAAACAGAATCAGTCCGTGCGTAGCCATCGCGTCAGCTCCTGACGATGCCCTTCAACGCCCTCTGGCGTTGCGAGTTAGTGCCGGTCGACCCACTTCAACCCGACGAGCCCGAGCACCAGGTAAATGAGCCCCGGCGTCGCCGCAGTCAATGGCGCAGGCCACGTATTGAGCGTGCCGATGTGCGAGAACAGCGTGTTGAACAGCTGGAAGCTCATGCCGAGCATGATGCCGCCGAACACCTTCATGCCGACCACGCCCGCGCGCGTATGCAGATACGCGAACGGCAGCGACAGCACCAGCATCACGAACACCGCGAACGGATACAGTACCTTTTTCCACAGCGCGATTTCATAGCGCTGCGTGTCCTGATGGTTTTCGGTCAGATGCTGGATATAGCGGAACAGATTGAACATCGACATGCGGTCCGGCGACACCAGCAGCACCGACAGAATCTGCGGCGTCAGCTCAGAGCGCAGCGAATACTCGGGCAGCGTGACCTGGTTGGCGCGATACACCGGATTGAGCGCATCGGCCGGCGTGCCGGGAACTCGGGCCACGTCCAGCAGTTGCGTGTCGGTCACGCCGGTCAGCAGCCAGTGACCCGGCGGTTGATACCGGCCGCTCTGCGCGATGCGGATGTTCGACAGACGGAACTTCGAATCGAACTCGTAGATGCGCACGTTGCTGATCGTCGCGTCGGGTCTCAGCTCGCCGACGTTGACGAAGCGCGTGACCTGCTCGCCGTCGGCGCGCTCGGTCAGTGTATCCTTGACCCACACGCCCGACTGGAAGTTGCTCGACACCGACGAGCCGAGCGCCTCGAGCCGCACGCGCTCGGACAGCTGGTCCGTGTACGGCCCGACCACTTCGCCGATCAGATAGGTGACGATCACGAGCGGAATGCCGATTTTCAGCAGCGAGCGCAGCGCCCGGTTGGTGGCGAGACCGGACACGCGGAAGATCGTGTACTCGGAGTTGGCCGCCATCTGTGCGAACACGTAGATCGCGCTGATCAGCGCCGCGACCGGAATGATTTCATAGAAACGCGACGGCGTTTGCAGCGCGACGCGCAGCACCGCGTACTGAAACTTGTAGTTGCCGTGGCCGACCGAGTTCAGTTCGTTGATCAGATCGAAAAAGAAGAACAGACCTGAAAATGCAAACAGGATGAAGACGAACGTGAGATAGATCTGACGCGCGAAATACCTTTCATAAATGCGCATCGGTCAGGCTCCCTGCGAACGGCTGAACATGGCGCGCGTGAACAGCGGCCGGTTGCGCACTCGCATCCAGAAGATGAACGCGACGATGCCGAGCACGATCACGTGCAGGATCACGAGCCCGATGCCGAACGACATCTTGCCCTGCTCGATCCAGGCCTGCACGACGTTCAGCAGATTCGAATAGGTCAGGTAGATCAACACGGCCATCACGAGGTTGATCGTGCGGCTGCGCCGCGGGTTCTGGTGCGCGAGCGGAATC
The DNA here is from genome assembly GCF_040948665.1 of Paraburkholderia sp. BR14320. Lineage (NCBI taxonomy): Bacteria > Pseudomonadati > Pseudomonadota > Betaproteobacteria > Burkholderiales > Burkholderiaceae > Paraburkholderia > Paraburkholderia sp. BR14320. Next base: position 25,712 of record NZ_JBFPKG010000047.1, read on the forward strand.
GCGAGCAGCATCAGGTTGATCGCGATCAACGGCAGACCCGCGCGCCACGCGAATTCGGCGAGGTTCTCGTTGGTCGGATTGCGCAGCAGCGTCATCGTCGGCAAGCCGGTGGTGGTCGGTGTATTGACGACCGGCTGGCTCTGGATCTTCACGCCGTAGCGCTCGAACTCCATGATGCGGAAATCGGGGTGGCCCGGCTCGCCGTCGTAGCGGCGGCCGTTTTCCAGCACGACGAAGCGGTCGCCGTTCTTGTGCGTCTCGATGTGGCCGTTCTTCGACACCACGACGTTAACCTTGCCGCCCTCGGTGCTCGTCACGAACACGTTTTCCACGTGCCCCTGGTCGGGCGACATCTTCTCGATGAAGAACACGCGGTGTGTGGTCGGGGATTCGCGGAACTGCCCGGGAGCCAGCAGCGAGACCTCGTCGCGCTGCTGGAAGCGCGCGCGGATCAGCTTGCTCTGCTGGTTCGACCACGGCCAGCCGACGAACACGAAGAACATGATCAGGATGATGATCGGCGTGGCGAAGATGCCGATCGGCTTGATGAATTGCGTGAGACTAACGCCCGAAGATAGCCACACGACCATCTCGGAGTCCTTGTACCAGCGTGTGAGCACGAACAGGATCGACACGAACAGCGTCGCGACGAGCATGATGGCCAGATAGCCGATCACGGTGAGGCCGATCAGGACCAGCACGTCGCGCGGATCGATCTCACCCGAGGCCGCGAAGCCGACGATGCGGATCATCATCGTCGTCAGCACGAGCGTGAGGAGAACCATGAACACGGCGCCAGCCGTGTACGCGAGCTCGCGCTGGAGGGAGCGTTCAAAGATCATTATTGATGACGAGAGGGGGCGCTCACGGCGACGCGGGGGTTCGTTCCCGTCACGCCTCCGGTGCAGCCGCCGCGGGAAAAATAGCGGATAATTGCGGCTTTCATCCTAAGCCCAGATTTTATCCGAGGACAAGCGCGATGGACTTTAGCATAAAAGCCTGTGATTGGACCAAAGGCTCGACGAACGGTTTCCTCACCGGGAAATCCGATTGCATCGTGATCGGTGTGTTCGAGTCGCAAACGCTGTCGGGCGCCGCGCTGGAGATCGACGCGGCCACCAAGGGCCTGCTCACGCGCATCATCAAGGCGGGCGACATGGACGGCAAGGCGGGTACCACGCTGTTCCTGCACGAAGTGTCGGGCATCGGCGCGTCGCGCGTGCTGCTCGTCGGCCTCGGCAAACAGGATGCTTTCAGTCAGAAAGCCTACGGCGAGGCGGTCCGCGCTGCCTGGCGCGCGCTGCTCGGCACGAAGATCGTGCAGGTCACTTTCACGCTGGCGCAACTGCCGGTGCTCGAACGCACGGCCGACTGGTGCGTGCGCGCCGCGATCCTCGCGCTGCGCGAGCTGACCTATCGCTTCACGCAGATGAAGAGCAAGGCGGAGAACACGCCGCGCGCGTTGAAGCGCGTCGTGATCAGCGTCAACACCGGCGACGAGAAGGCCGCCAAGCTGGCCGCCAAGCAGGGCGCCGCGCTTGCGAACGGCATGGACCTGACGCGCGACCTCGGCAATCTGCCGAGCAACGTCTGCACGCCGACCTACATTGCGAACACCGCGAAGAAGCTCGCGAAAGACTGGAAGCTGAAGGTCGAGGTGCTCGGCGAGAAGCAGTGCGAAGCGCTGAAGATGGGCTCGTTCCTGTCGGTTACCGCGGGCGCGGTCGAACCGGCGCAGTTCATCGTGCTGCAGTACCAGGGCGGCGCCGCGAAGGCCGCGCCGGTCGTGCTGGTCGGCAAGGGCGTCACGTTCGACACGGGCGGCATCTCGCTGAAGCCGGGCGAGGGCATGGACGAGATGAAGTACGACATGTGCGGCGCGGGCTCGGTGCTCGGCACGCTGCGCGCGGTCGCCGAAATGGGGCTGAAGATCAACGTGGTCGGCATCATCCCGGCCGTCGAGAACATGCCGTCGGGCACGGCCACCAAGCCGGGCGACATCGTCACCAGCATGAAGGGCATCACGATCGAAGTGCTGAACACCGACGCCGAGGGCCGCCTGATTCTGTGTGACGCGCTCACCTACGCGGAGCGCTTCAAGCCGGCCGCGGTGATCGACATCGCGACGCTGACGGGTGCCTGCATCATCGCGCTCGGCCATCATAACAGCGGCCTGTTCTCGAAGGACGACGCGCTCGCGGGCGAACTGCTCGACGCGTCGCGCGAAGCGGCCGACCCGGCCTGGCGCCTGCCGCTCGACGACGAGTACCAGGATCAGCTGAAGTCGAATTTCGCCGACGTCGCGAACATCGGCGGGCGTCCGGCGGGCAGCGTGACGGCTGCGTGCTTCCTGTCGCGCTTCACCGATTCGTACCCGTGGGCGCATCTCGACATCGCCGGCACCGCGTGGAAGAGCGGCGCGGCGAAGGGTGCGACGGGTCGTCCGGTGCCGCTGCTCGCGCAGTTCCTGATCGACCGCGCCGGCCAATGACGCAGTGCGGTAAGCGCGTACACGGCGCGCGGCAAGCGGGGCGGAGCGGCCGATGACGAGAATCGACTTTCACTCGAACGTCGGCGATTCGCTGCTGTACGCGTGCCGCCTCGCGCGCAAGGCATATCTGGCGGGCCAGCCGCTCGTCGTGCTGGCCGAGCCTGCGCGCCTGCGCGCGTTCGACGAAATGCTGTGGACCTTCTCGCCGCTCGACTTCGTGCCGCACTGCATGGCGGGCACGCCGCTTGCCGCCGATACACCCGTCGTGCTGGCCACGAATCTCGACGACGTGCCGCATCATCAGGTGCTGCTCAATCTGGGCGCAACGGTGCCAGCGCAGTTTGCGCGCTTCGAAAGATTGCTCGAAGTGGTCGGTAACGCACACGAGGAACTCGCTGCGGGCCGCGAGCGCTATCGCTTCTATCGCGATCGCGGCTATGCTTTGAACAACTACAAGCAGGGCGGCTAATTCGTTCCGCTCTCGCGTCATGGCCGCGAGGAGCGCGGCATGCGGACCGCCAGCCCTGGCTTCGACTCAAACACGGAGAGCGCACGTGTCCGATCCCAACGACAATTCGATCCCGATCCTGAACGAGGTCATCGTGCCGGGCCGCGCGCGCGAAACGCGCGACGCGTTGGCCGATGCCGCCGCACCCGCGCCTCAGGGCACCAAGCCCGCAGCCCCAGCCGCCGCGCAACCGGCGGCGCGCGAGCCGGGATTGCGCACCGAGCCCGCGTTCGCGCCTCCGGCTGCGCCGCCGGCCGCACATCCGGCCGAACCGACGCTGGCGCCCGAGCCCGTGCTCGCGCCGCAGCCCGTGCCCACACCCGAGCAACTGAGTTCGCCGGAGCCGGTTCTCGCGCCGCAGCCGGCGCAGACCGAACTTCATCCGCCGCACGTGGCCGATCACACGCACGCGAGAAAGCAGGCCCGGCCGCATCACGGCATTCATGCGCGACATGGGCATGAGGAGTTGCATGAAGGCCTGCATGAGGACGTGGCCGAGGTGTCGGCCGGCGTGTTCGATCGCACCGAGCCCTTCATACCGCTCGAAGCCGGCGCGACCGTGCCGCCGGATCTCGAGGAGGGCGCGCACGAAGCCGCCCCCGCTCAGCTCCCATTCGACGCCGACGCGCTCGCCGAACGTTTGCACGGACGCTTCCAGCGTTTTCTGACGGGCGAGGGGCGCGGCATCATCGAGGCGCGCTGCCGCGACGCAGTGCAGCAGCACACGAGCCTACTCGTGAGTCAGATCACGCGCGAGGTCGCGCAGACGCTCGAAGCCGAGATGACCGATTGGGTACGGGAAGCGGTGGAAGAAGAAATCGCGCGGCGCTCGCGTTGAGGCCGCGGCGACACGAGAGGTCCGTTATTTGAGCGTCAGCACCCAGGCCGCCAGCGTGGCCGCCTGATCGGGCGTCAGTTGCGTGTTCGCGGGCATCGGCACGGTTCCCCATGCACCGGTGCTGCCATCGAGGATCTTGTGCTTCAGATAGGTCGCGGCGTCGTCGCGCCCCGCATACCGGATAGCGACGTCGTGCAGCGCCGGCCCCATGAACGGGCGGTTGACCGAGTGGCAGCTCATGCAGTTCTTCTGCTGGGCGAGCGCGAGGCCGGCTGCTTCGGCACTGGCTGCGGGACTGGCGGCGCTCAATGCGGCGGCGAGCGCAACAGAAGCTGCTACGGCTGCGTACGACATCGATTTCATTATGGTCTCCGCCAGTGCAGATGCCCGGCTCGTGGTGCACGCATTATAAGAGCAAAGGGGCGCACGGATTTTCGTGCGCCCCTTGCGTTTTTGCGTAGCGTGGCGGCGGGTTCGTCCAGCGAAGCGGGCGCGCCGGCCCGTAGTAATTAACCCGTCACCGCCCCCCGATTCGCCGGCAGCGCGAGCGCGAAATACTTCGCCAACACGCCGCGGGTGTAGCGCGGCTTCGGCGCCTGCCATGCGGCGCGGCGGCGCTGCAACTCGGCGTCGTCGATGTTCAATTGCAGCAGCAGCCGGTGTGCGTCGATCGTGATCGAATCGCCTTCCTGCACGAGCGCGATCGTGCCGCCGACGAACGCCTCCGGCGCGACGTGCCCGACCACCATGCCCCACGTGCCCCCCGAGAAGCGGCCGTCGGTGATCAGTCCGACCGACTCGCCGAGCCCCTTGCCGATGATCGCCGAGGTCGGCGCAAGCATTTCCGGCATACCGGGGCCGCCCTTCGGGCCCAGATAGCGCAGCACCACGACATCGCCGGCGACGATCCTGTCGGCGAGGATCGCTTCGAGCGCGCTCTGCTCGTCGTCGAATACGCGCGCCGGACCTGTGATGACCGGGTTCTTCAGCCCGGTGATCTTGGCGACCGCGCCGTCTTCGGCGAGATTGCCCTTCAGGATCGCGAGGTGGCCTTCCGCGTACAGCGCCTGGTCGACGGGGAAGATCACCTGCTGATCGCTGCGCGGTTTGCCGGGTACGTCCTTCAGTTCCTCGGCGAGCGTTTTGCCGGTGATCGTCATGCAATCGCCATGCAGAAGCCCGGCATCGAGCAGAATCTTCAGCACCTGCGGAATGCCGCCCGCCTTGTGCAGATCGGTGGCGACATACTGGCCCGACGGTTTCAGGTTGCAGATCACCGGCACTTTCTTGCGCATGCGCTCGAAGTCCTCGATCGTCCATTCGACCTCGGCCGCGTGTGCGATCGCCAGATAGTGCAGCACCGCGTTGGTCGAGCCGCCGGTCGCCATGATCAGCGCGACCGCGTTCTCGATCGATTTCTTCGTGATGATGTCGCGCGGCTTTAGATCCTTTTTGACCGCTTCGACGAGTACGCGCGCCGATTCGGCGGCCGAGTCGACCTTCTCCTGATCCGGGTTCGCCATCGTCGACGAATACAGTAGCGACATGCCGAGCGCCTCGAACGACGAGCTCATCGTATTGGCCGTGTACATGCCGCCACACGAACCGGTCGACGGACACGCGTTCTTCTCGATGCCCTCGAAGTCCTCCTGCGACATGCGGCCCGCCGTGAATTCGCCGACTGCCTCGAACGACGACACGATCGTCAGATCGGTGCCTTTCCAGTTGCCCGGCCGGATCGTGCCGCCATACACGTAGATGCCCGGCACGTTCATGCGCGCGAGGCCGATCATGCCGCCCGGCATGTTCTTGTCGCAGCCGCCGATCACGACCACGCCGTCCATCCATTGCCCCTGCACGCAAGTCTCGATGCAGTCGGCAATCACCTCGCGCGACACCAGCGAGTACTTCATGCCTTCGGTGCCCATCGACATGCCGTCGGAGATCGTCGGCGTGCCGAAAGTCTGCGGATTCGCGTCGGCGCGCTTGATCGCGGTGACGGCCGCGTCGGCGAGGCGCTGCAGGCCGGCGTTGCATGGCGTGATCGTCGAGTGACCGTTGGCGACGCCGATCATCGGTTTGTCGAAATCCTCCTTCTGGTAGCCAAGCGCGTAGTACATCGAGCGATTCGGGGAACGCGCGATGCCTTGCGTGATGTTCTTTGAACGACGGTTGTAGGCCATGGGGAGCTCCAAGTCTGGCTGTTCTGATGAATGCGCGCGACGGCGTCCGCGCGCGCATCCGTTCAGTGTAGTTCCGCCAGACCGTGCAAACAGGCGGTTTTGCGTGGCCGGCGTCGCGTGTATTATTCGCGGCTGTTTAGGTCGTAAAATATATTAATCATGCTGCCGACGATTCCCGATCTGCGCCAGTTGCGCTATTTCGTCACCGTCGCCGAGGAAAAGCACTTCGGGCGCGCGGCCGCGCGTCTGTCGATGACGCAGCCGCCGCTGTCGCAGGCGATCCGCGCGCTGGAGGAGACGCTCGGCGTTGAGCTGTTCGCGCGCACCAAGCGTTCGGTCGAGCTGACCGCGGTCGGCGCCGATCTGCTGCCCGAGGTGCAGCGGCTGCTCGCGGCCGCGGAAGGGTTGAGGCCGCTCGCGCAGAGCCTCGCGCGCGGCGAGGCGGGCGTGCTGTCGCTCGCATTCGTGTCGACCGCGGATTACGGCCTGCTGCCTCTGCTGTTGCGCGATTTCGGCGCGCGGCATCCGCGCGTGCGGCTCGAGTTGACCGAGGCGACCAGCGACGTGCAGGTGGACGAACTGGTGGCCGGGCGTATCGACGCGGGTCTGGTGATCGCGCCGCTGCCGTCGCGGCATGCGGCGCAGCTGTCGTGGCTGCCAATCGCGCGCGAGCCGCTGGTGATCGCGATGTCGACGGAGATGGCGCAACGCTTGCAAGGCAGCGTGAACAAAAACGGCAAGGGCAAGCCAAAAGAAGACCCCGCCGCCGAATGGCTCGACACGCCCGTCAGCCTGCGCGATCTCGGCGACGCGCCGCTCGTGATCTTCCCAAGACGTCTCGCGCCAGGCTTTTATGACATCATTATGGATTGCTACGGCGTCGCGGGCCTCGCGCCGCGGATCGGCCAGGAGGCGATCCAGATGCAGACCATCGTGAGTCTCGTGTCGGCCGGCATGGGCGTCGCACTGGTGCCGCAATCGTTGCGTAACCTGCGGCGCACGGGCGTCGTCTACCGGCCGTTGTCCGAGTCGGTGCCCGCGATCGAAACGGGACTCGTCTGGCGCACCGACGAGGTCAGCCCGGTGCTGGCGGGCTTCATCGAGATCGTGCGCGCCCATGCGGCGAGCGTGGCGTCGCGTGTCTAGATCCCGCTTCTGATCCCTGTAAAACTGCTTTCGAACCTGAACTGCCCATAACTACACGATGCTCATTCACCCGAATTTCGACCCTGTCGCCATCCATCTGGGGCCGCTCGCCGTGCGCTGGTATGGCTTGATGTACCTCGTCGCGTTCGTCGCGGCGATCGTGGTCGCCCGGCTGCGGCTGCGGCTGCCGTACGTCGCCGCGCAAGGCTGGACCGCGAAGGACATCGACGACATGCTGTTCTTCGGCGTGCTGGGCACGATCCTCGGCGGCCGGCTCGGCTATGTGCTGTTCTACAAGGCGAGCTTCTATTTCGCGCATCCGCTCGACATCTTCAAGGTGTGGGAAGGCGGCATGTCGTTTCACGGCGGCTTTCTCGGCGTCACCATCGCGATGATGCTGTTCGCGTATCAGCGCAAGCGCTCGTGGTTGCAGGTCACCGATTTCGTCGCGCCGATGGTGCCCACGGGCCTCGCGGCGGGGCGCCTCGGCAACTTCATCAACGGCGAGCTGTGGGGCCGCGTGACCGATCCGGCCGCGCCGTGGGCGATGCTGTTCCCGGGCGCCGCGCCCGACGACGCCAGCTGGCTCGCCGCGCATCCGCAACTGGCCGCGCAATGGCATCTGAACGAAGTGTTTGCGCAATATCACATGCTGCCGCGGCATCCGTCGGAGCTGTACGAGATCGCGCTCGAAGGCGTGGCGCTGTTTTTCGTGTTGATCTTTTTCTCGCGCAAGCCCAAGCCGCTCGGCGCGATTTCCGCGATGTTCCTGATCGGCTATGGCCTCGCGCGCTTCACAGTCGAATTCGCGCGCGAGCCGGACGATTTCCTCGGCCTGCTCGCAATGGGTCTGTCAATGGGTCAATGGCTGTCGCTGCCGATGATCCTCGCGGGCATCGGCCTGATGGTGTGGGCGTATCGCCGGGGGCGCCGCGAGCCGGCGCAGGCGGTTGGCGCGAACTGAGCTGCGCCCGGCTAGCGTAGCGAACGCTGCATGAAAAAACGCCACGGCATCGATGGATGCCGTGGCGTTTCTCTTTGGGGCGCTGACTGAGGCGCTGACGTTCGCGCGTGCGCGTCACTTCATCTGCACCGACCCCGACACGTTGACCGTCACCGTCGACGTACCGCCTTCGAGCGGCATCGGCGCGCTCTTCGCGTCGGCGCCCATCGCGCGTGCGCTCATCATCATCATCATCGGACGCGGCATCGCGCCGCTGTGATTCACGTTGACCTCGCGGATCGAATAGCCGCTAAAGCCGAACGCCTGCGAGGACGCCGCGGCCTGCTCGCGAAACGATTTGATTGCCTCGCCGCTGAGCCGCTGTTCGGCCGCGCGTTGCGCTTCCGGCGACAGCGAGAAACGCACGTTGCCCACCTGCATGATCGATGCCATCTGTCCGGCGAGCTTCGAGGCCGCGGCGAAGTCGCGCGATTCGAGCACGACTTCGGTGCGGCCGCGCCACGCCGAGATACGTCCGTCGCGGTCCGTCGACGGGAAGATCGAGAACGCACCCGAGCGTGCAGTCACGCCGGCCACGCCGCGCGCCTTCTGCAATGCCGCGTCGGCGCGCTGGTTCAGCGTCGACGTCAACGCGGACGGCTCGCTCGCTTCCTGCTCGTAAAACAGCGTGATTTCGACTTCGTCCTGCGGGACTTCCGCGCTCGCCTGCGCATTCAGCGACAGCACGCCCGAAGGCTGCGGCATCATGGTCTGCGCGCGAGCGGGCGCAGGGTTCAGCGCGAGCGCCACAGGCGCGCCAAAGGCGAGCGCGAGTGCGAGGGCCCGCGCGGTTTTTGTCGTCATGGCTGGAATCCTTGTTTGAACAGGTTGTGCACGTTCGACGCGTGCGCCGAGTGATGACGCGATGGCGGCGCGCGGTTTGACGGAAGCGCTAGCGAATGGATCGGGGTGCCGTCGAACGGTTGATTCGAGCTCGCGCTTTCGTCGACCGATTAGGCGCGTTTTATTGACGCTTGGTTCCCCAAATAGTGTTTCGCCGCCGCATCGGGAATGATGGCCTGGACGCGATCACGACACGTGCCGCGTCGCGCATTTGCCCTTAAACCAGCTGTTTAGTGATGAAGCGCCATTCGGCGTCGGTCACCGGTGTGATCGACAGACGGTTGCCTTTGGCGAGCACGCGCATGTCCTGCAATTCGGCATGTTCGCGCAGCGCGGCCAGCGGAATCAGCGGGATTTTCTTCTTGAACACGACGTCGACGAGCATCCAGCGCGGCGTTTCCGGCGACGATTTCGCGTCGTAGTACGGACTCTTTTTATCGAACTGCGTCGGATCCGGATACGCGGTCGACGAGACTTCCGCGATGCCCGCGATGCCGGGCTCCGGACAGCTCGAATGGTAGAAGAGCACGCCGTCGCCGACCTGCATCACGTCTCGCATGAAGTTGCGCGCCTGATAGTTGCGCACGCCGGTCCACGGCAAGGTGCGATGCGGTGCGTTGGCGAGGTCGTCGATGCTTGCTTCGTCCGGTTCGGACTTCATCAGCCAGTAGCGCATGAATCGGCGTGAGCGTGTGAGATTGAACGAGGCGCCAACAACAGGCGCGTGCGGAAAAGCCCCTGAAACAGGCACTCAAACGAAAAAACGACGACCAAAGAAAAACGGCATCGAACCGAAGTCCGATGCCGTTCCAGATAAGGTCCCCGCCTTAGCCGCTAGGCCGGCATCCTGAACCGAGGGTTCAGAATTGGTCGCAGTTAGCAACACTTCGGGTACATCAGACAGAGTGACGCGCACACCCGTGCTACAAATTTCCGCAACCGTGCACATGGCATTGGTTCAAGGAATATATGACCTTGGCGAACCAGGCAGGGAAGCTAAACAGATGAAGCTACAACACAAACCGTTGAACAAGTGACCGGTTCGAAACCGGCCTGCTATTGAGTCAACTACTGCTTACTGCATGCTGTACTGCTCAATCACAGTACCTAGTTGTTCGTTCATTTGCTGCATTGTACGCCGGATTTCTTCAGCAGGAAATGCTTCTCCGTGTCGCACGCTGCTTTGCAGCTTAAGCAGTTCCGATGCCAGCGACAGCGCCGCCATGACCGCGATGCGATCGGTGCCGCGCACGTTGCTGCCGCTGCGGATTTTCTTCATCTCGGCGTCGACGCGCGCGACCGCCTCGAGCAGCGCGCCTTCCGTTTCAGGCGAACAGGCGAGACGGTAGGGTACTTCGAGAATCGATACTTCGATCTGCTTGGTGGTCATGCGCTTTCTCCGTGTCGGCTCACGTCGCTTGCCGCTTCCTCGTGTTCGGGCTGGGCGGACTCGAGCAGATCGAGCTGGTTATCCGGTTCGCTGCTCGCGCGTGCGCGCGGCAATTTTTCGAGAATCGCATTCAGGCGCACCTGAGCGTCGTCGATCTTGGCGGACAGCGCGTCGCGTTCAGCTTGCAGTGCGTCGCGCTCGGCACGCAATTGCGCAAGTTCTGCGTGCGTGGCTTGTACTTCCGCACGCGTTTGCGCGAGCTGCTCTTCGAGCGCGATCCGCGCTTCATTGTGGCGCTGGCTGATCGCAATCAGCTTGCCGATGTTCTGGGAGAGTGATTCGAGTTCGGTGAGCATGTGCTGCGTCCTCTAAAGACATCGCATTTTAGCGCGGAATATTACAGGTTCCGACAATTGTCTCGTTTCGAGACGTAACAGCATCGCTTCGTGCAGGTTCGTTGCGAGTCGTGTCGTCGACCATAAGATAAAAGACCGGCAATCCATCGGACAATAACCCTGCATTCGACAGAACGGATTGCGCTCCGGTTGGCGTTTCTTGACGCCCCGCGAAGCCGCTCCTACACTTCCCGCACTCTGGTGCCCGCGCGCGCTTTTCGGCGCGCGCAGTTAAACGGGAAGCAGGGCGCGCGCGGTGCCAAACCGGATGCGCGAACCTGCGCTGCCCCCGCAACGGTAAACGACCGCATGTGATGTGCTCATGCAGGTCGGTCCTGGTCGCAAGGTTGGAAGTTCAATCTGCGAGTGTGCCACTGCGCGTCACGCGTGGGAAGGCGGGATCGATGTGTCGTAGCCCGGATACCGGCCAGAAAAGAGGGACGTCCCCCGCGAAAACGTTAAACAAGGGGACGCCTCGTGACGCGTCGGCCCGCGGGGAAGCAGGCCGCGCACGCTATCCACAGGAATGTCATCCCATGTTGTCCCCCATCGCCCGCGCGACGCTGCTCGCGTTCGCGAGCATGCCGCTCGTCGTGCATGCGCAAAGCGCCGAGCCTGTGTCTTCATCGTCCAATGCGGATGCAAGCACCGCGAACGCCGCAAACGTTGCCGATTCGTCATATCCCGCTTCCGCCGATGCGTCGGGCAACGTGCTGTCGCCGATCGTCGTGACCGCGCAGCGCGGCGCGCAAGCGTTGCGCGATGCGATCCCGCAGACCACGCAGTTCGATCAGCAGGACATCGCCGACACGACCGCGACCGATCTGCCCGGCTTGCTGCGACTCGCGCCCGGCGCGCAAATCTCGCGCACGGGTGGCCCCGGTTCGACCACGAGCCTCTTTCTGCGCGGCGCGTCGTCGACACAATCGCTGCTGCTGATCGACGGCGTGCGCGTCGATTCTGTGAGTCTCGGCTCCGCTCAGCTCGCACAGATCCCGCTCGACCAGGTCGATCACGTCGAAGTCGTGAATGGCAACGTGTCGGCGTTGTACGGTTCGGGCGCGATCGGCGGTGTCGTGCAGGTGTTCACGAAAGACGGCGGCGATCATCCGCCGCGCTTCAATTTTTCTGTCGGCTACGGCAGCTATCACACGCAGACGCAAACGGCCGGCGTGAACGGCGCGCTCGATCAGGACGGCCGCACGACCTTCAACATTTCGCTCGCGCGCACGAAGGGCGACGGCTTTTCGTCGCTCAATCCGCTCGAGGCGCCGGCCGCAAATCCGAACGCGAACGGCAATCTGAACGAGAGCATCAGCGCGTCGCTGCGCCACAAGTTCAACGACAAGTGGGACGCGGGCGTCAGCTACTTCCAGTCGAACAACAACAACAGCTACGACAATGCGTACGGCGTGCCGACCGATCTGAACAACCTCTATAGCAAGTTTCGCCAGGCGTCCGTGTTCGCGAACGGCAAGCTGACCGACTGGTGGACCACCCACTTCACGCTCGCCGAGGGCGACGACCGCAGCGTCTCGAACACCAATGGCATCTACGACGACCGCTTCGATACCGACAATCGCCAGTACACGTGGCAGAACGATTTCGCGCTCGCCGCGAACCAGAAGCTGCAGCTCGGCTACGAGCATCTCGACCAGACTCTCGACTCCGACACGTTCGCCGCGCCCGACCGTCACGTCGATTCGGTCTTCGCCGGCTACAGCGCGCGCTTCGGCCGCAACCAGATTCAGGCCAACGTACGCCGCGATCAGTACTCCGATTTCGGCGGAGCGAACAGTTACTATCTCGGCTACGGTTTCGACATCACGTCGCACTGGAAGGTAACCGCAAGCTATTCGGATGCTTTCCGCGCGCCGAGCTTCGACGATCTGTACTATCCGATCAGCGGCAACCCGTCGATCCAGCCCGAGCGCAGTCACTCGGTCGAAGCCGGTTTGCAGTACGCGACCGATGCGCTCGGCGTGATGCGTCTGAACGCATTCCAGACGCGCTATACGAATCTGATCAACTACGTACAGACGATCCCCGGCATTTATCTCGCGGAGAACGTCGGCCATGCGAAGGTGCAGGGACTCGAAGGATCGTGGAGCGGTCATGTCGGCAAGACCGACGTACGCGCGACGTTGACGCTGCAGAATCCGGTCGATCTCGACAGCGGTACCGACCTCGTGCGGCGCGCGCGACGCTTCGGGTCGTTCGCGGTGAATCGCAGCATCGGTGGATGGCGGGTCGGCGGCGAGTGGATCGTCAGTGGTCCGCGTCCAGACAGCACCGGCAACCTCGGCGGTTATGGCATCGTGAATCTATCGGCGCGCTACAACATCACGAAGGCGTGGTACGTCAGCGCGCAAATCGACAATCTGTTCAACAAGGACTATGAAACGGCCTACTCGTATAACTCGCCGCGACGCGGTGCGTATGTCACGCTCGGCTGGCAGCAGCAGTGACGCGCGCGCCGGGCTGCCCGCATGCGTGAGCGCACGCGGATGAGTCGCGCGTCCGGTTCGCTGTCCGCCGCGATGGCAACGCCGCGCCCGATGAATGCGAAACGCGCGGCCGCGATCTGGCTCGGACTCGCGCTCGCCGCCGTCGCGCTGCTCGGCGCGTCGCTCGTGCTCGGCAGCGTGCCTCTCGCGCCGTCGCGCGTGCTTGCGGCGCTCGTGCCAACGCACACGTTCGGCGCCACGGGCAGCGACGCTCTCACCGGCGAAATCGTGCGCACGTTGCGATTGCCGCGCGCGCTCGCGGGCTTCGCGTGCGGCGCGTTGCTGGCGCTCGCCGGCGCGCTGCTGCAGGTGCTGCTGCGCAATCCGCTGGCCGAGCCGTACGTGCTCGGCGTGTCGGGCGGCGCTGCCAGCTTCGCGCTGGTCGCGATGATCGCGGGCGGCGCCTGGTGGATCGTCGATGCGAGCGCGTTCGCCGGTGCGTTCGTGTCGATCCTGCTGGTGCTCGGACTCGCGCGTCGCGAACTGTGGCGCGGCGAGCCGCAGGATACGTCGCCGCGTTTGCTGCTGACCGGGGCGGTGATCGCGGCCGGGTGGGGCGCGATGATCACGCTGCTGCTCAATCTCGCGCCCGATAGCCGTCTGCGCGGCATGCTGTTCTGGCTGACCGGCGACCTCAACGGCGGCGCGCTGCCGTGGACCGCGCTGATCGCGCTCGCGCTCGTGTTGCTGGCGATCGTGCCGGCCGCGCCGCGTTTGAACCTGCTGCTGCGCGGCGACGCGGCCGCGCAAGCGTTGGGCGTTGCGGTGATGCCGCTGCGTTTGCGCGTGTACCTGGTCGCTTCGCTGGCGGCGGCCGCGGCGGTGACGACCGCCGGCACGATCGGCTTCGTCGGTCTCGTCGTGCCGCACATGCTGCGGCTCGCGTTCGGCAACGACCAGCGCATGCTGCTGCCCGCGGCCGCGCTCGGCGGCGGTGTCGCGGTGATGGGCGCGGATCTGATCGCGCGTACCGTGATCGCACCCGCGCAGTTGCCGGTCGGCGTGATCACTTCGCTGGTCGGCGTGCCGGTGTTTTTGTGGATGCTGCTCAAACGCCGCCGATGATGCAAGCCGAACCCAGACCCACCTCTTCGATGCTGAGCACGCAACGCCTGACGCTGCGCGCCGGCGCGCGCACCTTGCTCGATGCGTTCACGCACACCTTCCATGCGGGAGAAATCTGGTGTATCGCCGGGCCGAACGGCGCGGGCAAGACCACCTTGCTGTCGACTCTGGCAGGCCTGTTGCATCCGACGGCGGGCCATGTCGAACTCGATGGCGTGCGCGTGGCCGACTGGCAGCCGCTGCCGCTCGCGCGGCGCCGCGCGCTGATGCCGCAAAGCGCGGCCGATGCGTTCAATGCCAGCGTGCTCGACATCGTGCTGCTGAACCGCTTCCCGCATCTGGGCGGCTGGGGCTGGGAGCGCGATGAAGATCGTGCGGCCGCGCAGGCGGCGCTCGAATCGCTCGGCCTTGCGGACTTTGCGGCGCGCGATGTGCTGTCGCTATCGGGCGGCGAGCGTCAGCGCGTCGCGCTCGCGGCAGTGCTGTGCCAGGACGCGCCGCTATTGCTGCTCGACGAACCGTTGTCGCATCTCGATCTGCATCATCAGATCGATTGCCTCGAAGCGCTCGTCGCATGGACGAGCGAACCGGGACGCAACCTACCGCGCAGTGTGCTGTTCTCATGCCACGACCTGAACCTCGCGCGCCGCTTCGCGACGCACGCGTTGCTGCTCGACGGCGCGGGCGGCGCGTATGCGGGCCCGGTGCGCGACGTGCTGACGCCCGCGTTGACGAGCCGCGCGTTCGGCTATCCGCTGATTCTGATTCGCGATGGCGAGCACGAGGCGCTGATTCCCGCGCCGCGCGCGCGTCATGAATCGCCTGCCGGTCATGACGGACAGTCAGGCTGACTATTCATCCCCCATACCTTGTCTCGATCACACCTATGACTCGCATCCCACTCCCGGCCGGTTTGCCCGAAGTCGCGCCGCTCGATCAGACGCTGCGCGCCGAGCTGCAACGGATCATCGATACGCGCACCAAACCGCCCGGCAGCCTCGGCCGGCTCGAAACGCTCGCGCGTCAGATGGGCCTGATCCAGCGCAGTACGCGTCCCAGTGTGCAACGTCCCGCGATGATCGTGTTCGCGGGCGATCACGGCATCGCAGCCGAAGGCGTGAGCCCGTACCCGCAAGCGGTGACCGCGCAGATGGTCGCGAACTTCATAGCGGGCGGCGCGGCGATCAATGCGCTCAGCCGCGTCGCCGGTCTCGAACTCGAAGTGGTCAACGCGGGCATCGCGACGCCGCTGCCGTCCACCGACGGACTCGTCGATATTCCGATCGGGCGCGGCACGCGCAACTTCGCGCACGAAGCCGCGATGACGCACGCCGAAGCGCTCGCCGCGATGCAGGCAGGCGCCGCGCGCGTGCGTCATCACGCGGCGCTCGGCACCAACGTGATCGGCTTCGGCGAGATGGGCATCGCGAACACGTCGGCGGCCGCCTGTCTGATGAGCCGCCTGTGCGGCGTGCCGATCGACGACTGCGTCGGCCGCGGCACCGGTCTCGACAATGCCGGACTCGCGAAGAAGCGCAACGTGCTTGCGGCGGCGCTCGCGCGTCATCCGGACGCCTGCGCGCCGCTCGACGTGCTGGCGACCTTCGGCGGCTTCGAAATCGCGATGATGACAGGCGCGTTTCTGGCGGCCGCCGAGGCGCGCATGACGATCCTCGTCGATGGCTTCATCGCGACCTCCGCGCTGCTGGTCGCCGATGCGCTCTCGCCCGACGTGCGCGAGTACTGCGTGTTTGCGCATGCGTCGAACGAGGCCGGGCATCGGCGCATGCTCGATCATTTCGGCGCGCAGCCGCTGCTGTCGCTCGACATGCGGCTCGGCGAGGGCACCGGCGCCGCGCTCGCGGTGCCGGTGCTGCGCGCGGCGGCGGCCTTCATCAATGAGATGGCCAGCTTCGATTCCGCGGGCGTCGCGGATCGCGAACCGTGATGCACTCGAACCCACGCTTCGCGGCAACGCGAAGCCCGGCTCGCATCGCTGTGAACATGCACTCGACACGTCCATGAACCCGCTCGCGGAATTGCGCTATTTCTTCACGGCGCTCGGTTACTTCACGCGCGTGCCCGTGCCGCGCTGGGTCGGCTACGAGCCGCATTATCTGAACGCGGCGGCGCGCTATTTTCCACTCGTCGGCGTGCTGGTCGGCGGCTTCAGCGCGCTCGTCTACCTGGCCGCGCTGCGCGTGTTTCCGGGGGGCGTCGCGGTGCTGCTGTCGATGGCCGCATCGCTGCTCGTGACGGGCGCGTTCCACGAGGACGGTCTGGCCGATTGCGTCGATGCGTTCGGTGGCGCCTATACGCGCGACGATGCGTTGCGCATCATGCACGACTCGCGCATCGGTGCTTTCGGTGCCATCGCGCTCGTGATCGCGTTGGCGATCAAGTGGCAAACGCTCGCCGCGTTGCCGCCGCTTTCCGCCGCAAGTCTGATGGTTGCGGCGCATGGCGCGAGCCGCGCGTGCGCGATCAGTTATCTGGCCACGCTCGACTATGTGCGCACCGCGGGCAAAGCCAAGCCGGTCGCGCAGCGTCTGAGCGGGCCAGCCCTGCTGTGCGCCGCGCTGTTCGGGCTGCCGTGGCTGCTGTGGCCGAACGGCCCCGGCGCGCCCGACTGGCGTTTCGCCGCGCTCACGTGTGTCGTGCTGTTGGCGCTGCGCTTCGCGATGGCCCGTTATTTCGTCAGACGCATCGGCGGCTATACCGGCGACTGTCTCGGCTTCGCGCAGCAGATCTTCGAATTGAGCATCTATCTGGTGGGGCTTGCATGGATATCGTCCTGATTCGACATCCCGCTGTCGCGCTCGAGGCGGGGGTTTGTTATGGCCATAGTGATGTCGCGTTGGCGGAAAGCGCCGAGGTCACGTCCAACGCGTTGGCGGTGAAGCTCGCGAGCTTGCAGGTGCCGGCGCCGCGCGTGCTGATCACGAGTCCGCTCACGCGCTGCGCCGCGCTCGCGAACGAGATCGCCAACGACTTCGGCTGCGTGGTCAGCCACGACGAGCGTCTGAAGGAGATGGATTTCGGCGAATGGGAAGCGCAGCGCTGGGATACGATCGATCGCGCCCAGCTCGACGACTGGGCCGCCAATTTCGAACATGCGCGCGCGCATGGCGGCGAGAGCGTCGCGCAATTCGTCGCTCGTGTGCGAGCGTGGTTCGATGCGTTCGCGCTGACGCGCGAGCTGTCGCCCGCGTACGTGGTCACGCACGCGGGCGTGATGCGCGCGATCGCGTCGTGGGTGCTGGAGGTGCCGCTCGCACGTTGCCTGCAGTGGTCGCTCGATATGGCGGGGATCGTCTGGTTGCGGCGTAACGACGAGACGCTGCAGTGGTCGCTGGTGCGATGGAATGCGTGACCCGCGTGCTCATCCGGAGAACTGAGCGTATTTTTTGCGCGTCCCGCGGCGCGTCATCGCTCGGTTTTGTTTGTGCGCGAGCGCGCCAGTTCAAGGTCCTCGCACAGTTGCCGTGCGCCTTGCGCGATGCGCGGCGCGGGGCGATTGATCAGATCGCCGTCGATCGCAAACAGGTTGTTGTTCGCGACGGCCGCGAGACGCGGCCACGCGCGCCATGTGTCGAGTTGCGGCAGCGTCGTGTCGGGCTGCGTCGCGCCGGGCGCGGCCGTGACGATCGCCTGCGGATTCGCCGCGAGCACCGCTTCGGTCGATACGGTCGGCACGAGCGGCTGCAGATCCGCGAACACGTTGCGGCCGCCGCATAGCGTGATCACGTCGCTGATCATGTGCTCGCCGTTTAGCGTCATCAGCGGCCGGTCCCATACCTGATAGAACACGCTGACTACTGGGCGGTTCGCATACCGCGCGCGCAGACGGGCGATGTCGTCGCGATAGGCGGCCGCCGCCGCGTCCGCGCTCGCCGAGGTGCCGAGCAGCCGGCCGAGCTTCGTCAGCGACACGGCGATATCGTCGAGACGGCGCGGCTCGCTGAAAAAGAGCGGCACGTGCAGCTCGCGCAAGCGCTCGAGCTGGCGCTGCGCATTGCCATGCCGCCAAACGACGATCAGATCTGGTTTCAGCGCGACGATGCGTTCGAGGTCGAGCGCCTTGTTGTCGCCGACGCGCGGCAGTTGCTTCGCTTCGGGCGGATAGTCGCTGTACGACACCGCGCCGACCATCTTCGGCCCGCCGCCCGCGGCGTACAGCAATTCGGTCACGTGCGGGGCGAGGCTGATCACGCGTTGCGCGGTCGCGGCGAGCGTGACGGTCGCGCCGCTGTCGTCGGTGACGGTGATCGCGGCGTGCGCGCTCAGCGCAGATAAAGCGAGCGCCGCGGCGCTGAACCACTGGATCGATCGGCGCGCGGGCGCGGCAAGGCGGGTGGAGCGAGTGAAGCGGGTCATCGGGCGAGGGCGGATCACGAAGCGTTGAACGGCTGGGGTGCGAAGGACGGTGCGCTAACCCGAGCGCGCGGTATCGATCGAATCAATCGCCTGTTGCAGCTGTTGTTCGAAGCGGGTCCATTCGGTTTCATCGCCCGGCAGCCCGAAGCGTACGCTGGCCGATGGCATCCGCGGAGATGGCGGAAAAAGACGCGTCCACACGCCGCGCCGCGCGAGCGCTTCGTGCAATGCGGCGGCGCGCGCATCGTCGGTCCATGCGAAAAGCGGGGTCCCGCGTGTCGCGAAACCGTGCGCATGCAACAGCCCGGCAAGCCGCGCGCTTTCGGTGGTCAGCCGCTCACGCATCCGCGTTTGCCATACGGCATCGGCGAACGCGGCGCTCACCGCATGACGTGCGGGACCGCTGACCGTCCACGCGCCCAAACTGTCGCGCAACGCGGCGAGCAAGGCCGGCGCACCCAGCACGAAGCCGGCGCGCACCCCCGCGAGCCCGAAGAACTTGCCGGGCGAGCGTAATACGACGAGCCCGTCTCGCCCCGTATGCGCCGCCAGCGACGCGACGCGCGCGGCCGGCAGCGTATCGGCGAATGCTTCGTCGACCAGCAGCGTGCCGCCGCGTTCGCGCAGCTGCGCGTGCCAGTGCAGCAGCCTCGCGGCATCGATATGGGTAGCCGTCGGATTGTTGGGATTGACGATCACGACATGCGTGAGCGCGGCGGGCAGCGTGTCGAGCTGCACGTCGAGCGGCGCGACCTCGTGTCCGGCGCGCGCGAACGCCGGCGCGTACTCGCCGTAGGTCAGCGGCGCGATGCCGACCGTGGCGCGCGGCAGCAGCGCGGGCAGCGCGCGAATCCCCGCCTGGCTGCCGGCCACCGGCAGCACGTGCGCGGCATCGGGTGCGCCGTAGTAGCGCGCGGCCCGCTCGGCGAAGCCGTCGCCTTCATCGGGCAACCGGCGCCAGGCATCGGCGGGCAGCGGCGGCACCGGGTAGCCGTGCGGATTGATGCCGGTCGACAGATCGAGCCAATGTGCGTACGGAATGCCGTAGCGCGTCGCCGCTTCGTGCAGGTTGCCGCCGTGTGCGATCGTGTCGCTTGCGGCTTGCTCGCGCGCGTGCATCCGGTCGGTCATGCGCTCGTCCCATCGCTACGCGTGTCGTTTCGCTCAGCCATGAAACGGCACGCTCAACAAGGCCAGCACGATCAGCACGGCCAGCCACAGAATCACCGTGCGTTCGACCAGCATCAACGCGGCGCCCACATGACGCGCCTCGGCGCGATGCCCGAAGCCCAGCGTCGGCCGATGCTCGAGCGTGCCGTGATACACGGCCGGCCCGCCGATCAGCACGTTCAGGCTGCCGGCGCCGGACGCCATCACCGGTCCTGCGTTCGGGCTGTCCCAGCGCGGCGCCTGCTCGCGCCAGCAGCGCCATGCGGTCAGTGTGTCGCCGAGCAGCGCGTAGCTGGTGGCGGTCAGCCGTGCGGGAATCCAGTTCAGCACGTCGTCGATGCGCGCGGCGGCCCAGCCGAAGCGCAGATAGCGCGGCGTGCGATAACCCCACATCGCGTCGAGCGTATTGGCGAGGCGAAAGCCGAGCGCGCCAGGCCCGCCCGCGAGCGCGAACCAGAACAGCGCGCCGAAGATCGCGTCGTTGCCGTTTTCGAGCGCCGATTCGACCGCGGCGCGCGCGAGCGCGGCTTCGTCGGACTGACTGGTGTCGCGCGACACGATCCGCGCGGTCAGCTCACGTGCGGTGGCGAGATCGTGTTGGCCCAGCGCCCTCGAGATCGGTGCGATGTGATCGCGCAGGCTGCGCGCGCCGAGCGCGAACCACAGCAGCGCGACATGCAGCGCGCAGGCCGCGAACAACGGCAGCACGGCGACCAGCCACCACGCGGTCAACACCGGCGGCAGCACCGCGAGCGCCCATGCGAGCAGCCCCTTGAGCCGCAGACGCCGGTCGTGATTGAAACGCGCCTCGATGCGCGTGGCCCAGTTGCCGAAGCCGACCAGCGGATGCCGGCGGCTCGGCTCGCCGAACCACCGATCGACGGCGATGCCCGCGACCGCGAGTGTCGCGACCAGCGGCATCGTCAGCGGCGGCATCACGCGTGGCTCGCGCTTTTCAGCGCGAGCGGCAGTCCCGCCACCATCAACGTGGCCACGCTGCTCAATGCGGCGATGCGCTGATTGAGGCGGCCGAGTTCGTCGACGTAAAGGCGGGTGGCTTCGCCGAGCGGCACGACGCCGAGCCCGATCTCGTTGCTGACGATGATGATCTTGCCGCGCGCGCCGGCGAGCGCGGCTTCGAACGCGGTGGCCTGCTCGTAGTAGTGCGACAGCGGCGGTGCGGCGCCGTCGGCGGGACACAGCAGGTTGGCGAGCCACAGCGTCAGGCAGTCGATCAGCAGACACTGGCCCGGCGCGTCGTGTTGCGCTAGCGCGCCCGCGAGATCGTCGTCCGCTTCGACGAGCCCCCAATGCGCGGGCCGCCGCTCGCGATGATGCGCGATGCGCGCGTTGAATTCGGCGTCGTCGGTGACGCGGGCGGTGGCGATGTAGGTGACGGGGAGGGCGCTGTCGCTGGCGAGCCGCTCGGCATGCGCGCTCTTGCCCGAGCGGGCGCCACCGAGGACGAAGGTGAGGTCGCGGGGAGTCATCCTATGATTGTACCGGCGCGATGGGATAATGCCGCTCGATTCCATTACAACGCCACTGTCCACCCTCCACCTGCACCGCCGTGACCCGAATGCCCATTTCCCCCGACACCCTGCCTGTGCCGCGCGGCACGCTGATGATCCAGGGCACCACGTCCGATGCGGGCAAGAGCACGCTGGTCGCGGGACTGTGCCGCCTCGCGCGGCGCGCGGGCGCGCGGGTCGCGCCGTTCAAGCCGCAGAACATGGCGCTGAACAGCGCGGTGACCGTCGACGGCGGCGAGATCGGCCGCGCGCAGGCATTGCAGGCGCTTGCCGCGGGCATCGACGCGCATACCGATCTGAACCCGGTGCTGTTGAAGCCGACCAGCGATCGCGGTGCGCAGGTGATCATCCACGGCAAGGCGCGCATCAATCTCGACGCGCGCGCGTATCACGACTACAAGCCGGTCGCGTTCGAGGCGGTGCTGGAGTCGTATGCGCGGCTGCGCGCGTCGTATGACACGATTTTCGTCGAAGGCGCGGGCAGTCCGGCCGAGATCAATCTGCGCGAGCGCGACATCGCGAACATGGGTTTCGCGGAGGCGGTCGATTGTCCGGTCGTGCTGGTCGCCGACATCGATCGCGGCGGCGTGTTCGCGCACCTGACCGGCACGCTCGCGTGTCTGTCCGACAGCGAGCAGGCGCGCGTGCGCGGCTTCATCATCAACCGCTTTCGCGGCGACATCGGTCTGCTCAAGCCCGGGCTCGACTGGCTGGAAGCGAAGACCGGCAAGCCGGTGCTCGGGGTCGTGCCGTATCTGCACGGCCTGACGCTCGACGCCGAGGACATGCTGCCGCCCGAGCTGCGCGCGGCGGCTAGCGGGGAAGCGCGCCGCCTGCTGCGCGTGGTCGTGCCGGTGCTGCCGCACATCAGCAACCACACCGACTTCGACGCGTTGCGCGCGCATCCGCAGGTCGATTTTCACTATGTGCGCGCGGGCACGCCGCCGCCGGCCGCCGATCTGATCATCCTGCCGGGCTCGAAGAACGTGCCGGACGACCTCGCGTTTCTGCGCGCGCAGGGCTGGGGCGACGTGCTCGCGCGGCATCTGCGCTATGGCGGCCGCGTGATCGGCATTTGCGGCGGCATGCAGATGCTGGGCCGCGAGATCGCCGATCCGCACGGCGTCGAGGGCGCACCCGGCACCTTCGCAGGCTTCGGCTGGCTCGACTACGCGACGGTGCTCACGCGCGACAAGACGCTGAAGAACGTGACTGGGCGCCTCGCGCTGCCCGGCGCACCGGATGTCGCCGGCTACGAGATTCACATGGGCGAAACGCGCGGACCGGCATTGGACGCGCCGGCGCTGCGGCTCGACCGTGCTGGTCCGCGCGAGGGCGGCGCGGACTTCGGCCGTCCCGATGGCGCGTTGTCCGCCGACGGCCAGATTCTCACGACCTACGTGCATGGCCTGTTCGACACGCCGGCCGCGTGCGCGGCGCTGCTCGCGTGGGCGGGGTTGAGCGATGCCGAAACGGGGGACTATCCGGCGTTGCGCGAGGCGTCGCTGGAGCGGCTGGCCGATACGCTCGCCGAGCACGTCGATATGCGCGGGCTGTTCGCGGCGCTGCGGTGACGCTTTGCGCTGGCCTTTCGATCGGATCGAAAGGCATTGCTGCGCGGGCGGGGCGCCTAGTACAACACCATCTGCGTGCAACGAAACAGTGCGATGGTCTTACCATCGGGACCAGTGACCGTCGCGTCCCAGACCTGCGTGCTGCGCCCAAGGTGCACACTCTTCGCGACCGCGCGGATCGTGCCCTGCGTGGCGGTGCCGAGAAAGTTGCTCTTCAGCTCGACCGTCGTGAAATTGCGCGAATTTTCGGGCAGATGCGCGATGCACGCGTAGCCGCAGGCGGTGTCGGCGAGGCCGATCACGGTGGCCGCGTGCAGGAAGCCGTTCGGCGCGAGCAGCTCGTCGCGCACGGTCAGTTCGGCGATCAGCGTGCCCTGGTCCACGGTCAGCACGCGTAGGCCCAGCAGGTCCGGCAGCGTGCCCTTCTGGCGCTGCTGCAGGCGTTCGACGGTGTATTCCGGGCGCAGTTTGCTCATGAGATTTCAGGTCCTTGTCGATAAAAACGGCGGTTTGCGGCGGCTGATTCGCGATGCGGGGGTTTCGGCCGCGCGGGATTTGTCGATATTATCAACGGCTGAACCGGTGGGCGTACCTGGAGACCGATCTTCGAACGGCAGCGATCATGGAGCCCGCCGGCGCCGGTCACAGCGGATCGGCGGGTACGGAGCAATAGCGCGGCAAACCGGCTGGCAGCGGTCCAGCCTTCTTTCCGGGAGATTTCATGTCGGTGATCGTGGTGGCGAATCCGAAGGGCGGCGTGGGCAAGAGCACGCTATCGACCAATCTGGCCGGCTATTTCGCCGCGGAGGGCGAATGGGTCGCGCTGGCCGACCTCGACAAGCAGCACTCCGCGCATGCGTGGCTCGAATTGCGGCCCTCCACGCTGCCGGCCATCGAAACCTGGGAGGTCAATCCCGACACGCCGGCCAAGCCGCCGAAAGGCCTCGAGCACGCGGTCGTCGACACGCCGGCCGGCCTGCATGGCAATCGCATGAACATCGCGCTCGATCTCGCCGACAAGGTGATCGTGCCGCTCCAGCCGTCGATGTTCGATATTCTCGCGACCCAGGAATTTCTCGAGCGGCTCGCGAAGGAAAAGGCGGTCAGGAAGGGCGCGATCGAGATCGGCGTGGTCGGCATGCGCGTCGATGCACGCACGCGCTCGGCCGAGCAGCTGCATCGTTTCGTCGAGGGATTGAAGCTGCCGGTGCTCGGCTTTCTGCGCGACACGCAGAACTACGTGCAGCTCGCGGCGCACGGCCTGACGCTGTGGGACGTCGCGAAAAGCCGCGTGGAGAAGGATCTGGAGCAGTGGCAGCCGATCGTCGAGTGGACGAACGGCACGGGGAAGAAGGGCTGAGGGCGGGGGGCTGCCCGCCCTCAGTCGCGCATCACGAGCTGCGCTCAGCTCCAGGCCTGGGTGGGCACATGGTCGCGGCTGCCCTTGATTTTGTTGTTTTCATCGACGAACACCAAGTCCGGCTTCCAGCCCGCCTTCAGCTCCGCCTCGTCGACCACCGCGAACGCCGCGATGATGACCAGATCGCCGAGCTGCGCGCGACGCGCGGCCGAGCCGTTCAGCGAAATCATCCCGCTGCCGCGCTCACCCTTGATCGCGTAGGTCGAGAAGCGCTCGCCGTTGTTGATGTTCCAGATGTCGATCCGTTCGTTTTCGACGATGTTCGCTGCTTCGAGCAGGTCTTCGTCGATCGCGCACGAGCCCTCGTAGTGCAGCTCGCAGTGCGTGACCGCGACGCGGTGAATCTTCGACTTCAGCATATTGCGTTGCATGATCAATCCAATCCTGTGTGACTGCGCAGTGTAATCAGGTTCGCGCCGCGGGTGACGGCGTCAGATTTCGAGGTTGTCGATGAGCCGGGTCGCGCCGAGCTTCGCGGCGGCCAGCACGACGAGCGGTGCGTTGGCGTCCTGCGCGCCGGGCGCGATCAGGTTCGAGCGCTTGCGGATCGCGATGTAATCGGGATTCCAGCCGCGCGCCGCGAGCGTCGCTTTGGCCGACTCCTCGAGCTTCGCGAAGTCGCGCTCGCCCGCGAGCACTGCGTCGCGCACGCGATTGAGTTCGGCGGCCAGCATCGGCGCCTCGGCGCGCTCGGCGGCCGAAAGGTAGCGGTTGCGCGAGCTGAGCGCGAGGCCGTCGGTGTCGCGCACGGTTTCGGCGGCGACGATGTCGGTCGGCAGCGCGAATTGGTGGCACATCTGGCGCACGATCATCAGCTGCTGATAATCCTTCTTGCCGAACACCGCGACGCGCGGCTGCACGCACGACATCAGCTTCATCACCACGGTGCAGACGCCGTGGAAGAAGCCGGGGCGGAATTCACCCTCGAGGATGTCGCCGAGATCGTGCGGCGGATGGACGCGATACTCCTGCGGCTCCGGATACATGTCCTTTTCGGTCGGCGCGAACAACACGTAGACGCCTTCCTTCTGCAGCTTCTCGATGTCGGCTTCGAGCGTGCGCGGATATTTGTCGAAATCCTCGTTCGGGCCGAACTGCAGGCGATTGACGAAAATGCTCGCCACGACCGGGTCGCCATGCTGGCGCGCGAGGCGCATCAGCGACAGATGGCCCTCGTGCAGGTTGCCCATCGTCGGCACAAAGGCCGTGCGATTCTGGCCGCGCAACTGGTCGCGCAATTCATGGATCGAGCTGATGACTTTCATGATCGGACAGGGAAAGGCTCGCGCGGCGCGCGATCCGGTTGGCGCGACACCTGGCGGAATCGCGCGGGTCATCGCCTCGCCGGCAAATGACGGGTTCGGAGCGCGGATTGTAGTGGATTTGGGCAGCGGGCGCACCGAATCGCGGCGGCTCCTCGGAGCGGCGCGCCGCGAGCTTGCCGCGCGGTTCCCGCGGAGGCCCGCCAGGCTTCGCTGCGACGGTTCCTAACGATTTTCCCGCGGTCCGGCCGCTATTTCGCAATCAGGCCGGCAGATACGCCAGTCGCACGTAAATCGGCGCGAACGGCTCCGCCTGGGTGATTTCGACGAGCGATTCACGACACAGCTCGAGCACGGCGATGAAGTTCACCACGACCACCGGCACACCGCGGCTCGTGTCGAACAGATCGGAAAACTCGATGAAGCGCGCGTTCTGCAACTGCCGCAGTATCAGGCTCATGTGCTCGCGCACCGACAGTTCCTCGCGCGAAATCTTGTGATGCTGGACCAGCTTCGCGCGCTTGATCACGTCGGCCCACGCGGCGCGCAGGTCGTCGCTGTTCACGTCCGGGAACCGCGGCGTGACGCTCTGCTCGATGTAGACCTCGGCGCGCAGAAAGTCGCGCCCGAGCTGCGGCAATTGATCGATGCGTTGCGCGGCGAGCTTGATCTGCTCGTATTCGAGCAGGCGGCGCACCAGTTCGGCGCGTGGGTCTTCGGCTTCTTCGCCGGTGTCGGCCTTCTTGACCGGCAGCAGCATGCGCGACTTGATCTCGATCAGCATCGCGGCCATCAGCAGATACTCGGACGCGAGTTCGAGATTGGTCTTGCGCAGTTGCTCGACGTAGCCGAGATATTGCTCGGTGACGTCCGCCATCGGGATGTCGAGCACGTTGAAGTTCTGCTTGCGGATCAGGTACAGCAGCAGGTCGAGCGGCCCCTCGAAGGTTTCGAGGAACACTTCGAGCGCGTCCGGCGGGATGTACAGGTCGTTCGGCAGCTTGAACAGCGGCTCGCCGTACAGACGCGCGAAAGCGACGCCGTCGACCGTATCGGGCGTCGAATCGGTCGCGGGCGTGGAAAGCGCGGTGGCGGACGGTGCCGGCGCTGGGCCATGAACCGGGCCGTGGACCGGTTCGTGAACTGGGCCGTGAAGCGGACCATGCACCTCGTCAGCGTGACTCATCGTCGGCGTGACTGGGGCGCTTAGAAGTTCTGGTAGTACGAGTAAGGCGTCTGCTGCACGCGCGAAGCTTTCTGCTCGGCGCGCTCTTCCAGATCGATCGGCTGTTTGTCCCACAGCAGTGCGCGGCCTTTGCGTTGCTCGGCCTCGAGATTGGGCTTCTGTTGCTTGAGCTGGTTCAGGAACTGGGTGATGTCCGATTGATACATGGCTCGACGTCCGTGGTGGGTAAGGTGGCGGCTCTCCGCTGGCCGCTGCGCGGTGCCGCTAGGAGGGCGCCGTCATCCGCGATTTTACCGCATGCGCCGCGCGCGGTCGAAAATCGCCGCAAGCCGTCTATTTTTGAGATGAAGCGCGGGGTGCCGCCTGGAGCACGATACGGGCCGATTGGGGTCGCATTGTGGTCAAATAGCATGCCTCGATCGCGCGGCGCGGCCGGGGCGCAAGAATTCACTCATTGAGGCCGGAGGTCCTGTTTGGCGGGAGGTACGATCGACAAGCCGCGTGTGTGGCGCGGCGAGACCGGCCAGACGCGAGGGCCCGCGCGCGAGCGCGAGGCGCTCGCGCGGTGCTGGCTGCGCGTGTCGTTCGCCTTCGGCCTCCTGATGTTGCTGCTCGCCGGAGGCGAGGCCTACGCGGCGAGCAAGGCGCCCAGCTATAAAGTCGAGGTGGTCGCCGAGCCGCGCGCGCTGCGCCGGCTGCTCCAACAGCACCTCGATATCTCGCGTTTCGCGAAGCGCCCCGACGTCAGCGACGACCAGTTCTCGTTCCTGATCACCGCGACGCCACAGCAGGCGCGCGATCTCGCCGCGACGCAGGGCTATTTCTCACCGCTCGTCAGCACCGACGTGCGCACCGTCGACAACATCCGCCAGGTCACCGTGCGCGTCGAGCCGGGCCCGCAGACCAAAGTCACGTCGGTCGATCTGTCGTTTCGCGGCGCGGTGCTGACCGAAGACCCGTCGCGCGAAAACGCGACGCGCTTCGCGTTCTCGCTGCACGAGGGCCAGCCGTTCTCGCAAAGCGACTGGGACGACGCGAAGAACGCGTCGCTGCGCGAGCTGCAATCGCGCCGCTACCTCGCCGCGAAGATCTACCACTCGGAGGCGCTGATCGATCCGCGCACGCACACCGCGAAGCTGTCGGTGATCTACGACAGCGGGCCGACCTTCACGATGGGCCAACTCGACGTGCAGGGCACGAAGCGCTATCCGGAACGCATCGTCCATAACGTCAATCCGATCTCGCCGGGCGACATCTACGACACGCGCACCGTCGCCGAACTGCAGCGGCAACTGCAGAACACGCCGTACTTTGCGAGCGTGGCGATCGACCTCGACAACGACCCCAGCAAGCCGCTCGACACGCCGGTGCACGTGAAGGTGTCGGAGTTTCCGTATCACAGCTTCCGCGGCGGGGTCGGCTATTCGACCGACAACGGTCCGCTCGTGCAGGGCGGCTACACGTATCTGAACACGTTCGGCGCGGCGTGGCCGTTCACGGTCGAGGGCCGCGCCGACCAGACGCAGCAATACGGCCAGGTCCAGCTATCGATGCCGCCCGGCCAACGCGGCTGGACCAACAGCGTGCTCGCGTCGTACACGACCACCGACGTCTCCGACACGCGCATCTACAGCATCCGCGGCGGCGTGCAGCGCTCGCGCACGTCGCAGTTCCTCGATTACAGCTATTCGCTGCTGTTCTACAACGATCAGCTGAACCAGAACGCCGCGCCGCCGACCCGCGCGCACGCGCTGGTGCCGGGGTGGTCTTGGACCCGGCGCGACACCGATGACCCGCTGTTCCCGCGCCGTGGCAACCTGATCCACGTCGAGGCGGGCTTCGCGGTCAAGGGAGTGCTCGCCGACCAGTCGTTCATCCGCGGCTACGCGCGCGGCCAGCAGTACTTCCCGATCGGCGACAACGACATCGTGCTGATCCGCGCCGAGCTCGGCGGCGTATTCACCAGCGGCAGCTCGAGCGGCGTTCCGGCGTCGCTGCTGTTCCGCGCGGGCGGTTCGAACTCGGTGCGCGGCTACGGCTTCCAGAGCATCGGCAACAACGTCGCCGGCTCGGTCCTGCCGACCAAATACCTGGTGACGAGCGCGGCCGAATACCAGCACTGGTTCTCGCACAACTGGGGCGCGGCCGTGTTCTTCGACATCGGCACCGCGACCGACACCTGGGGCGAGAAAATCTTCTATCCTGGCGCCGGCGTCGGCGCGCGCTGGCGCAGCCCGGTCGGCCCGGTCAATCTCGATGTCGCCTACGGGATTCGCGACAACAGGGTGCGGCCGTACATCACGCTCGGCATCGCGTTCTGACGTTTGACGACAACCCGCCACCTTATTTGCCACCGTATTCACGCATGACCACCGACGTCACCGACCCGCCCCCCGCGCAGCCGCCCGGCGCCACGCCGCCAGGACCGCCGGACGGGCAGCAGCCGCCCGACACGCCGCCGCCGAAACGGCGCTGGGGCCGGCTGCTGCTGAAGGCGATCGCGGGCACGGTGATCATGCTGGCGCTGCTGGCCGTACTCGCGGTCGGCCTGCTGTACGGCGCGCTGACGACCGAGCGCGGCACCGCGTACGCATGGCACGCGGCCGTGAAGCTGCTGGGCGGCCGGCTCGCCGGCACGCTCGACGGCGGCACGCTCGCGCACGGCGTGCAACTGCGCGACGTGCGCTGGCGCAGCCTCGACGGCAACGGCACCGACATCCAGATCGACCGCGTCGCGGGCAGCTGGGCGCTCGCGCGCGAGCCGTGGCGGTTCACGATCGATTACCTGCACGTCGGCACGATCGAGGCGCGCATGGGCCCATCGTCGCCGAGCAGCAACGAGCCGATGAAACTGCCGCAGGATCTGCAATTGCCGATGCAGCTGGAGATCCGCGACGTGCGGGTCGAGTGGCTGCTGCTGCACCAGGGCGCGTCGACGACGGAGCTCTCTAGCTTCGCGTTTCATGGACGCAGCGACGGGCGTCATCACGAGGCCGCGATCGATGCGCTCGAGACGCCGTTCGGGGCGCTGACGGCCGCGGCGAAACTCGATGGCGTGCAGCCGTTTCCGCTCACCGGCGAAGTCGGTTATGCCGGCAAGGTCAACGATGAAGCGGTGCAGGTGGCCGGTCACCTGAGCGGCACGCTCGAGCAACTGGTCGCCGAGCTCGATGCGAGTGGCATGAAGCTCGCCGGCCACGCGCGGGTCGAGGCGGCGCCGTTTGCCGCGGTGCCGTTGCAGCGCGCGACGCTGAGCTTCGATCATGTGAATCCGCAGGCTTTCGCGCCCGGTGCGCCGGTGGAGTCCGGCGCGGCGGGCGCTGCCAGCGCGGCTAGCATGGCCAGCGCGGCCGAACCGTCGGCCGCCAGCCATCCGCACCACCTCTTCGGCGGCCACCACGCGCCGGCCGATCCGGCGGCGGGTTTCGCCGTCGCGGGCCACATCTCGATCGTCAACGCGAAACCCGGCGCAATCGACCAGAAACTGCTGCCGCTGATCGACGCGAACGCCGACGTGCGGCTCGACGCCCGCACGCAGAGCATCTCGAACCTGAACGTGCGGCTCGTGCGCAACGCGACGCTCACCGGCGGCGGCACGCTGAGCGGCCGGCACGGCCAGCTCGATCTGAACGTCGCGCGGCTCGACCTGAACGCGCTGCAGGCGACCGTGCGGCCGACGCAACTGTCCGGCCCGATCGGCATCCGCCTGAACGACGACATCCAGAGCCTCACGCTCGACCTCGCCGACCCCGCCGCCGCGCTGCGCGCACAGGGCAAGATCACGTTCGATCCGGCGCGCATCAGCTTCAACGACGTGCGCGTCACGTCGGGCCGCGGCCGCATCGATCTATCGGGCGCGCTGAAACACGATGCGAATTCGACCTACAACCTGAAGGCGCAACTGACCGATTTCGATCCGCTGTCGCTGACCTCGCAGATGCCGGCGCGCACGCCGGAAACGAGTTACGCCGCCCC
>NZ_JBFPKG010000048.1:0-55972 GCF_040948665.1 Paraburkholderia sp. BR14320
CCGTCATGCCTGATGACCATAGCGAGTCGGTCCCACCCCTTCCCATCCCGAACAGGACCGTGAAACGACTCCACGCCGATGATAGTGCGGATTGCCCGTGTGAAAGTAGGTAATCGTCAGGCTCCCCACAAGCCAGAAACCCCACCCCCAGCGGTGGGGTTTTTGCGTTTACGCGGCCGAAATCGTCAGAGATGAGGTCTCCGTGAAATTCGACCTGCTATTGGGCTCCTGCTTCGCCGTCCGTGCGCAAGCACGCGAGCTCAAACGGGAGTCACCGTTCCCGGCCGTGGAAACGCGGCTAGCACCTGCCGGATCGCGGTATCGAAAGGTGTGCGTTGGCCGACTCCAAGTGCCTCCAGACGGCTCGATGCCAAATGGCAGTTGTGAGGGCGCGGCGTCGCATCGGTGGGCGTGTGCTGCGGCGTCAATTGCGCGCGGAGTTGCAATGCTTCTGCCAGGCGCATGGCGATCTCATATTTGTTCATGGGCTCGTCGCCCGACCATTGCACGATGCCGGAAATCGTTTCGCCGCGCGCGTGTCGCTCGAGCATCTGTCGGATCACGACCGCGACATCAGGCGTGAACGTAGGATAGCGGATCGCCCAAGCGTCCATCTTTGCAGCTTGGCTGTCCGGCGCTGCCGACGCCACGATCGTCGGCACAAGGCTGGTCACGGCCGACTCCGACCACTTCACAATCGGCCCATACAGAAGCGGCAGACGCAGCACGCATCCGTGCTCGGCCGTTTCGATTAGCGCTCGTTCACCTTCGAGCTTGCTATGTCCATACGCGTTCAGTGGCGCAGGTGTGCTGTCGTGACAATAGGGTGGTTGCTTGCCGTCGAAGACGTAGTCGGTTGAGATCGACAGCGTCCACGCGCCGCGTCGATTCGCCGCTCGGGCGATCGTGCGCACGGCATCAACGTTCAACGCATGAGCATGTACCGGATCGCGCTCGCATACGTCCGGTCGGCGCTCCGCAGCTGCGATCACGACGGCATCCGGCGCCACGTGGTCGATGAAACGCCCGACCGCAAGGCTATCGCGAACGTCCAACTCGACCATTTGCGGAGACGGCCGGCTAAATGCAGTGGAGACGATGTGCCAATCAGCCTGGCCCGCGAGTTCGTCGTTGAGCGCGCGCCCGAGCAGCCCGGACCCACCGATTACGGCAACCTTGAACATGCCCGGCACCCTCAGCGCGGAGACGTGACCGTGTATCCGGCTTCGTCAATCGCGGCCTTCAGCTCCTCGATCGGTTGTGCCGACTCCACGACCACGCGGCCGCTTGCGAGATCCACCTGAACCTGCGCAGCGGCGTCGTGCTCGCGAATCGCGGTCGTGACGGCGGCGACACAGTGCTGGCAGCTCATGCCTTCTACATGGAGTTCGATTGTCATTGCAAAGACCTCGGCGGAATCGGATCGCGAATAGCAGGATTATGCCTGCCGTTTCGTGTTTGGCTAGCTGACCTTCCCACGACGGGAAGGTGTAGGATCGATTCGAGTTCAGTCGCAACTTGGGAACAGTCATGAACATCGGCGAAGCGGCCCGCGCCTCGGGCGTTACGGCAAAGATGATCCGCTACTACGAAAGCGTCGGCCTATTGACCGCGAAGGCGCGCACCAGCGCCGGCTATCGCGTCTATGGCCCGCAGGAAGTACATTCTCTCCGTTTTATCCGCCAGGCGCGCCGGCTCGGATTTCTGGTCGAAGATATCCGGCGACTGCTTGCTCTATGGCACGACCGCTCGCGTGCAAGCGCCGAAGTAAAACGGATCGCGCTCGAACATGTCGCAGAACTCGATCGCCGAATCGCCGAGCTGACGGACATGCGCGACACCCTCGCGCATCTGGCCGATCATTGCAACGGCGATGAGCGGCCAGATTGTCCGATTATTGAGCGACTAGCGGACACCGACCTTGTTTCGGGACAAGGTTGCCACCCGCTTTAGCCGGTGGATCGAGGAGAGAGTTGCAACCCAGTCTGCGGATTTGACTTCGCCGCGAGTTGCGCACCGAAAGTGTGCGTTGTAAATCGGGGCAATGATGTTCGCGCCGAGCGTACCGATCAATCTCAATAAAATCAGCGCTCTCAGAGCACCTGAGCGGTGCGTCATTCCAAATCGGAATGCACGTCATGCGAGCATTTCACTGGTCAGGTTGCACCTTAGGACTATAATGCGGGTTAACCCTTTTAAGGGAAATCCCTGATGTCAAATCACCGGGGATTCGATCTGATCCTTGGAGAACGTCATGTTTGCATTCATTCTTGAGAAGCTGAGCACCTGGTTCGAAACCGCGGAACGTAGCCGTCGCGAGGCATATCTCGCATCGTCGTCGGATATCGTCCAGCTCGAACAGCGCATCCGTTCGCTCGAAACCAACGGCTATTCGCGCTGAGTTTCCGCTTCGAGTTTGACCCGGCGGCGCCTGCTTTTGCGCTGCCATTGCTGTACCAATGTCGAGCCCCGTCGAAGCGGGGCTTTGTCGCATCTGGACATCGAAAACGCGTGCCTTCGGCGTTTTTCGAGTGATCGTCGCGAGAAGGCTGCTCATGGCGAATATCGACTAGCTTCGTACCGCGGGCCGCGGTAATGTAGGACGTTTTTCGCGCAAGACGGTATTCATAACCAATCGGGCCGCCCATGTCCTCCGTCCGTTCGCTGCAAACTTTCCGATCCATGATGGCCGCGGCCGCCACGGCGACGCTCGCCACCCTCTGCGCCGCGTCGGACGCATATGCGGTGTCCGATTACGAGCGTCCTCCCGTGATTCTCGATACGCTTGGCGGCATCAATAATGGCCAGAGCGGTACCGTGCTGTTGAGCTCGCCGCCTGCGCCCGAGCCGATCGTCTCCGCGCCGCCGATCGCGGCACCGGTCGAGCTACCCGCAGAATCGCCGCCGCCGTTCGTCGTCGCGCCGTATATCCAGTTGCCGGCGGGTGGTGGCGTGCCGCCGCGGCCGATGCCTCGCCCGGTGCCGTTTCCGCAATAGGCAGCGAGGGCGCGACAGATCGTCGGCGACGCTGCTAACGCGTCTCGCTTCTCCCCAATACGCCAGCTTCCTTCGCCCCCGAAAATCCCATTCGGGTTTGGGCGCATGGCGTCCATGAAACCGTCCGACGACAATCGTTGCGCGCCTCGTCGCCGTGAGCTTGGATCCCGGCTGCGCCCCGCGTCACCGCTTCGAACGGAAAACTCAAGGAGACGTCACCATGCCTAATCACTGGATGCAGCGTGCGACGCGCGCCTGCCTGATGCTGCTCGCGCTGGCTACGCTGCCGGGTGCCGGATTCGCGAAGGACGCGCCGGAAATGCCGGCACTGACGATGGCCGTCGGCGGCTTACCCGGCCTCTACTATCTACCGGTCCTCGCCGCGCAGCAGCTCGGCTACTTCAAGGACGAAGGCCTGAACGTCACGCTCGAAGATTTCGCGGGCGGCTCCAAGGCGCTCGAAGCGGTGGTGGGCGGCAGCGCCGAAGTCGGCGCGGGCGCGTTCGAGCACACGCTGTTCATGCAGGCGAAGGGGCAGCACTATCGCGCGTTCGTGTTGATGGGTCGAGCCCCGCAGATCGTGATCGGCGTGGTGAAGTCGAAGGCCGACCAGATCAAGTCGCTCGCGGACTTCAAAGGCGCGAAGGTCGGCGTGAGCGCGCCGGGTTCGTCGACGGATCTCGTGCTCACCGTTGCGTTGCGCAAGGCCGGCGTGCAGCGCAGCGACATTTCGGCGATCGGCGTCGGCAGCGGTGCGACGGTGCTGGCCGCGGTGGGCAGTGGGCAGATCGACGCACTATCCAATGTCGATCCAATGATGACCAAGCTCACGCGTAGCGGCGCAATTAAGGTGCTGGTGGATACGCGTACGGTCAAAGGCACGCAGGAGGTATTCGGCGGTACGATGCCTGCGGCAACGCTTTACGCGCCCGAAAGCTTCATCCAGAAAAATCCGAAGACGACGCAGGCGCTGACCAATGCGATCGTGCGCGCCAATCATTGGCTGCAGACCGCGAGCGATGCCGATCTGTTGAAGATGGTGCCGCAAGCCTATCTGTTGGGCGACCCGACGCTTTATCTCGACGCCTTTCACAATGTGCGCGATGCGTATTCGCCGGACGGACTGATGCCCGCGGATGGGCCGGCGACGGCGCTGCGCGCGTTGTCGTCGTTCGACAGCCGGCTCGATCCGAAGAAGATCGATCTGAGTGCGACCTATACGAACCAGTTCGCGAGCAAGGCAGCCGCGCAGTTGAAGTGAACCTGAGCGCAGATCGGGTTGCGCGGGCAGGCAACTGCAGACCGCACGCGCAATCCGCTCAAGCGCCGCTCGTCGCGTTCAATTGCCGCGATATTCGATCTTGAACGTCGCAGCCTTGTCCTCGCCGAGCGTCTTGACGAGCCATGGCATCTGATCCTTCAGCATCTTCGCAAGCGTATACGGCGGGTTCAGGATGAACATGCCGCTACCGAACAGCCCATAGCCGTCTTCCGGCGGATTGCTGACGGTCAGGCTGACGTGCAGCCAGTTGTCCTTCTGCAACTGCTTCAGCTGATCGGGGAAGCGCTGCGACTCGGGGCGCTTGACCTGTGGATACCAGACCGCATACGTGCCGGTCGGAAACCGCTTCAGACTTTCCTCGACGCAGCGCAGCGTGCGTCCATAATCGCGCTTGTCTTCATACGACGGGTCGAGCAGGATCAGCGCGCGACGCGGCGCCGGCGGCAACAGCGCGAGAATGCCGTCGAAGCCGTCGCCCGCGTACAGCATCGCGCGGCGACCCGCGTCGCGAAAGTTGTGGCGCAGCACATCGATTTCGGTGCTGTGCAATTCGAATAGCCGCATACGATCCTGCGCGCGCAACTGTCGCCACGCCAGATACGGCGAGCCCGGATAGAAATGCAACTGGCCATCCGCATTGAGCGCGCTGACTTCGTCGACATAGTCGGCGAACAGCGGCGGCAGATCGTTGCGGCCCCACAGTTTTGCGATACCCGTCTCGAACTCGCCGGTTTTCGTCGCGTAGCCTTCCTTCAGCGAGTAGACGCCGGCGCCCGCGTGCGTGTCGATATACCAGTAGGCCTTGTCCTTCTGGCCAAGGTAGCGCAGGAGCTGCAACACGACGGCGTGTTTCAGAACGTCGGCGTGATTGCCGGCATGAAAGGCGTGGCGGTAGCTGAGCATGATGAGAGGACGCTGAGAGAGCGCAGGCTGGCCCGAAGGAGCCGGCGACGCGCGGTCGCGTATTGTACGCGACCGCGCGTGCCCGGTTGGCCACTCAGTGCGTGGCGCTGCGCGCGCGATTACTCGTGCGCCTCGCCGATGATCTCCTCGATCCGCTGTTTGATCTCAGGCGTAATACGCTCGGCCACCTCGGCGGACTGCATGTTTTCGCCGATCTGTTCGACCCGCGAGGCGCCCGTGATCACCGTGCTGACATTCGGATTCTTCAGAATCCACGCGATCGCGAGCTGACCGACCGTGCAGCCGAGCTCGTCGGCGACCGCGCCGAGCTGGCCGACCACGTTGTTGTGCGTCGGGTCGGTGAGCTGCTGACGCAGCCAGTCATAGCCCTGCAACTGCGCGCGACTGTCGGCAGGTACGCCGTCACGGTATTTGCCGGTGAGCAGGCCCGATGCCAGGGGACTCCACGTGGTCAGGCCGAGGCCGATGTCCTCGTAAAGCCGCTTGTATTCGTGCTCGACACGTTTGCGGTGGAACAGGTTGTATTGCGGCTGCTCCATGACAGGCTTGTGCAGATGGTGCCGCTCGGCGATTTCATATGCGGCGCGAATCTCGTCGGCGCTCCATTCCGAGGTGCCCCAGTACAGCGCCTTGCCGCGCGCGATCATGTCGCTCATTGCCCAGACCGTTTCCTCGACCGGCGTGTTCGGGTCGGGACGATGACAGAACACGAGATCGACGTAATCGAGTTGCAGGCGCTTCAACGACCCGTCGATCGCGTTCATCAGGTACTTGCGGTTCAGCGTGTGGTACTGATTAGGCGCTTCGTTGAGTCCCCAGAAAAATTTCGTCGACACCACGTAGCTCACGCGCGGCCACGCGAGCTCTTTCAACGCATGGCCCATGATTTCCTCGGATTTGCCGCCCGCATAGACTTCGGCGTTGTCGAAGAAATTGACGCCCGCGTCGCGCGCCGCGGCAAGCGATTCGCGCGCGGCGCGGTGATCCACCTGGTTGCCGTACGTGACCCATGAGCCGATCGACAACTCGCTCACTTTCAGGCCAGAGCGGCCCAGACGTCGATAATTCATGCATGTCTCCTGGTTGGTGATGCCACGGGAATGGAGCCCGGATTCAGCCGGAAAGCGTTCAGTTTAAATAGATC
Organism: Paraburkholderia sp. BR14320; assembly: GCF_040948665.1. Lineage (NCBI taxonomy): Bacteria > Pseudomonadati > Pseudomonadota > Betaproteobacteria > Burkholderiales > Burkholderiaceae > Paraburkholderia > Paraburkholderia sp. BR14320. The sequence continues at coordinate 6,348 of NZ_JBFPKG010000048.1, forward strand.
CGGTTCGGCGTGCGTTTTAGTGCGTTTTACCTATGTCGTTCACAGGGTTCATGCACAATAGCAAAGTCGGCCGCCGCGCTGCATCCCCCGAACGGTCTATACCGTTTGGCCGACTTCTCGCCGCGCGCGGCTTCGTGGTCTCATTGCTCAACAACTGCATGGAGGTTCTGGATGTCGTCTCTGAACTCGAATCTGAACGGCAAGGTCGCCGTCGTCACTGGCGCCGCGAGTGGTATCGGCAAGCAGATCGCGTTGACTCTGTCGGCCGCGGGTGCGGCGGTCGCGATCGCCGACCTGAACCAGGACGGCGCGAACGCCGTGGCTGAAGAAATCAGAAAGGGCGGCGGTAAGGCAATCGGCGTGGCAATGGACGTGACGAGCGAAGACGCCGTCAACCAGGGTATCGACAAGGTCGCCGAGGAATTCGGCTCGATCGACATTCTCGTTTCCAACGCCGGCATCCAGATCGTCAATCCGATCGAAAACTATTCGTTCTCGGACTGGAAGAAGATGCAGGCCATTCACGTGGACGGCGCGTTCCTGACCACCAAGGCCGCGCTCAAGCATATGTACAAGGACAATCGCGGCGGCGTCGTGATCTACATGGGTTCGGTCCACTCGCATCTCGCCTCGCCGCTGAAGTCGGCGTACGTGACCGCGAAGCACGCTCTGCTGGGTCTGTCGCGCGTGCTCGCCAAGGAAGGCGCTGCGCATAACGTGCGTTCGCACGTCGTGTGTCCGGGCTTCGTGCGCACGCCGCTGGTGGACAAGCAGATTCCCGAGCAGGCGAAGGAATTCGGCATCAGCGAAGAGGAAGTGATCAAGCGCGTGATGCTGGGCGGTACCGTCGACGGTATCTTCACGACGGTCGAAGACGTCGCGCAGACCGTGCTGTTCCTGTCGACCTTCCCGAGCGCAGCGCTGACGGGCCAGTCGTTCGTCGTGAGCCACGGCTGGTATATGCACTAAGGGGCGGCCTGTGGCGCAACGCAATCTGAAGCGGGCGCGCGTGGGCGTGTCCGGCGACGGGGAGGGTGCGGGTCCGACGATTGCCGTCCGCTCGCGCCGGCACTCCCGATTGCCCAACTACGAAACCGTCGCGCTGATGCTGCAAGGCGGTGGCGCGCTCGGCGCCTACCAGGCAGGCGTCTTTCAGGGACTTTACGAAGCCGGCGTCGAACCGAACTGGATCGCGGGGATTTCGATCGGCGCGTTGAATACGGCGATCATTGCAGGTAATCCGCCGGAACGACGCGTCGAGCGTCTGCTGCAATTCTGGGAGACGATCTGCCAGCCGGCGTTCGGGCCGCCGTTGCCGGCTCCGGTCGAACACGTGCTGTTCAATTCGAGCGAAGCGGTGCGCAAGGCATTTACTGCAGCGCAGGCAATGAGCGCGATCGTCGAAGGTCAAAAGGGCTTTTTCGTGCCGCGTTTCCCGCCGCCGTTGCCCACGGTGTCCGGTCCGCCGCAATTGGCGAGCTACTACGACACCACGCCGCTGAAGGCCACGCTCGAGTCGCTGTGCGATTTCGACCGGATCAATTCCGGGGAAATACGCGTGTCGGTGGGCGCGGTGAATTGCGGCACGGGCAACTTCGCGTACTTCGACAATACACACACCACGCTCAGGCCCGAGCATTTCATAGCGTCGGGCGCGTTGCCGCCGGGCTTCGCAGCCGTCGAGATAGACGGTCAGTTCTACTGGGACGGCGGCCTGATGTCGAATACGCCGCTCTACGAGGTGCTCCAGACCACGCCGCGTCGCGATACGCTCGCGTTTCAGGTCGATCTATGGAGCGCGATCGGGCCGGTGCCGGACAACATCACCGACGTGCAGGGGCGCATGAAAGACATCCAGTATTCGAGCCGTACGCGTCTCGTGACCGACATGCTGCAGCGTTCGCAGCGTTTCCGTCACGTACTGCGCGAGGTGCTGGACCGTGTGCCTGAAGAGCAACGCGACGATCCGTGGTGCAAGCTGGCCGAAGATCTGTCGTGCTCGAAGCGCTACAACGTGATTCACCTGATCTACCGGCACAAGGAATACGAAGGACACTACAAGGACTTTCAATTCGGTCTGTCGACGATGCGCGAGCATTGGCGAAGCGGTCTCGAAGACATTGTCCGTTCGCTCGAACAGCCCAACTGGCTCGAGATGCCGGAGAACGATGCCGGTTTCGTCACGCACGACATTCATCGGGACTCGCGCTGATTCCTCGCAAAGCAACCCGACGCTGCGCCGGCAAGGCCGAACGAACAGTCAGGCAGGCATAAAAAACGGCGCCCTTTTCTGAAAAAGGGCGCCGTTTCTACAGACAGTTGCAGCGGCAAACCTGCTGCAATAGCGCGGCAAACCTCCGCGCCGTGAATTGCCCTACTTCAGCACGTGAGCAATCGCGTTGGCGACGACGTCGAGGTTGCGCGTATTGAGCGCAGCCACGCAGATACGGCCGGTGCTGACCGCATAGATGCCGAACTCTTCGCGCAGACGATCCACTTGCGGAGCCGTCAGACCCGAGTACGAGAACATCCCGCGCTGTGCGTTCACGAAGCTGAAGTCGCGATCGACGCCGCTTGCCTTCAGGCGCTCGACGAGACCATTACGCATTGCGCGGATACGGTCGCGCATTTCGCCCAGTTCGCTTTCCCACGTCGCGCGCAGTTCCGGCGACGCGAGCACGGCTGCGACCACCGAGCCGCCGTGCGTCGGCGGGTTCGAGTAGTTGGTGCGGATCACGCGCTTCAGTTGCGACAGCACGCGCGCCGCTTCTTCCTTGCTCGAGGTGATGATCGACAGCGCGCCGACACGCTCGCCGTACAGCGAGAACGACTTCGAGAACGACGACGACACGAACACGTTCAGTTCCTGCGCCGCGAACAGACGCACGGCTGCCGCGTCCGCTTCGATGTTGTCACCGAAGCCCTGGTAGGCGATATCGAGGAACGGCACCAGATTGCGCGCCTTCACGACCTCGACGACCTGCTTCCACTGTTCGACGCTCAGGTCGACGCCGGTCGGGTTGTGGCAGCACGCGTGCAGCACGACGATCGTGCCCGCTGCATAGCTGTTCAGCGCGCTCAGCATGCCATCGAAGTTCACGCCATGCGTCTGCGCGTCATAGTACGGATACGATTCGACGACGAAACCGGCGCCTTCGAACAGCGCGCGATGGTTTTCCCAACTCGGGTCGCTGATCGCGACCTTGCTGTTGGGGTTCACGCGCTTCAGGAAGTCCGCGCCGATCTTCAGCGCGCCCGTGCCGCCCAGCGCCTGCGCCGTGACGACGCGGCCGGCCGCGATCAGCGGCGAGTCGTTGCCGAGCAGCAGCTTTTGCACGGCGGCATCGTAAGCGGCGATACCTTCGATCGGCAGATAGCCGCGCGGCAGCGCGGCATCGACGCGGGCCTTTTCCGCCTCGCGCACGGCGCGCAGCAGCGGAATCTTGCCTTCTTCATTGAAGTACACACCAACGCCGAGGTTGACCTTGGTGGCGCGCGTGTCGGCGTTGAAAGCTTCGTTCAGGCCCAGAATCGGGTCGCGGGGAGCTAGTTCGACGGCGGAGAACAGAGACATGATGGGTGGGCAGCAGTAGTGAAAAGAGGGCGGCTTCGCGCGCGGGCGGCCTCGTCTGGCGCGTCGGCGGCGTTTCGGGTGTGCGGCGTGAGATCGACGAAACGCGGAAATCGGGGACGGCCTATGGACAGCGGCGAGCGAGCGCAACTTCGCATTGTAACGAATCCGGGCGCTTTTTTCGGACGACCGGATGGCCAAACGTCAATTATTTGCTTGAAAAACAGGCATTGGGGGCCATGTGGCAATAAGCAGTTCGAGCGAACGGGGCGATTCCGACCGCGCGACCCGGCCAAGGTGCGCTGTCCTTCGCCGCGCAGAAGTCCGCAAAGGGCCATAACACGCCGCCGCCCGCACGCCCACCGCCTCCCCTACGTAACCCCGCTCGATCTTCGCTTTCCGCAACCCGTTAGAATGATTCTTTGCCCAAGGCCCGGTGCCGCCCCTCATGTCCGAACACCATCTGACTGAAGCCGACGATACGCTCGACGAATCCAAATTCATCACGTTCGACGGTTCGCCGTTCAAGCTCTACCAGCCGTATCCGCCCGCCGGCGACCAGCCCACGGCCATCGAGACGCTCGTCGAAGGCGTCGGCGATGGTCTCGCGTTCCAGACGCTGCTCGGCGTGACCGGCTCCGGCAAGACCTTCACGATGGCCAACACGATCGCGCGGCTCGGCCGGCCGGCAATCGTGTTCGCGCCGAACAAGACGCTCGCCGCGCAGCTGTACTCGGAATTTCGCGAGTTCTTTCCGCGCAACGCGGTCGAGTACTTCGTCTCGTACTACGACTACTACCAGCCGGAAGCGTATGTGCCGCAGCGCGATCTGTTCATCGAGAAAGACTCGTCGATCAACGAGCATATCGAGCAGATGCGTCTGTCGGCGACCAAGAGCCTGATGGAGCGGCGCGACGTGGTGATCGTCGCGACGGTGTCGGCGATTTACGGTATCGGCAATCCGTCCGAATACCACCAGATGATCCTCACGCTGCGCACCGGCGACCGGCTCGGCCAGCGCGATGTCATCGCGCGGCTGATCGCGATGCAGTACAGCCGCAACGAAGCCGACTTCCAGCGCGGCTCGTTCCGCGTGCGCGGCGACACGATCGATATCTTCCCGGCCGAGCACGCCGAGATGGCGGTGCGCGTCGAGCTGTTCGACGACGAAGTTGAAACGCTGCAGCTGTTCGATCCGCTCACCGGTCGCGTGCGGCAGAAGATTCCGCGCTTTACCGTGTATCCGTCGTCGCACTACGTGACACCGCGCGACACCGTGCTGCGCGCGGTCGAAACGATCAAGGCCGAACTGCGTGAGCGGCTCGAGTTCTTCTATAGCGAAGGCAAGCTCGTCGAGGCGCAGCGGCTCGAGCAGCGCACCCGCTTCGACCTCGAAATGCTGCAGGAGCTCGGATTCTGCAAGGGCATCGAGAACTATTCGCGGCACTTCTCGGGCGCGGCGCCGGGCGAGCCGCCGCCGACGCTCGTCGATTACCTGCCGCCCGACGCGATCATGATGCTCGACGAATCGCACGTGCTGATCGGCCAGCTGAACGGCATGTACAACGGCGACCGCGCGCGCAAGGAAAACCTCGTCGACTACGGCTTCCGGCTGCCGTCGGCGCTCGACAACCGGCCGCTGAAGTTCAACGAGTTCGAGCGCAAGATGCGCCAGGTCGTGTTCGTGTCGGCGACGCCCGCCGATTACGAGAAGAAGACGTCGGGGCAGGTCGCCGAACAGCTGGTGCGCCCGACCGGCCTCGTCGACCCCGAAATCGAGGTGCGGCCGGCACGCAGTCAGGTCGACGATGTGCTCGGCGAGATCAACGAGCGCATCAAGGCCGGCGACCGCGTGCTGGTCACGACGCTGACCAAGCGGATGGCCGAGCAACTCACCGAGTTTCTGGCCGACCATGGCATCAAGGTGCGCTATCTGCACAGCGACATCGACACGGTCGAGCGCGTCGAGATCATCCGCGATCTGCGTCTCGGCGCGTTCGACGTGCTGGTCGGCATCAACCTGCTGCGCGAGGGGCTCGATATTCCCGAGGTGTCGCTGGTCGCGATTCTCGACGCGGACAAGGAAGGCTTCCTGCGCGCGGAGCGTTCGCTGATCCAGACCATCGGCCGGGCGGCGCGTAACGTGAACGGCAAGGCGATCCTGTACGCGGACAACATTACCGACTCGATGCGCCGCGCGATCGATGAAACCGAGCGGCGGCGGGCCAAGCAGATCGCGTTCAATGCCGCGCACGGCATTACGCCGCGTGGGGTCGTGAAACGGATTCGCGACATCATCGACGGCGTGTACAACGTCGACGAAGCACGCGCCGAGTTGAAGGAGCAGCAGACCCGCGCGAAGTTCGAGGATATGTCCGAGAAGCAACTCGCGAAGGAAATCAAGCGCCTCGAAAAGCAGATGATGGAGCACGCGAAGAATCTCGAATTCGAGAAAGCCGCCCAGACCCGCGACCAATTGGCGCTGCTGCGTCAGCGCGTGTTCGGCGCGAACGTCGGCGATCACGTGTCCGGCGTCGACTAATTCACGTTTGCCTCCGCCGCTTTTGTCCACCGTGAAAGGGCGCGGCCGCTCGCCACGCCCTTTCTCATTGGCCAGTACTTAAGCTCCCGTTGGAGCCGTCCCAAGCGGTCACTTTGGCCGTGCCGAATTCCGTCCCACCTTCAGTGACACACAAAGATTTCCTTAAGCGAACCTTAAAACCATGCTGGCATGAGGCCGAGCGCACTAAGAGGTTTGTTCTCGTCAGCGATCGATGATAAACTCAACCAATATTGAGAATGGTTCGCATTTAAATTTACATCTGACTTGCGGCCGCTGTGTTTCAACGAAATCGATTCCAGTCTGATAAAAACGGAGCATCAATGCGGATTTCTTCCTTTGTGCGGGGTGGCGCGGCAGCGGTAGCCGCAGTCGCGGCGCTGTCGGCCTCGGCCGCCGAATATCCGATCGGCAAGCAGCAGATTCAGGGTGGCATGGAAATCGGCGTGGTCTATCTGCAGCCGATCACGATGGAGCCCGAAGGCATGATGCGCAAAGCGTCGGATTCGGACATCCATCTCGAGTCCGACATCCACGCGGTCAAAAACAATCCGACCGGATTCGCCGAAGGCGACTGGATGCCTTATCTGCAGGTGCGCTACGAACTGACGAAGGCCGGCTCGAACCAGCCGTTGAAGGGCGACCTGATGGCGATGGTCGCGAACGACGGTCCGCACTACGGCGACAACGTCAAGCTGCAAGGCCCGGGCAAGTATCACCTGAAGCTGATCGTCGAAGCGCCGATGCAGACGGGCCACATGGCGTTCGGCCGCCACGTCGACAAGGAAACCGGCGTGGGTCCGTGGTTCAAGCCCATCATGCTCGAATACGACTTCACCTTCGCTGGCATCGGCAAGAAGGGCGGTTATTGATCGGCGCGCGGCGCCAACGCGGTCGCTCAACGTATCAGTCAATGCAGCAGACGGCGCGCGAACGGTCGGTGTGATACCCGGCGTCGGCGCGTCGCGTTTTCCGGAAAGGGCAATGGGAATCAACCGAAAGATCACGATGCTTGCCGCCACGTTTTGTCTGGCGGCCACGGCTCACGCAGCCGACCTGCCGACCTTCAAGCTCGAAATGAACGACGGCAAGCTGAATCCGGCCCGCATCGAAGTGCCCGCGGGGCAGCGTATCAAGATCGAAGTGCGTAACACCGGCAAGGGCGCAGCCGAATTCGAAAGCGTGCAGTTGCGCAAAGAGAAGGTGCTGGCGCCGGGCGCCGATTCGTTCGTCGTGATCGCTCCGCTGGAGCCGGGCGAATACAAGTTTTTCGACGACTTTCACCAGCAGGCGCAGGGCGTGATCGTCGCGAAGTAAGCAGTGGTCTCGACCGGCGGCGAGCGCCGCGGCAAGCGGCCGCTGTCGTTCGCGCGAGACAACGGAAGCGGGCAGTAGAAGTATCGAAGGGAGAGCTTGAATGGGTCAGATTCTGTTCATCGTGTGGCGGGAAAGTGTCGAGGCGCTGCTGGTCGTCGGCATCCTGTACGCGTGGTTGAAAAATGGCGACGACGACGCGCGCCGCGGCCTGCCGTACCTGTGGGGCGGCTTGGCGGCCGGCGTAATCGCGGCGGTCGCCCTCGGCGCTGCGCTGGTCGGCTTCACCGAGGTGCTCTCCGGTGACGCGCAGGATTACTTCCAGACCGCGATGGTGCTCATCGCCTGCGTGCTGATCGTGCAGATGGTGCTGTGGATGAAGCAGCACGGCCGCACGCTGAAGCGCGACATGGAACAGTCGCTGCAAAAGAGCAAGCGCGATTCGAACTGGTGGGGTGTCGCGGTGCTGGTCGCACTGGCGATCGCGCGTGAGGGCAGCGAAACCGTGATCTTCCTGTACGGCCTCGGCTTCGGCCAGTCGGGTCATGTCGACGGCAGCCAGATGCTCGCCGTTGCGATCGGGCTTGCGCTCGCGTTCCTGACCTTCTACGTGTTGCAGCTCGGCGGCAAGATCATCTCGTGGCGGCTCTTTTTCCGCGTCACCGAAATCATGCTGCTGTTCCTCGGCGCGGGGCTGTTCCAGACCGGCATCGACAAACTGATCGACAAGGAAATCCTGCCCACGCTCGTCGACCAGCTGTGGAATTCTTCGGCGATCCTCGATGATTCGAGCACCTTCGGTTCGCTCGTCGCGACGCTGACCGGTTACCGTGCGCATCCGGCACTGATGAATCTGCTTGCCTATGCCGTGTACTGGGCGGTCGTTTATCTGCTGGTGCGCCGCGCCACTCGCAAGCCCGCGCAGCAAACAGCAGGGCGCGCGGCATGAGCGCCGTGATGGCTTCGCGGTCGGGCCGCCTCGCGGCGGTCGGCCAGTGGATGCAGCGCCATGGGGCGGTGATTCGTGGCATCCAATGGATCGTGGTCGCGGTATACGCGTTCCTGATCATCGTGCCCGCGCTGATGCCGCTGCCGGACGATACCGCGCACCTTTGGAGCAACCTGACGCTCGCCGCGCAGTTCGTGTTCTGGGGCATCTGGTGGCCGTTCGTGCTGCTGTCGATGGTGATGCTCGGCCGCGTCTGGTGCGGCGTGCTGTGCCCAGAGGGCGCACTTGCCGAATTCGCGAGCAAGTTCGGCCGCGGCCGCGCGATTCCGCACTGGATGCGCTGGGGCGGATGGCCCTTCGTTGCGTTCGGCATCACGACGATCTACGGTCAGATGGTGAGCGTCTACCAGTATCCGAAAGCGGTATTGCTGGTGCTCGGCGGCTCGACTTTCGCAGCCATCGTGATCGGTCTGCTGTACGGACGCGAGAAGCGCGTCTGGTGCAAATACCTGTGCCCCGTCAACGGGGTTTTTTCGCTTCTGGCGCGCCTCGCTCCATTTCACTACAAGGTCGACGAAGACGCGTGGCGCCGTTCATACACGAACGGCGAGCATGGGCACCGGGTGATTCCGATCAACTGCGCGCCGCTCGTGCCGTTGCGCAACATGAAGGGCGCGGCCGACTGCCATATGTGCGGCCGCTGCAGCGGACACCGTGATGCGATCGCGCTGACGTGGCGCAAGCCGTCGACGGAAGTCGTGCAGTTGGGCGACAAAAAGGCGAATCCATGGGACACCGCGCTGATCCTTTACGGCCTGCTCGGCATCGCGATCGGCGCGTTCCACTGGACCGCGTCGCGCTGGTTCATCGACCTGAAGATGTTCGCGGCGACCTGGCTCGTCGACCACGACATCACGTGGCCGCTTGAAACCAACGCCCCGTGGTTCCTGTTCACGCATTACCCCGATCAGAACGACGTGTTCTCGTGGCTCGATGGCTCGCTGCTGATCGGCTACATCCTCGCGACGGCGCTCGTCTATGGCACCGCGCTGCTGCTGTTGCTGGCGGGCGCCACGCGCATGCTCGGGCGCTTCAACGCAACGCGGCTGCATCACTTGACGCAGGGGCTGATTCCGATCGCGGGCGCGGGCGTGTTCCTCGGTTTATCGGCGACGACGCTGTCATTGCTGCGCGCCGAGCACGTGTCGCTGCGGTGGGCATCGGATCTGCGCATCGCGATTCTGGTGATTGCCAGCGCGTGGAGCGCATGGCTCGCGTGGCTCGTCACGCGTCGCTATAGCGAGCGCTTCGTGCAGCGGGCGCTGGCGATGCTGTGGTTCGTCGCGGCGCTGGCGGTCGTCAATAGCGCGTGGTGGCTGATGTTCTGGGGCTGGGCGTCGAAGTAAGTATCTGGCCTGCGTTCGGTGCGAACGCAGGCGCACGCGCAAAGAAAAAGCCGTGGGATGGCAACATCCCACGGCTTTTTCATTTTCATCTCCAGCGATGTGCGCCAGTGCGCGCATCCGCTTTCGAGTGAGAACCAAAAAAAGGCCTGGCTGGCTGCGACGGCTGGCTTGGTGTCTGCACGAAGGGGTCTAGTTCTCGCGTGCAAGCCGTCGTGGCTGGCTATTGCCTAACACCTCTCGCGGAGGTGGTCCCCACAATACCCAGTACTTACTTCGTTCGCGTTGCGTTGCTACTTCGTCAGGATCAGCTTGCCGAGGCGCGTCGCACGTAACCGGTACGTCTCGCCGTTGTGCACGATGCTGATGTGACTATGGCCTTGCAGCAGCGCGTCGCTGCGCACGACCCGTTCCGCCGTCTCGCCCTGGCCGGTGGTGCGTTCCGCGGTGGGCTTCGCCGCGGGCGCGGTCGTCGTCGACGGCTTCGGGCGACTGGTCAGCGCGGCCGCTGAGCGGCGCAGGCTGAGCGTGGTGGAGCGAGTCATATCGGTCATTCGTTTCAGCTTGTTCGTTGATTCGATGGGAGGATTTTAAATGATAACTATTCCTATTTACAAGCTCGTGAAATTGATCGGATTGAACTTTTGATAGCTGAATGAAATGTGCGCCTAAACGACGACCGTGGGGGGCCATCGTGGACATGGCCCCGCGACGGCGCGGGCAGGACGCCCGCGCGGTTTCTCAGTGCAACGGTCCCGGTTCCTGTTTGGTCGCGACGAACTGGCGGATCAGCCGCACCGTATCGATATCGTTCTCGCGATACGCGGACTTGACGATCTCCTGTGTCCGCACGGCGTCCTGATCGGTGGTCGAGACGGGCAGCGTGGTCGCGTACTCGAAGCGCAGGAACAGCTGTAGTTCGTCGGGTTGCTCGATCGTCATCGTCAGTGAGCCGCCGACGTGCTCGGCGGTCGGCAGGATGTCGTAGCGCACGCTGTCGCTTTCCCGCAGGGTGACGCGATCGCGCACGGTGGCCTGGCCGTAGTGCAACTCACGCTCTAGCACATTGCCGTCGCGCGACAGGATCGTGCAGCTGTCGAGACCCATCACGAACAGTTGCGGCTGCTCGGCGCGCAACACGAGACCTTCCCACAACTGCTCGCGGGTCATCGATTCGACGAGGGGATTCAACGGATCGTTGATCTGAATGAGGTGTTCGAAATTCAAGTCGACTGCGTCCTATGAAAATATTGCAATGCCCGTGGCCCGAACGGGCGACGTCCGACCGTCCTATGCATCGTCTGGTGCGCCTGTTAAGCGACGGCGAGCGCGGAGCGGATCGAGATCGTGTGCGTGAGGATCTTGTGCACCGGGCATGCATTGGCAATTTGCAAAAGCCGTTCCCGCTGCTCGTCGGACAGTTCACCATCGAGCATGATCTGACGGTCGATCGTCGAACCAGCGTCGCCGGTTTCCATCGACAGTTTGACCCGTACGCCCGCGAGCGGCCAGCCTTTGCGCTGCGCATACATCTTCAGCGTGATCGACGTGCACGCGCCGAGGCTCGACAGCAGCAGCGAGACCGGCGTCGGGCCGCGGTCGCCGCCGCCTAGCGATTCGGGCTCGTCGGCAATCCATGTGTGCTTGCCGTCGTCGAACACGACCTGAAAATTCGTCGAACCGATGTGGGCGGTGACGGTGGGCTCTGCCATGCGCGCTCCTGTGATAGGAATCATATTGGGTCGCGCGCCGCGGACTGTTGCAATCAACGCGGCCCGCGCGACATGAGCCGATATTGTGACCGAATTTACCGGTGTTCGCGCCCCGAGAGGGACGATCTGGCGGCGCGCGTTAGCCTGTCAATGCGTGATCGCGCCCATCCGCCCGGCCTGATAGTCGACCACCGCCTGACGGATCTCGTCCTCGGTATTCATCACGAACGGGCCATAGCGCACGACCGGCTCCTTCAGCGGCACGCCGCCGAGCAGCAGCACTTCGAGCGGTTCGTCGCCGGCCGTGATGGTCACCGCGTCGCCGTCGTTGGCGAACACGACCATCGTGCGCGCGTCGATGTCGGCGCGCGCCTCGCCTTCGCCATACACGCCCTTGCCGGACAACCCATACGCGAACACGCGGTAGTCGGCCGGCACCGGCTGACGGATCGTCGCGCCCGGCTGCAGCGAGAAATGCTGATACAGGATCGGCGTACGCGTTTCGATCGCGGCCTTGACGCCGAGCGCTTCGCCCGCGATGACCTTGACGCGCACCTGGCCGTCTTCCGACGTCGCGACAGGGATACGTGCCGACGGGATCTCCTGGTAGCGCGGCGCGATCATCTTGTCGCGACGCGGCAGGTTCACCCACAACTGCAAGCCGTGCACGCGGCCGCCGGTGCGCGTGAATTCGGGGTCGGGCATTTCGCTATGCACGACGCCCGCGCCCGCTGTCATCCACTGGACGTCGCCGGCGTGCAGCGTGCCCGAATGGCCCGCCGAGTCCTTGTGGCCGAACTGGCCCTCGAGCACATAGCTGACCGTCTCGAAGCCGCGATGCGGATGATCGGGCGCGCCGATGGCCTCGCCCGGCGCATAGTCGACCGGCCCCATTTCGTCGAGCAGCAGGAACGGATCGAAGTCCATCAGGAGACGCGTCGGAAACGGCCGATGAACGACGAATCCGCCGCCTTCCACCGTGCGAACCGACGGAAACGTGCGTTCGATCGTGCGTGACGTAGTCATCAATATCACCTCGAAAAATGGGGAATAGCATTATTTCTGAAACATGGAGCTATTATAGGGACCGTTTTTCGCGGTGCCAGCCACCCCTCAGCAATGGATTGTTCTGTTCATGGAACGATGAGATGAAGATCGATTCACACAACCTGAACGACCTGATGTACTTTTCGCAGGTCGTCGAACATGGCGGATTTTCGGCCGCCGAGCGGGTGTTGGGCATCTCGAAGTCGCGCCTGTCGCGCCGGCTCACGGAGCTGGAAGCGTCGCTCGGCGTTCGGCTGTTGCAGCGTTCCACTCGCAAGCTCGCGCTGACCGAAGCGGGGCAGCTGTTCTACCAGCACTGTCAGGCGATGCTCAGCGAAGCGCAGGCGGCGGTCAATGTCGTGCAGCAGCTGCGCTCGTCGCCGCGCGGCACGGTGCGCGTCAGCGTGCCGGTCACGATCTCGCAGACGATTCTGTCGACGATCCTGCCGGAATTCATGCACCGCTATCCGGAGGTGCGCGTCGTGATGCGCGTGACCAATCGCGTGGTCGATCTGTTCGAGGATTCGATCGACGTCGCGTTGCGCGTGCGTTCCGATCCGCCGGAGAACGCGAACATCGTCGTGCGGCCGCTGTGGCGCACCGAGCAGATGCTGGTCGGCGCGCCTAGCCTGCTGCAGCAGAATGCGCCGCCGCTGACGCCGGCCGACCTGAACCGCTTCGAAACACTGGACGTACCGACGAGCGACGGCCGCCACGTGTACAACCTGATCTCGCCCGACGGTACGCGCCATGCTCACGAACACGAGCCGCGCCTCGTGACCGCCGATCTGATGACGATTCGAGAGGCGGTGCTCGCCGGTGTCGGCATCGCCGCATTGCCCGAGATGATGTATGGCGCCGCGCTGAGGGCAGGGCTGTTGTCACCGGTGATGCCGGGCTGGAGTTTTCCGACGCCGCAACTTTACGCGGTGTTCGTATCGCGTCAGGGCATGGTGCCGGCGGTGCGCGCGTTCGTCGATTATCTGGTCGAGATGCTCGATCCGGATGAAGGTAAGCACATCATGGGCGAGTGTCCGGCGCACGGCAACAAAACGGTGGCGCAGGCATCGGTTGCGGCGGCGGCTCCGGTTGCGTCGACGGTGGCTTGATAAGAAGCTCGAGGAAACTCAAGAGTCGCACGGTACGCTGCGGGCGCTATCGCGCTTCGCAAATCGCTTTTAGCATTTAAGCGTGGCCTGTTATGGTTACTTTCAATGGCCGTTTGCTTGAATGCGCGCGCGCACAGGAATATAGTGAAATCCCTTTCGCTAAGGAGTCTCCTATGCGAAAACTCATGGCCGCTATCATAGCGGGCCTGATAGGGCTGACCGCGTTGTCCGTGTCGACCACGGCCCTCGCATGCGGTGATAAAAGCTATCAGTCTTCGGCCGATGGCAAATGATCCCGCCGCCCGAAGGCGCCGAGCGCGCACAAAAAAGGCCTTCATCCAACGATGAAGGCCTTTTACTTTCTGGCCGTGTTTCAACATGGTTTTCGCGTGGACGAGCGTTCCGCTTCGCGTGTCACGCTACCCGTTACTTCGCTTTGGGCTGCGTGACGAAACCGATCTTCGTCAGTCCTCCAGCCTGCGCGGCGGACATCACCTGAGCGACCTTCTCGTACGGCACCTTGCGGTCCGCATCGAGATGCAGCTCCGGCTGCGGGCTCGCCTGCGAGGCCGCGGCGATCTTCGCGGCGAGCGCCGCGTCGTCGACCTTAGTGTTGTCCCACAGCACGTTGCCGTCCGCGTCGATCGACACCGTCACCTGCGCGGGCTTCGTGTCTTCCTTCTGACTGCTCGCATGCGGCAGATCGATCTTGACCGCGTGGCGGATCACCGGAATCGTCACCATGAAGACGATCAGCAGGACCAGCATCACGTCGACGAGCGGCGTCATGTTGATTTCGTTCATCAGGCCGTCGTCATCGTCTCCGGCGAAAGGGCTCATTGCCATCGGAATGCCTCGTCGATCAGTTGGCGCGGGTCGCGAGACGCAGGCCGTCGCCGCGCTTGGTCGACGACAGACGGGCACCCGTTACGAAGAACGCATGCAGGCCGTGCGCGAAACGGCTCAGCTTCGCGACGATCGCCTTATTGGCGCGCGTCAGCGCGTTGTAGCCGAGCACCGCCGGAATCGCGACGAACAGACCGAACGCGGTCATGATCAGGGCTTCGCCGACCGGGCCGGCGACCTGGTCGATCGATGACTGGCCGCTCGCGCCGATCGCGAGCAGCGCGTGATAGATGCCCCACACGGTGCCGAACAGGCCGACGAACGGCGCGGTGCTGCCGATCGACGCGAGAATCGCGAGACCGCTCTGCATGCGCGCGACGCTTTCGTCCATCGTGTCTTTCAGGCAGCGCGTGATCCAGTCCGACACGTCCATGCGGTCATGCAGATGCGGCTGCGTCTGGTGATGATGGTCGGCCGCTTCCTGGCCCGACAGCGCGAGTGCGAGGAACGGGTTGTCATGCGGCGTCGAGGCACCGCCGCCGAGCTTCTTCACGCCGTCGGCGAGATCGTCCGAATGCCAGAATGCCTGCTCGGCGTTCTTCGTCAGGCGCTTCAGACGCACCACATTCCAGCCTTTGACGACGATCACGCTCCACGACATCACCGACATGATCAACAGTGCGAGCGCGATACCGCGCGTCACGAAATCCCCTTGCGCCCACACGTGCGCCAATCCGTAGTTTTGCATCGCAATTCCTTGTTTTTGAAAGGTTGCTTCAGTCGGTGAGATTGAAGTTGAAAGGCTGGGTGTACGCGGCCCTGACGGGCTCGCCATTCTCGAGATACGGTTTGCAGGCGCTCGCGCGCACGGCGGCGACGGCCGCGTCGTCGAGACGGCTAAAGCCGCTGCTCTTCTTCAACTCGATGCCTTCGAGCTTGCCGGTCAGGCCGACCACGAAATGGACGTACGCCGTGCCGGCCTCGCCGCGGCGCCGCGACAGCGCGGGGTAGTCCGGATGGGCGATGTTGCAATCGAGATGCGACACGTTCTTTGGCGCGCTGATGTCCATCGTCTGTTTGCCGATCGCGGGCGCTGCCGCGGCGGGCGGCGTCGCTGGTGCGGCAGGCGCGGGCGGTGTCGGATCGGGCGCCGCGACGGGCGTCGGCGACGGCGCAGCGGCCTCGGGCAACGGGGTCGGCGTCGGCTTCGGCGTGGGCGCTGGCTTCGGCTGGACTTTGGGCTTCGTATGGACGGGCGGCGTCGGCTGAGGCGGCGGCGGTGCGATCGATTGCAGCGCGACCGGCGCGGCGACTGGTGCGGGCGGCAGCAGTTCGGCGGTCATCACGCGCGATTCGAGCGCGACCTGCACAGGCTCGTGACGCAGCGTCATCATCACGGCGAGCAGCGCGACGTGAACCACGGCGACCAAGGCGGTGGCCGCCAGTGCGCGGGAATTCGGTCGGGTGGACGACGCCAGCGGGGCGCCTGCGGTAACGGGGTGCGGAGCCTGCATGGTCAGTGTGGCAGCGTACCGTTCGGGCGGCGCGGCGGACAGGACATCGTCATGTTCGGAAAATCAGCAGCGAAATGAACAAAGTAGTCACGAAACCAATCAGCAATTCCATCTCGGACTCCTTTCGAAAGGGAGAGCGGGGTAGCTGGCTGGTACGAATCCTGGCTTGCTGACGGCAGTGGGATAACGCGGTACGGCGGACTGTACTGCGGTTGTGTTGCAGATATGCGGCACTCTCAATGTCGCATTAGGCGTTACATTAAACGTGCATGAAGTATAGGGGGCTTTAGGACACACCGACACGGCTTGCACCGCGCCCCGCTAGCTAACTTAGGCTGCCTTGCGCTCGTAGAACGTGACCTGCACAACCTCGGCGACGCTCTGCACCTGCTGATGACGCTCGACCACGCCGCAACGACTCGCGCACACGCCGCTTTGCAGCATCACGTCGCGCACGGATTCCTCGCACTTGCCGCAGCACGAGGCGACGCCAAGTTCAAACTGCAACTCGTCGAACGAGTCGATGCCGTCCGCAATGGAGGAGCGGATTGTGCGGTCGGAAACGGATTTGCAGACACAGACGATCATGGCAGGCGTCATAGCTAACGTTAATGCGAATTATTATCATTTTGTTTGGTTCGTTTGGCAAGCGTCCCGTGCGATTTTTTGTAACAAAACCAGCCTCTTAGAATGGATTCCGTCGGAGGAACGGCAGCGGGCGCCCTGATCTAGCTCTACGCGGCGCGGGAATCCGATGCGGCCGTGCGGCGGGACGGTATCGATACCTGCTCGACCGCGGCCTCGATCCGAAGCAGTGTGGCGGCCAGTTGCTGCTGATGGATGCCGTCGTCGGTGGAGTAGAAGCTTGGTGGCGGCGTGCTTGCGGCCGGCGGGGCGGCGCGCAGGCCGTGCTGCTCGAGCACGCGTTCGAGCTGG
This sequence comes from Paraburkholderia sp. BR14320, assembly GCF_040948665.1. Classification (NCBI taxonomy): domain Bacteria; kingdom Pseudomonadati; phylum Pseudomonadota; class Betaproteobacteria; order Burkholderiales; family Burkholderiaceae; genus Paraburkholderia; species Paraburkholderia sp. BR14320. The sequence goes on from NZ_JBFPKG010000048.1 coordinate 23,309, forward strand.
CGCGCGATCGCCACGCTCGTGTCGATCAGCGCGAGCCGCTCGCCGACGATGTCGCGGATCGCCGCGTCGAGAAACGGGTAATGGGTGCAGCCGAGCACCAGCGTATCGGCGCCGGCGTCGAGCATCGGTTGCAGGTAGCTGCGCAGCAGTGCGCGTAGCTCGGCCGAGCCGACGTCGCAGCGCTCGACCGCCTGGACGAGCCCGTGCCCGGGTTGGCACAGAAAGCGGCAATCGGCGGCGTAGCGTTCGAGCAGCCCCTGGAAGCGGGCGCTGCGCAACGTCGCCTGGGTCGCCAGCACGCCGGCGACGCGGCTTTTCGATTGCAGTGCCGCGGGCTTGACGCCCGGTTCGACGCCGATGAGAGGAATCGGCAGCTTTTCGCGCACCAGCGCGATCGACTGCGCGGTCGCCGTATTGCACGCGACCACGAGCGCCTTCGCGCCTCGTGCGGCGAGCCATTCGCCGATCGCTAGCGTGCGGTCGGTGATGAAGTCGTCGTCGCGCTCGCCATAGGGCGCGTACAGCGAATCGGCGACATACAGCAGCGCCTCGTCAGGCAGTTGCGCGCGCACCGCACGCAGCACCGACAGTCCGCCGAGCCCCGAATCGAAAATACCGATCGGCGCCTGCGACGCGGCGCCAGCGGCAACACTGCGGACAGTCGGGGACGGCGCGGGGACGGGCATAGTGAAGAAAACGATCGTGACGTGGCGGCCGAAGAAACAGGGGGAGCCAGCGGCGAAGCGCGAGCAGGCGCGCAAGTATATCGCCCACGCGGTACGGTCCGGCGCGAATGCCTGCTGGGCAGGTGTCGGGCCGCTACCGCGCGGGATGCTTCAACGTGCCTCGCTCACGACTCGACCGAGCCCATCGCGCTTTGCTGGTAGTTCTGGATACCGACCTTGTCGATCAGATCGAGCTGGGTCTCGAGCCAGTCGATGTGCTCTTCGGTGTCGTCGAGAATCTTCGTGAAGATTTCACGCGAGATGAAATCGCGCACCGATTCGCAGTAGGCAATCGCCTCCTTGCAGGTGCTTTGCGAAACCTGTTCGAGCTTCAGATCGCATTCGAGGATCTCTTTGGTTTCCTCACCGATCAGCAGCTTGTGCAGGTCCTGTAGATTCGGCAGACCGTCGAGCATGAAGATCCGTTCGATCAGCATGTCGGCATGCTTCATTTCGCCGATCGACTCGTCGTACTCGTGCTTGCCGAGCTTGTCGAGGCCCCAGTGGCCGTACATCCGCGCATGCAGGAAGTACTGGTTGATCGCGGTCAGCTCGTTCTTCAGCTGCGCGTTCAGATATTCGATGACCTTCTTGTCGCCTTGCATGTTATTTCCTTTTTCGGGGACCTTGAATTTCCAACAACAATAAACGCCATGCCCAAAAAAGCCAAGAATCCGTCACAACTTTTGGCGCCGTTCGCGGCCTCGTACGTGCGGCGCCTTGCGCATGCATGATGCGGGCAAAAAAAAGCCGGGACCGCAGCCCCGGCTTTTCGACTGATCTGAGTGGCGTTAATCGCGACTCATTAAGCCGTGGCGACCGGAATCTTGCCGATCTTGGCCTGCCATTCCTTCGGGCCGGTCTGGTGCACGGAGGTGCCGTTCGAATCGACGGCGACCGTGACCGGCATGTCTTGCACGTCGAACTCGTAGATCGCTTCCATGCCGAGGTCTTCGAACGCGAGCACCTTCGCGCTGCGGATCGCCTTCGACACGAGATACGCGGCGCCGCCGACAGCCATCAGATACGCGGCCTTGTGCTTCTTGATCGCCTCGATCGCGACCGGGCCGCGCTCGGCCTTGCCGATCATCGAAATCAGGCCCGTTTGCGCGAGCATCGTCTCGGTGAACTTGTCCATCCGCGTCGCGGTGGTGGGGCCTGCCGGGCCGACCGCTTCGTCGCGCACCGGATCGACCGGGCCGACGTAGTAGATCACGCGGTTGGTGAAATCGACCGGCAGCTTCTCGCCCTTCGCGAGCATGTCGGCAATGCGCTTGTGCGCGGCGTCGCGGCCCGTCAACATCTTGCCCGACAGCAGCAGCGTCTGGCCCGGCTTCCAGCCGGCCACTTCTTCCGGCGTCAGCGTGTTCAGATCGACGCGCTTGCTGGTTTCCGTGTTCGGTTCCCAGTGCACCTTCGGCCATGCGTCGAGCGACGGCGCTTCGAGCCTGGCGACGCCCGAACCGTCGAGCGTAAAGTGCGCGTGGCGGGTCGCCGCGCAGTTCGGGATGATCGCGATCGGCTTGGACGCGGCGTGCGTCGGCGCAGCCATGATCTTGACGTCGAGCACAGTGGACAGGCCACCGAGACCCTGCGCGCCGATACCGAGTGCGTTGACCTTCTCGTGCAGTTCGACGCGCAGCTCTTCGATCCAGTCCTTCGGGCCGCGTGCGATCACGTCCTGGATGTCGATCGGGTCCATCAGCGATTCCTTCGCCATCACCATCGCTTTCTCAGCGGTGCCGCCGATGCCGATGCCCAGCATGCCCGGCGGGCACCAGCCGGCGCCCATCGTCGGCACGGTCTTCAGAATCCAGTCGACGATCGAGTCCGACGGGTTCAGCATCGCGAACTTCGACTTGTTCTCCGAGCCGCCACCCTTGGCCGCGACCTGCACGTTGACCTTGTCGCCCGGCACGATCTCGTAGTGGATCACGGCCGGCGTGTTGTCCTTCGTGTTCTTGCGCGCGCCTTCAGGCGGGCTCACGATCGATGCGCGCAGCACGTTGTCCGGGTTCAGATAACCGCGGCGCACGCCTTCGTTGATCATGTCGGAGACGCTCATCGTCGCGCCGTCCCAACGCACGTCCATGCCGACCTTCACGAACACCGTGACGATGCCGGTGTCCTGGCAGATCGGGCGCTTGCCTTCGGCGCACATGCGGCTGTTGGTCAGGATCTGCGCGATCGCGTCTTTCGCTGCCGGGCTCTGTTCGAGCTCGTATGCGCGGCCGAGCGCTTCGATGTAGTCGAGCGGATGGTAGTAGCTGATGTACTGCAGCGAATCAGCGATGCTCTGGATCAGATCTTCCTGTTTGATGACGGTCATGGCTAGCTCAGTGGGGAGGCGCTTGTTATCGGATCGCAGCGCGTGCGGTCAGTCTTGCGCCTTCAGGGGAGTGGAAACCTTGATGCCGCCCACGGCGTGCAATGCCGCGGGCTCTTCGAAATGCTTGGGATGCGTGTGCGTGGTGAGGCGGTCGACGAGCGCCATCACGAGCGCGGAAACGAGGAACGTGACGTGGATGATCACCTGCCACATGATCGTGTGCGTCGTGTTCTGGTCGGGGCTGATGAAGGTCTTCAGCAGATGGATCGACGAGATGCTGATCAGCGCCATCGACAGCTTTACTTTCAGCACGCCGGCGTTCACGTGATCGAGCCATTCCGGTTCGTCCGGATGGCCGTCGAGGCCCAGGCGCGACACGAACGTTTCATACCCGCCGATGATCACCATGATCAGCAGGTTCGAGATCATCACCACGTCGATCAGGCCCAGCACGACGAGCATGATGCTGGTTTCGTCGAGCTTCATCGCGTCCGACACCAGATGCCAGACTTCCTTCAGGAACAGCACGACGTAGACTGCCTGCGCGACGATCAGCCCGAGATACAGCGGCACCTGCAGCCAACGGCTCATGAAAACGAGGTGGGGCAGCGCGCGCATAGGGCGGCGCGGACGGGCAGAGGCGGGTCGCGAAGCGGACATAGGCAACGGTCAGATGAAGCGGGGGTGATGTAACACGGGCCAGGCGCCGACGGCGGCGCGGGGCGCGGCCATCGAAGGATCGCGAGACTCGCGTCGGGCGCCGTATTGTACAGCGTCGGTCGAATCTGCTGCTCCGCGGCGGGCAGCGCGCCGGCCATACTGGAATTACGATGCGACCGGCGGCACGCTGCGCGCCTTCAGGCTCGCGAGAGCGATACCCGCGACCACGCAGGCAAGCGCGATGCCGTGCGCGAGCGTGGGCCGCTCGCCGAGGAACACGATGCCGTAGAGCGCCGCGGCGACCGGCAGCACCGCGCTGAACACGCCGGCGAGACTGCCTGGCACGTGGCGGATGCCTTTCATCCACAGCCAGAACGAGAAGATGCTGGCCGACAGCCCGTACCACAGCACCAGCATCCAGACGCTCGACGGCACCGCGCGATAGTCGAAATGCGCGAGCGCGCCGGCGCCGAGAGGCAGCATCAGCAACAGGCCGAACAGATGCGTGTACGCGCAGATGTCGATCGGCGCGAGCGTCTGCGTGAGGCGGCGCGACAGGATGACGTACAGCGATTCGCAGCACACGGCGCCGAGCACCATGAAGTTGCCCGCGAGCGAGCCGGTGCGGGCCGTCGCATACGCGCCCGCCTCGCCGTGCGCGACATTGATGACGACGACGCCGACGATCGCCAGCACGATCGATGCGATCGCGCGGCCATCCGGCCGCTCCTTCAGGATCAGCCACGACAGCAGTGCGACGACCGCCGGAATCGTGCTCGTGATCACGCCGGCCGCGACCGCGCTGGTGCGCGCGACGCCGTTGAGCATCAGCAGCGTGAAGCCGAAGGTGCCGAATAGTGCTTGCAAAAACAGGTTGATCCATTCGTCGCGTTTGACGCGGCGCAGTTTGGTCACGCGCAGCAGCGGCCATAGCACGGCCATCGCGATCACGAAACGCAGCAGCGCGAACAGCGGGACGGGAACGAAGGCGACGATCGATTTACCGATTCCGACATTGCTGCCGACCAGCAGCATCGAGGTAATGAGAAGCAGGGCGTAGCGATTCAAGCTGGAATCCGGGCGGCTAGTTCAGTTAGCATTGTAAGAGGCCGTGCGACCGGGCGTAAGGGTGCGAAAGCGGGCGACCGGAGGGTGCATTTGGTTCGCATCAGCGGCATGCGATGTGCTGCGGATGAACGTAGAACGGGCGATCTTTTCCGCGCGCATCTCGTCTGATCAACGTGCAAGCACGTCGGTGGCTCGCCCGATCTAAGGGTTTTCGCTTGCAGATCAACACGATGCACGTAAGTGGCCGGTAAGTTGCGGCGCTTATGGTTGAGCCTGACGCGGGTGATGGATCGAGCAGGGCGCCCGCAAGCACGGATGTTGCGATGCCGCACGCACGCGCGTTTGACGGCATTGCGAGGTGGGAGACAGCGCCGCTCGTGGCGGCTCGAACAGGATAAGGCGCGCGCGCGATGCGCGCCGGTACAGGTTTTTCGGTTTTTCATCTTCACCAAGGGGTTGTCGATGTCTGCGATTGAATCGGTTCTTCAGGAACGCCGCGTTTTCCCGCCCTCCGCTGACACGGCGAAGGGTGCCACGATCTCCGGCATGGACGCGTACCGGGCGCTCGCCGCCGAAGCGGAGCGCGACTACGAAGGCTTTTGGGGGCGTCTTGCGAAGGAGACGCTCAGTTGGCACAAGCCATTTACGAAGGTGCTCGACGAATCGAAGGCGCCGTTCTACACGTGGTTCGAGGACGGCCAGCTGAACGCGTCGTATAACAGCATCGACCGTCACGTCGAGGCCGGCAACGGCGGGCGCGTCGCGATCGTGTTCGAAGCCGACGACGGCACCGTCACCAACGTCACCTATCAGGATCTGCTGCAACGCGTATCGCGCTTCGCGAATGCGCTGAAAAAACGCGGCGTGAAGAAGGGCGATCCGGTCGTCATCTATATGCCGATGTCGATCGAGGCCGTCGTCGCGATGCAGGCATGCGCGCGTATCGGTGCGACGCACTCGGTCGTGTTCGGCGGCTTCTCGTCGAAGTCGCTCAACGAGCGGCTCGTCGACGTCGGCGCGGTCGCGCTGATCACGTCCGACGAACAGATGCGCGGCGGCAAGGCCTTGCCGCTGAAGAGCATCGCCGACGAAGCGCTCGCGCTCGGTGGCTGCGAGAAGGTCAAGAGCGTGATCGTGTACCAGCGCACCGGCGGCAAGGTCGCGTGGGACGCGGCGCGCGACCTGTGGATGCACGAACTCACGCAGGGCGAGTCGGACCAGTGCGCGCCCGAATGGGTCGACGCCGAGCATCCGCTCTTCATCCTCTATACGTCGGGCTCGACCGGCAAGCCGAAGGGCGTGCAGCACAGCACTGGCGGCTATCTGCTGTGGGCCGCGCAAACGCTGAAGTGGACCTTCGACTGGCGCCCCTCCGACGTGTTCTGGTGTACCGCCGACATCGGCTGGATCACCGGCCATAGCTACATCACGTACGGACCGCTGACGCTCGGCGGCACGCAGGTCATGTTCGAAGGCGTACCGACCTATCCGAACGCCGGACGCTTCTGGCAGATGATCGCGAAGCACAAGGTCACGCTGTTCTATACGGCGCCGACGGCGATCCGCTCGCTGATCAAGGCCTCCGAGGCCGACGCGAAAGTGCATCCGAAGAGCTACGACCTGTCGACGTTGCGCATCATCGGCACGGTCGGCGAGCCGATCAATCCGGAAGCGTGGGTGTGGTACTACGAGAACGTCGGCGGCGGCCGTTGTCCGGTCGTCGATACGTGGTGGCAGACCGAAACCGGCGGCCACATGATCGCGCCGATGCCCGGCGCGACGCCGCTCGTGCCGGGTTCGTGCACGCTGCCCCTGCCGGGCATCATGGCCGCGGTCGTCGACGAAACGGGCCAGGACGTGCCGAACGGGCAGGGCGGCATTCTGGTGGTCAAGCGTCCGTGGCCGGCGATGCTGCGCAACGTGTGGGGCGATCCGGACCGCTACAAGAAGAGCTACTTCCCCGAGGAACTCGGCGGCAAGCTCTACCTCGCCGGCGACGGCGCGGTGCGCGACAAGGAAACCGGCTACTTCACGATCATGGGCCGCATCGACGACGTGCTGAATGTGTCGGGCCATCGCCTCGGCACGATGGAGATCGAGTCGGCGCTGGTCGCCAATCCGCTCGTCGCGGAAGCTGCCGTGGTGGGCCGCCCCGATGCGACGACCGGTGAGGCGGTATGCGCGTTCGTCGTGCTCAAGCGTGCGCGTCCGCATGGCGAAGAGGCCGTCAAGCTCGCGAACGAACTACGCAACTGGGTCGGCAAGGAGATCGGTCCGATCGCGAAACCGAAGGACATCCGCTTCGGCGAGAACCTGCCGAAGACGCGGTCGGGCAAGATCATGCGTCGTCTGTTGCGCTCGCTCGCGAAGGGCGAGGAGATTACGCAAGACGTGTCGACGCTGGAAAACCCGGCGATTCTCGACCAGCTCGGCGAGTCGATTTAAAGCGTTGTAAGCGGGTCCGCTGGACGGCGGCGGTGTGTCGATCGACACACCTGCCGGTGTATCGAGCAGACCCGTCGTTCGAGCGGACGGCCTGCATCATGTCATTGGGCGGACAATCCCAATTGCCTCGCCGTTGCCTTTTTGATACATAGGCGCATGGCCGCGCCGCACCTATCCTCCCATGCCACGTTGAACCCCCCGCCCGAACCGCCTCCGGTCTCGGCGGCGATGGCGCTCGCGCATCGCAAGTACTGGCGCTTCAACCTCGCGCTGATCGCGGTGCTGATGACGCTCGGTTTCTTCGTCTCCTTCGTCGTGCCGTTGCTGGCGCCCGCGCTCGCGCAGGTGCGCGTTGGCGGCTTCAGCCTGCCGTTCTACTTTGGCGCGCAGGGCGCGATCCTGATCTACCTCGCGTTGATCGTCGTCTATATCGTGCTGATGCAGCGCGCCGATCGTCAGTTGCAGCGCGCGTTCGAAGCGGATTCGCAGCGCGATGCCGCAAGCGCTCCCGCTGCGGATTCCACCCGCGGCGCGAACGATGAAGTCAACGTCGGCACGGATGCGCCGGCCGCGCGCGGACGCTGAACCGATGAAGCTCACGCATCGGCTGATCCGCTCGTACGCGCTCTATACGCTCGGCTTTCTGCTGTTCGTCTATGTGATGTGGCGCATCGAGCGCAGCACCGGTCCCGGCGTGTGGATCGGCTATGTGTTCCTGTTCGTGCCGATCGCGGTGTATGCGGTGATCGGCGTGCTGTCGCGCACGTCCGATCTGGTCGAATACTACGTGGCCGGGCGGCGCGTGCCGTCGGCGTTCAATGGCATGGCGACCGCGGCCGACTGGCTGTCGGCCGCGTCGTTCATCGGTCTCGCGGGCTCGATCTACGCGACCGGCTACGATGGCCTCGCGTACCTGATGGGCTGGACCGGCGGCTATTGTCTCGTTGCGTTCCTGCTCGCGCCGTATGTGCGCAAGCTGGCGCGCTACACGATTCCCGACTTTCTCGGCACGCGCTATTCGAGCAACGCGGTGCGCGGCCTCGCGGCGCTCGCCGCGATCCTGTGCTCGTTCGTTTATCTGGTCGCCCAGATCCAGGGTGTCGGGCTGATCGCGACGCGCTTTATCGGCGTCGATTTCGCGGTCGGCATTTTCTGCGGGCTCGCGGGCATTCTGGTGTGCTCGTTTCTGGGCGGCATGCGCGCTGTGACGTGGACCCAGGTCGCGCAGTACATCATCCTGATCCTCGCGATGCTGATCCCGGTGTCGATGATCGCCCACAAGGACGGCCTCGGCTGGGTGCCGCAATTCAGCTATGGGCGCCTGATGGAGCGCATGGAAGGGCTCGAGAAACAGGTGCGCGACGCGCCGCTCGAGGAGCGCGTGCGCGACGACTATCGACGCCGTGCCGCGCTGATGCAGATGCGGCTCGATACGCTGCCGCAATCGTTCATCGACGAGAAGCAGCGGCTCACGCAGGAGGTCGGCGATCTGCGCCGCCATAACGGTCCGTTGCGCGAGATCAAGGAACGTGAGCGTGCGCTCGAACAGTTTCCGCGCGATGCCGCCGCTGCGCAGATCGTCTGGAGCCAGAAGCGCGACGACATGCTGATGCGGGCGACCGCCCCGGTGCCGATGCACGAACCGTTTCCTGCTGTCGCCGATGAAGACCGGAGCACCCATGCGCGTAATTTTTTGTCGCTGCTGCTGTGTCTGTCGCTTGGCACGGCGAGCCTGCCGCATATCCTGACGCGCTATAACACGACGACGTCGGTCGCGTCGGCGCGCCGCTCGGTGGGGTGGACGCTCTTTTTCGTCGCGCTGTTCTATCTGACCGTGCCGGTGCTCGCGGTGCTGATCAAGTACGAGATCCTGTCGAATCTGGTCGGCCATCATTTTGCCGATCTGCCGCAGTGGCTGATGCAATGGCGCAAGGTCGAACCGAGCCTGATCAGCCTTGCCGACACGAACGGCGACGGCATCGTGCGCTGGAGCGAGATCCAGATGCAGCCCGATATGGTCGTGCTCGCGGCGCCCGAGATCGCGGGGCTGCCGTATGTGATGTCGGGCTTGATCGCGGCGGGGGCGCTGGCGGCGGCGCTATCGACCGCGGATGGTCTGCTGCTGACGATCGCGAATGCGTTGTCGCACGACGTCTATTACCACATGGTCGATCCGAATGCGTCGAGCCAGCGGCGCGTGACGATCTCGAAGATTCTGCTGCTTGGTGTCGCGCTGTTCGCGTCATATGTGGCGTCGCTGAATACGGGGAATATTCTGTTTCTGGTCGGCGCGGCGTTTTCGCTGGCGGCGTCGAGTCTGTTTCCGGCGCTGGTGCTCGGCGTGTTCTGGAAACGCACCACGCGCCTCGGCGCGGTGGCGGGGATGGTCGCGGGGCTCGTCGTGTGCATCTACTACATCGTGTCGACGTATCCGTTCTTCACGCAGATGACGGGCTTCACGGGCGCGCGCTGGTTCGGCATCGAGCCGATCAGCTCGGGCGTGTTCGGCGTGCCGGCGGGGTTTCTCGTGGCGATCGGGGTGAGTTTGATCGATCGCAAAGCGGACGCTTATACGATCGCGCTGGTCGACTATATCCGGCATCCGTAGGCGGTTTTCTCGCGGCGTTGGCGGGGGTGTGGCGCACGGCGCGAAGTTTGCTATAATTCGGCTCCCCGCCGGAGAGATGGATGAGCGGTTTAAGTCGCACGCCTGGAAAGCGTGTATAGGTTAATAGCCTATCGGGGGTTCGAATCCCCCTCTCTCCGCCAAACTGCCTTTTTCTGGCAGCCCACCAGTCCAAGCCAGACACTCCAAAAGCCTTAGGGTTGGTCACAGCTTAGCCAGCCAGTGATTTCTTCCTGCAGCACGACCTCCAGCGCGTAACGATCAAGCAAAACGCCCATCGCGCTTGCGTGTTGATGCCTGCGTATCGATCATCGATTCCGGTCGGACAATCGCCCGACAAACTTCCATCCCTGATCCGCTACCCAAACATAAGTGAAGCCCGACGGACCGTCGATGAAAACGGTCATGGGCCGATCCGATCTTGCTGCCTCCTGCTGTCGCTCAGTCGACGCGGGAGTGATTCGCGCTTCGTCCTGTTTCAATGGCACGGCGCGCTCTTCAAGCCGCCAACCGTCTTCATTGACGTAAGTGAGCCGCGACGTTCCCCCTGACGGTGTTTGCAGCGTCAGTGTAAGCCGGCCTCCGTTGACGTCCGCTGGCTGGGCGCCATGGGAGTCCATGCTCGCCGTCACCGATGCATCCGCACCCGCGATGACGACACCCTCTACGGCCGTAGCAGCCAAAACCATGCTGCACGCAGCTTCGAGGGTCATGAGTGCTGCGAATGCGAACACCGCGCGTTTGATAAGTGGGTTTTTCATGTTAAGTACCTCCTTGCTGGCCGCGCTGTAGGGGTCGTCCATTCGTGCTGTTGAGGGTGTGTCAAACGGTACGTTCGGTCGAGGAGCGGCCGTCTCTCGATGAGCTTCACTATCGACCGAACCGTCTTCGAGCAAAACCCACACTCCGGGGGGGACCGTCTCCCCCCAAGCGGAGCCGTTTCAATTGCAGGTAGGTCACGCAGAGATCGCTTGCGCGCCCAATGAGTGCTCGGCCTTGGCCGTGCCCGACAGCCGCTTCCATATGAGGAAAGCCGTGATCGCGGGCGATGGATGCGTCGGCATTTCCGCGCATTCCCGGCTAGTGCTCGTGTCGGCGATTTACATGATCAGTGAATAAGCCGCGGACTCGAGCGTCGAAAACGTACGCCGCCCGGCGGTCGCCGATGCGCCGATTGTTCGGGGGGAAGGCGCGACCTAGAATGATTGAGCTACCTTCATCAACGCGCCCGGCCAGCGCCGATCGCGACCAACGACGATGAACCTGTTCAGCTTGCCGCAGGCGTCTGCCTTGAAACGCCTGCAACAGCAGCCCGCGCTCGCGACATTCATCGCGCGGCTCGTCGAAACATTGTGCTGGCCCGCGCGTTTCGCCGACCCCGAGGTCGAGCGCCAGTTCACCATCGAATATGGACGCGGTTTCGCCGATTTCCGCCGCGCGGCGATCATTCTCGGTACGTTGGTGTGGATGTGCTTCGGCTGGTGGGAGATCAGTCTTGCGCGTCATAGCGAGGCATTCCGGCCGTACTTCGCCGAGATCTTCTTTTTCCGCGTCGCGGGAACGCTCGCCGCAACGGCCGCAATCGTGCTGTCGTTCCGGCCGACGTTCGTGCGCGATGAGACTGCGCATCGGGTCATGCTGTCCGGGATGGCGGTCATGTTCGTCTGCCTGACCGTGCAGACTTTCCTCGCACCACGGCCCTTCAACTACACCCATTTCTTCGTCGGCTTCTACCTGATCCTGTTCTATCAATTCGGTTTTCTGCGTTTGCGCGCGAAGGCGACGTTACTGCTGACGCTCGGCGCAACCGGCGCGATCCTGCTGGCCCAGCTTGTGTCGCAAGGAATCGATCCGGACCTCTTCTGGGCGGGCATGTTCTACATCGCCAACGTCGTGGTGATCGGACATAGCGTGAACGTGAATGCGGAGCGGCATGTGCGCGATCGCTATCTCGCCGTGCAGGCGCTCGCGCACAGCAATGGCGCGTTGCAGGATGCCAATGTGGAACTCGCGCGCAAGCATCAGGATCTGGAGCAGGCGCGGCGCGAGCAGCAAACGCGCTCGGATGCGCTGATGGCGTTGCGCGAGCAGCAGAAAGAAGCCGCCGAGCAGGCGAGCCGCGCCAAATCGCGCTTTCTCGCCGCGGCGGCGCATGATCTGCGGCAGCCGATGCACGCGCTGAACATGTTCCTCGCGGCTGCCGACGAGGCGCTCGCGAAGCACGACATCGAGACTTCAACCGCACTGATCGGCGATGCACGCAAGGCGTCGGCGCTGAGCGCGCGGCTCTTCAATGCCGTGCTCGATCTGTCGAAGCTCGAGTCGGGCCACGTCAAACCGAGCTATTCGGGTGTCGATCTGGACCGCGTCGCGCAGGATGTCGTCGAGCAGCTGGCGCCGTTCGCGGCGAGTCTCGGCGTGAAGCTGCGCTACTCGCGCGGCGGCCGCAACTGCGCGATGGTCAGGACCGACGCCGACTGGATTCCGCGCGTGCTGAGCAACCTCGTTTCAAATGGCATCAAATACGCCGATCGCGCGAAGGCCGGACGTTGCGCCGTCATCGTCGCGATCGTGCGCATGCGCAACTACGTGCGCGTCGATGTCGTCGACAACGGCATCGGTATCGCGTCGAAGCATTGGGACGCGATTTTCCAACCCTTCGTGCAGATCAGCAATCCCGAACGCGATCGGGAAAAAGGCTTGGGTCTCGGGCTATCGATCGTCAATGCCGCGGTGTCGCTGATGGAAGGTCACCGGATGGAGTTCAAGTCGATCGAGGGCAAAGGCTCGCGCTTTTCGATTCGTTTGCCGGTTGCGCAAGCCGGCACCGAAGTGGCTGTGCCGATGACGGACGTCGCGCCTTCGCGGGCTTCGTTGCGCGGCCTGTATATCCTGCTGGTCGAAGACGACAGGCTGGTGCGCGCGTCGACGGAGGCGTTGTTCGGGCAGTGGGGCGTGTTGTTCGATTCCGCGAATTCACTCGCCGAGCTGGAGACTTTGGTGCATACGATCGAACGCTTGCCCGATCTCGTGATTACCGACTATCGGCTGCCGGAGCGCCACACGGCGCACGACGTGGTCCATATGATTGCAGTGCAATTGCCGCGGCCGGTGCCATGTCTCGTCATCACCGGCGAGGCCGGCATCAATGCGCAGGGCGTTTTGCCGGAGCGTTGCATACTCAGCAAGCCGCTTTCCGCCGAAACGCTGGCGGCGCGCATGGTCGAACTGGCGAGACGTCAACGCAGTGTCGTCTAGTACTTGCGCATGGCGTTTGCGTATAACCAGCGCCTCAGGTTGCCGATGCTTGCGCGGCGGTGGGAATCTCGATGCCACGGCGCGCCATCTCGACGATCAGGAACGTGCGCCGCGATACATTGAAACGGCTCAACAAATCGCTGATGTACTCTTTCGCCGTGTTCTCCGTAATGCACATTTTTCGCGCGATCGCCTTGTTCGATAGTCCATGCAGCACGTAGCGCAAGGTCTGCGCGAGTCGCGGCGGCAGATTCAGCGAGTCGATCGGAATGCCTTTGCTGGGCGCCGGCGCTTGTGGGGTGTGTCCGCCTTTGCCGAGCACGCTATTGGGCAGGTACACGCGTCCGTTCAGAATTGTTTGTAAGGCTTCGCGAAATACCGCGCCGCCTTCTTCGCTGGCTTTGGAAATGAAGCCACCCGCGCCATTCTTGATGCAGTCGAGCACTGTTTCGCGATCATCGCGCGCGGAGAGCATCACGACGTGTAACGACAGTTCCTGCTGCTGCACCCAATGCAACAACTCGAGCCCGGTGTGCTCGCGCCCTAGCTGATAGTCGAGAAAGATCAGGTCATAAGCGTCGCGCTGCAACCGTTCGACGGCCTCGTCATAGCTGCCGGCTTCATCGATATCGAGCGTCGGCTCCGAGCTGAGGATCAGGCTTTTCATCGCCGAGCGCGTTAGCCCCTCGTCTTCGACCAGCAAAACGCGGCGAAAAAACAGATTGTCCATGACACCTCCCGGTCTTGACCATCGTAGCTCCATTGGGGGGATCTGGAATCCCTCCCTTTCGGGGGACGATCTGCTCATCGCACCTTTCTTCTCGCGTTTTGTTCCATCGATTTGATAGGCAAGTTACGCAGGATTCCGATAGACCTAGGACAGTCCCCTATACGACGTCCCGCGCTTTGTAAGCGTCGGAGGTTTCCTCCTGCCAGCAATGGTCAGCCACAAACCCGAGCCCTTTGGCTTCAAACGAATTCCATTTGCAGTCGCGCTTTTCTGCAAGAACTACACAAAAGTCCCCTATTACCAAATGTATGGAAAAGTACCCAGAAAATGTACCTGGGTAGTGCAATTTGGCGCGCTACTCTGCAACGCATGCATTAGGCACCGTTGAACGCGATCTACGCATGGTTATTCTGCGTCCTCCGCAAAATATAGCGTTTCGTTCAATTGCACGGCGCCGCAATGTTTGCTTTCGGCTCTTGCATTCGCACTTCTGCGATGAAACTGGCTCGGAGGCGGCTAAAAGGAGCGAGACACGCAGGTGACACCATGAAAAGGTCAATACGTCACGCGCTTCGATTTTTTGAGCCTGCCAGTTGAGATGACAGAATGGCCCCAAACCTGACGTTCGCACCAGCAGACGTAGTCCATCCCGGTGCAATCAACGCGGAAGACCTTTCCGCCGCAGCGAAATCAGTCGCAGTCTCCGGGACCGATATTCTTTCGGTCCAGAATCTGTCGAAGATCTTCGGACCGAAGCCAGAGCGCGCCGCTGAACTCGTGAAGCAAGGTCTCGGTCGGAACGAGATTTTCGAAAAGACCGGCAACATGGTTGCAGTCAATGACGTCAGTCTCACCGTCAAGGCGGGCGAGATTTTCGCGGTGATGGGCCTGTCGGGTTCCGGTAAGTCGACGCCGGTTCGACTCCTCAATCGCCTGATTGAACCCACGTCCGGCCAGGTCGTTCTCCTGTCGTTCGCGCTTCTGCCGAATCGCACGGTACTCGGCAACATCGCGTACGGACTCGAGGTCGCTGGTCTGAAGAAGGCCGAACGGTACGATACCGCGCGTGCCGCGCTGACGCGAGTCGGTCTGGGCTCGTACGAAAAGCTGCGGTTTCACTCGATGCGGACTTGCACGAGCTTGCGTCCATCGCATTGAGCCAGGAACACGATGTACCCGTCACTGCGGAATTCAGGTTCCGCCGCGGACGACGTTCGGCGAGGCAAGGTCCTTCGATTACGTCGTGGTCGTCGGTGGAGTTCAGAAAGGAGTTTGCGCGACACGGAGCTTGCGCATCAACGTCAAGCGAAGCCCGACGCCCGGCACGCCTCACCCGTCATCGCTCTCCCGCGACTCCCCCGTATCCCCCGTATCCCCCCGTTTCGCACTCGCCCCCGTGGCAGGCGGCCGCCCCCGCGTCGCCCGCCACAGCGGCACCCCCTGCTGGGTCCCCGCCTTGGCCAGCATATGTGCACTGATCGGCGCGGTAAGAAACAGGAACGCAGGAATCAGTAACTCATGCAGGCTCGCGAAGTTGTTACGCGCGCTGAAATACACCACCGACGCGAGCACGATGCCGCCGACACCGAGCGTGGTCGACTTGGTCGGACCGTGCAGCCGCATGAAGAAGTCTGGCAGGCGCGCGAGCCCGACCGCCCCGATCAGCGTAAACAGACTGCCGGCGAGCAACAGCAAACAGACGATCGCTTCGACAAAAGTTTCCATCGGCATACCTCACGCTAGTTGAGTTCGATGATGTCGCCGCGCTGCAGGTACTTGGTGAGCGCGACCGTGCCCACGAAACCCATTACGGCAATCAGCAGCGCCACCTCGAAGAGAACCGTCGAGCGCAGGCTGATGCCGTACACGACGATCATCGCGATCGCATTGATGTTCAGCGTGTCGAGTGCGACGATGCGATCGGGCAGCGACGGACCGCGCACGAGGCGCCACAGCGTGAGCAGGAACGCGATGCCGAGGATCGCGAGCGAGATCGGAATCACGATGGCTAGCATGCGAAGATCTCCATCAACGGGGCTTCATAACGGGACTTGATCAGCGCGATGAGCGCCGCTTCGTCGTCGAGGTCGAGCACGTGCACGGTGAGGCGCGTGCGGTCGTCGCTGAGTTCGGCGCACAGCGTGCCGGGGCTCAGCGAGACCACGCTGATGAGCACCGTGAGCGCGATCTCGTGAGTGCTGTCGAGCGGCACTTCGATGAACGCCGGGCGCAGCCGCCTGGTCGGGCCGAGCACGAGCAGCGCGACCTCGACGTTGGCCACGATGATGTCGACCAACACATGCCAGGCAAGACGCACGAGCCGCCACGGCCGGCCGAAACGCATCGGCCGCAGCCACAAGCCTTCGGCGACGCGAAAAGAGATCACGCAGCCGAGCACGGCGCCGAGCAGTAGATTGCCCGGCGAGATGTCGTTCATCAGCAGCACCCAGCAGATGATCAGCAACGCGGTGAGCCATGGGTGGGGGAAGAGCCTTTTCAGCATCATCGGTTCCCCTGAATGTCGGCCGAGGGTGCGGCGGCCGCTGGTGGCGAAGATCGCGGCCCGGGCAGGATCGCGTGCACATACGCGGCGCGATCGAATAGCTGCGCAGCGGTATCGGCGAGATAGTGCCGTACCGCGCCCGCGCCGAGCGTGATCGCCACGACGCAGCCGAGCAGGACCGCGCAGGCGGCGAGCTTCGCGTTGCTGCCGCGCGGCGTGTGCTCCTCTTTGCCTTCGGCGGCGCGCGCGGCCGGCGCGGCCCATAACAGGCGCGTGCCCGTGCGGCTCAGCGCGACGATCGACAGCAGGCCCGACAACAGTACGGCCGGCCAAAGCACGACGGCCGCGCCGCTCGGCGTGGCGGCCAGCACCATCGCCTTGCCGAGGAAACCCGACAGCGGCGGCAAGCCCGCGGCACCCACCGCGGCGATCAGATAGAGCAGCGCGGCAAGGTTCGACGGCCACGGTGCACGCGTGCGCGAGGTGGCGTCGACCGGAGCTTCGGCGTCGGCGCGAGCCGGTTCCGCGGCGAGCACGGCGAGCGCGCCGGCCGTCTCGACCTGCAGCGGCTGCATGCGCGCCCGCGTCGCCACCGCCTCGCCGTCGGGGTCGGGCGAGAAGACCGCCGCGGCCGCGTCGTCGAGCGCTTCGAGCGAGCCGGGCTCGACCGCATCGGCATCGGCATCGGCGGAAACGGCTGGATGGATCGCGTGTGCTGTCGATGCTTGTTCGGGTTCGAGCGTGTCGGCGAGCAGGAACAGCGCGCCTGTGCAGAGCGTCGTGCTGATCAGGTAGTAGAGCAGCGCGCTCCATGCAAGCGGCGTCTGTTGCGCGATCGCCGCGATCAGCAGCCCCACCGAAACCAGCACGAGATAGCCCGTCGTGGTCTTCAGACTCGACACCGCCAGCGCACCCAGCGCGCCGAACACGATCGTCGCGATCGCGAGCCACCATGCCCACTGATGCATGAACGCATGGAGCAAGCCGCCCGCCGCGCCGAACACGAGTGCATCGCAGCGCAGCATCGCGTAGATGCCGACCTTGGTCATGATCGCGAACAGCGCGGCCACCGGGCCGATGGCGCTGCGGTAGGCCTGCGGCAACCAGAACGACATCGGAAACACGGCGGCCTTGAGGCCGAACACCAGCATCAGCGTCGCACCCGCGAATTGCGCGAGCGGCAGCGTCTCGGGGCCGAGCCGAGCCAGACGTTCGCCCATGTCGACCATGTTCAGCGTGCCCGTGACGCCGTAGAGCACGCCGATCCCAACAAGGAAGAACGACGAACCGACGAGGTTCAGCAACAGATAGTGCAGTCCGTTGCGCACCCGTCGCGCGCCGCCACCATGCAGCAGCAGCGCGTACGACGCGATCAGCAGCAGCTCGAAAAACACGAACAGATTGAAGAGATCGCCCGCGAGGAAGGCGCCGTTCAGGCCCATCAGCTCGAACTGGAACAGCGCGCGGAAATAGCGGCCGCGCCTCGCGTCCTCGCTCGACGTGCCGAGCAGGCAGCAGACCGCGAGCACGGCGGTGAGCACCAGCATCAGCGCGCCGAGCCGGTCGAGTTCAAGCACGATGCCGAACGGCGCGGGCCATGCGCCGAGCGCGTAGCTGACGATCTCGCCTTGCGCGGCCCGAGCCATCAGCAGGCACGCGACAGGCAGCAGCGCGATGATGGCGAGCGCGTTCAGCGCACGCTGCAGGCGCTTCGCGCGCAGCGGCAGCGCGACGATCACGCCCGCGCAAAAGAGCGGAATCAGGATCGGGAGCAGGAGGACGTGGTTCATTCGCCGCGCGTCTCCTCGCCATTGACGTGATCGTTGCCCGTGCTCGCGAACGAGCGCAGCGCGAGCACCACGGTGAAGGCCGTCATCGCGAAGCCGATCACGATGGCCGTCAGCACGAGCGCCTGCGGCACCGGATCGACGTATTGCGCCCCCGCCGTGATCACCGCGGGTTTGCCGATCGCGAGCCGGCCCATGCCGAGCAGGAACAGGTTGATCGCATAGGAGAACAGCGTGATGCCGAGAATCACCGGCAACACGCGCGCGCACAGCAGCAGGTAGATGCCGCACGCGCAAAGCACGCCGATCGCGACGGCAAAGGCGGCTTCCATCAGCTTTTCTCCACGGACTGCATGTCCTTGTCGCGCACGCCTAGGTGCGAGACGATCGTGAGCGTCGTGCCGACTACCGCGCCCATCACGCCGAGATCGAACAGCATTGCCGTGGACAGTTCGATTTCGCCGATCAGCGGCACGTGCAGATGCCCGAACGCGCTGGTCAAGAACGGCTGGCCGAACGCGAGGCTGCCGAGCCCCGTGGCCGCGGCGATCAGAATGCCGAGGCCCGCGAGCGCGCGGTAGTTGAGGTGGATGCGCGACTCGGTCCACAGCACCCCGCTCGCGACGTACTGCAGCAACAGCGCGATCGAGACGATCAGCGATGCGATGAAGCCGCCGCCGGGCAGGTTGTGGCCGCGCAGGAATACGAACACCGCGACGAGCACGGTGAGCGGCAGCATCAGCCGCGCGAGGATCGCCAGCATCAGCGGATGCGATTGCGACGACCACGGCCGGCCGTCCGGCCCCGCCTCGGGCGACTTCAGACGCAGCCCGCGCAGCAGCGCCTTGACGGCGAGCCCTGCGACCACCAGCACGCTGATTTCGACCATCGTGTCGAAGCCGCGGAAATCCACGAGGATCACGTTGACGACGTTATGGCCGCCGCTGCCGGGCAGCGCGTTGGCGAGGAAGTACCGTGCGATGCCAGGCAGCGGCGCGCTCGTCATGATCCGGTACGACACGGCGCCGAGCACAGCGCCGCCCGCGAGCGCGAGCGCACCGTTGCGCAGCCGGACGGGGAGCGGCTCGACCGCGCGTTGCAGCGCGGGCAGGAAATAGACGGCCAACACGAGCAGCAGGATCGTGACCACTTCGACGGAGATCTGCGTGAGCGCGAGATCCGGCGCGGAGAAGCGCACGAAAGCGAGCGACACGAGCAGACCGCAGGTGCTCAGCATCACGAGCGCGTAAAGCGTGCGCGCACGCACCAGCACCACGCCGATGGCGAGCAACGCCATCAGCACGAGCCCGCCAAGCGTGAACGGATCGGGCGGCAGGCGCGGGTGGCTGCCGCTCCATGTGTCGAGCGCGACGAGCGGCACGCCCGGCACGATCAGCATCGCCGCGATCAGCCATGCGAGGTAGGCCGGCAGCGAGCGCGTCTCGAACACGCGCACGATCACGCCGGCGCTCTGTTCGAGACGCTGCACGAAGCGGTCGAAGATCTCGCTCGCGTTCAACTCGGTGAGCGCCGTGCGACGGTGGCGGAACGTATTGCGGCGCAGGAAAAAGAGCGTCGCGCCCGCCGCGAACGACACCACGCTCATCACCAGCGGCGTGTTGACGCCGTGCCACAGGCTCAGGCTGTAGTCGGGCAGCTTGCCGCCGAGCGTGATCCACGCGGCCGACTCGAGCAGCCTGCCGATGCTTTGCTGCGGGAACAGGCCGATCAGCAGGCACAGCGCCACCAGAATCTCGACCGGCAGCCTCATGAAGCGCGGCGCCTCGTGCGGCGGATAGTGCGGCAAGTCGCGCGGCGTCTCGCCGTCGAAGAACACGCCCCAGACGAAACGCAGCGAGTACGCCACGGACAGCGCCGCCGCGGCGATCGCGATGACCGGCACGGCGAGGTTCAGCGGCCCGAACATGTTTTGCGCGAGCGTTTCGCCGAAGAACATTTCCTTCGACAGAAAGCCGTTGAGCAGCGGCACGCCGGCCATCGACAGCGACGCCACGCTCGCGAGCAAGGCCGTATGCGGCATGTACCTGCGCAGGCCGCGCAGACGGCCCAGATCGCGCGTGCCGGTTTCGTGATCGACGATGCCCGCCGCCATGAAGAGCGACGCCTTGAACACCGCGTGGTTGACCGTGTGGAACAGCGCGGCGACGGTGGACAGTTGCGTGTCGAGGCCGAACAGCAGCACGATCAGGCCGAGATGGCTGATGGTCGAATAAGCGAGCAGGCCCTTCAGATCGCGCTGGATCAACGCCATCCCCGCGCCGCCGACGAGCGTGACGAGCCCGGCCACCGTCGCCGTGTACGCCCACAGGTGGGTGCCTTCGAAGACCGGATAGAGACGCGCGAGCAGGAACACGCCGGCCTTCACCATCGTCGCCGAATGCAGATAGGCCGACACGGGCGTGGGCGCGGACATCGCGTGCGGTAGCCAGAAGTGGAAAGGAAACTGCGCGGATTTCGTGAACGCCGCGAATAGCGTGAGCAGCAGAATCGCCGGATAGAGCGGATCGTGCTGGACCTTGGCAAGCTGGGCGAGCACGTCGTTCAGCTCATAACTGCCGCATACATGGCCGAGCAGCAGCACCGCCGCAAGCAGCGCGAGTCCGCCCGCGCCGGTGATGGTGAGCGCCATGCGCGCGCCGCGCCTCGCGTCGGGCCGCGATGGCCAGAAGCCGATCAGCAGGAACGACACGAGGCTCGTCAGTTCCCAGAAGATGACGAGCAGCAGCAGATTGTTCGACAGCACGATGCCGAGCATCGCGCCCATGAAAAGCAGAAGCTGCAGGTACAGACGCGGCAACGCATCGCTGCCGGCGAGGTAGTAGCGAGCGTAGATGAAGATCAGCAGGCCGATCGCGAGTACGAGCAACGCGAACATGAACGACAGGCCATCGAGGCGCAGCGACAGCGCGAGGCCGATGTCGGGCACCCACTGATGGCGCCATTGCAGCACGTCGTGGTCGGCCATGCCCACGCGTTCGCTCAGCAGCAGCGCGCAGCCGAACAGCGCCGTCGCGAACGCGATCCAGGTGCTGAGCGCGGCGGCGCGCTGCCTCGTGAGCGCGATGAGCGCCGCGGCCATGAATGGAAGTAGGACGAGCCACGCCAATACCATTCGATGCCCTCCGGGAGTTCGAGTGTTAGGCGGTGTCGCTGGCCGGTGGCGTAGGCGTGAATCGCACCTGACGGGCGGCTGCCCAACGCACACAATCATAGCCGCAACCGGGTCGGCTTCTCGCATCGATGCATGAGGCATCGATATATGCAGTCGAACGGGCCGAGAACCAACCGATCTCCGATCATGCCGCCAGATCATTGCGCTAAGTCTTACGACGTGAGTATAGAAACGGCCTTCCATCACGCCGCCCACGCCAGCCGCCTTCCTGCACGCCCCCAGATCTTGCTCTAAACTAGCGCCCGCCCAATCCACGCCGCGATGCACCCCGTCACGAGCAACGACCGATGCCCCCAGCCTCCACCGATCCCGCCGATTCCCCGCATTTCAGTCTGCCAAAACACCCGCCGTTCCAGCGTTTCTGGTGCACCCGCATCCTGTCGTCGCTGTCGTTCCAGATGCTCGCCGTCGCGATGGGCTGGCATGTCTACGCGCTCACGCATAGCGCGTTCGCACTTGGCCTCGTCGGTCTCGCGCAGTTTCTGCCGATGTTTCTGCTGACGCTCGTCGTCGGCCATGTCGCCGATCGTTACGATCGCCGCCGCATCGCCGCCGTCTGTCAGAGCCTCGAAAGCGTCGCTGCATTGCTGTTCGCGATCGGTACCTTCAGCGGCTGGATCAGCGCGCCGGTGATCTACGTGCTGGCTGCCTGCGTGGGCGCATCGCGCGCGTTCGAATCGCCGGCCGTGTCGTCGCTGCTGCCGGCCGTCGTGCCGCGCGGCTATCTGCCGAAAGCGACCGCATGGTCCACGTCCGCCAATCAGACCGCGCAGATCGCCGGGCCCGCGCTCGGTGGCCTGCTGTACGGCATCGGTCCCGGTGCCGCGTATCTCGCGTGCACGCTGTCGTTCGCGGCCGCCGCCGCGTCGGTGTGGAGCATTCCGCTGCAAGTGAAGCCGGCGAGCCGCGCGCCCGTCACGCTCGAATCGATCTTTTCGGGGATCGCGTTCATTCGCCGCGAGCCGGTGATTCTCGGCGCGCTGTCGCTCGATCTGTTCGCGGTGCTGTTCGGCGGCGCGACCGCGTTGCTGCCGATCTTCGCGCGCGACGTGCTGCACGCGGGCCCGATCGGTCTCGGCCTGTTGCGCTCGGGCACGGCGATCGGCGCGCTCGCGGGCACGATCTGGCTCGCGCATTTTCCATTGCGCAACCGGCCCGGCGCTGCGATGTTCGGCGGCGTGATCGCGTTCGGCATCGCGACGATCGTGTTCGGGCTGTCGCATCAGTTCCTCGTGTCGCTGCTCGCACTGATGGTGCTCGGCGCGTCCGACACCATCAGCGTGGTGGTGCGGCTGTCGCTCGTGCAACTGCGCACGCCCGATGAGATGCTCGGCCGCGTCAGCGCGGTCAATTCGCTGTTCATCGGGACGTCGAATCAATTGGGCGAGTTCGAATCGGGCCTGACTGCCGGATGGTGGGGCGCGCAGCCGGCGGTGCTGGTCGGCGGCTGCGCGACGATCGCGATCGCGCTGTTGTGGATGCGATTCTTTCCCGAACTGCGGCACACGCGCACGCTGGAGCGAGAAGAAGCGCTCGCGGCGAGCGCCTGATCGAATGCCGGGCCTTGGGCGCCATCGCCCGATCAAATAAACGACGCGGAGACGATACCGATGAGCCAATCCGAACTGCATGCTGCCGCGCCGGTCGCGGCGACGATCTATCGCGGCGAGTCCGTCGAGAACACGCATCTGGCGCATGTCGCGGTCGTCGATGCGGACGGCCGTCTACTGTATTCGTTCGGCGACGCCGCGCGCGTGACGCTCGCGCGTTCCGCGGCGAAGCCGGCCCAGGCGCTCGCGGTGCTCGAAACCGGCGCGCTCGAACGTTGTGGTTTCGACGAAGCCGATCTCGCGCTGATGTGCGCATCGCACAGCAGCGAGCCGCGTCATATCGAACGCACGCGCGCGATGCTCGCGAAAGCGCAGGCGAGCGAGGCCGACCTGCGCTGCGGCGGTCATCCGCCGTTGTCGGATGCGGTGTACGTCGACTGGATCCGGCGCGGCTTCACGCCCACCGGCGTGTGCAGCAACTGTTCGGGCAAGCATGCGGGCATGCTGGCCGGCGCGCGTTCGATCGGCGCGGCGCTGGCCGGCTATGAACTGCCCGGGCACCCGTTGCAGGTGCGCGTGAAGCAGACGGTCGCGAGCGTGTGCGATCTGCCGGACGACGGCGTGCAATGGGCGATCGACGGCTGCAATCTGCCGACCCCGGCGTTTCCGCTCGACCGGCTCGCGCGTCTGTTCGCGAAGCTCGCGGCGGCACAGGATCGGCAGGAAGCCGAAGCTGCCGCGACGCCGCCGCGCACGGCCGCGCTCGCGCGCATCTATCGCGCGATGACGTCGCACCCGGAACTGGTCGGCGGGCAAGGGCGCTTCTGCACGCTGCTGATGCAGGCTTTCGATGGCGCGCTGGTCGGCAAAGTCGGTGCGGACGGCAGCTATGCGATCGGCGTGCGCGGGTCGCGGCAAACCGCTCGGCTGGGTGCCAAGGGCGCGCTAGGCATCGCGCTGAAGATCGAGGACGGCAATGCCGCCGCGCTCTACGCGGTCACTGCGGAGTTGCTCGCGGTGCTCGACATCGGCACGCCTGAACAACGCGCGACGCTCGACGGCTTTCATGCACCGAAGCGGCTCAACACGATGGGCGTCGAGATCGGCCGGATGGATTTCTCGATCGAGCTTGCCGCGCATCGTTGAGCGCGGCGATTCGCTTCACCGCCCGGCTCGCGAGACTCAAGCCGTCGTCGCTTTCGCCGGCGCGCAGCCCAGCGCTTGACGGATCGCATCGGCGAGCTCGCTCGCCGCGAACTTCGCGACATAGCCGTTCGCGCCCGCGTTCTTCACATGCGCCTCGTTAGCCGCGCCCGTCAGCGACGAGTGGATGAGCACCGGAATATCGCGCGTGCTTGCATCCGCCTTGATCTGGCGTGTCAGCATGAAGCCGTCCATCTCCGGCATCTCCAGATCCGTCAATACCAGCGCGATGGTGTCTTTCGCGCGCATGCCTTTTTGCTGCGCTTCGCGTGCGATCTCCTGCAGCGTCTGCCACGCTTCTTCGCCGGTCTTCGTCATGATGTAGTCGGCGCCGATCGCGGTGAGCGCCTGCTCGATCAGTTTGCGCGCGAAGCCGGAGTCGTCGGCGGCGAGGATCTTCGCGCCGGGGCGGATGCCGAGCGCTTGACCGACCGAGGCCGGATCGACGCTCGGATGCTGCGACGGGAACACGTCGCGCAACACCTGCTCGACGTCGATCACCTGGGCGAGCCGCGAGTCGCCGGTATTGCCGTCGATGCGCGCGATGCTCGTGACGAGCTTGCCGCCCGCCGAGCCATCGGCCGACAGCACCTGGTTCCATTCGAGCCGCACGATCTCGTCGACTTCTTCGACCGCAAACGCCTGCGTCGAACGCGCGAATTCGGTGACCAGCAGAATGTTCAGGCCGCGTGTCGGCTCGCAGCCCATCAGCCGCGGCAGGTCGATCACGGGAATGATCTGCCCGCGAATGTCGACCGCGCCCATCACGTACGGCGACGATCCGGCGATCGGCGTCATGGTCGGCATCGTCGAGATTTCGCGCACCTTGAACACGTTGATCCCATACAGTTCGTGCGCGTCGCTGCCCGGCACGTGGCCGAGGCGGTATAGCAGCAGTTCGAACTTGTTGGAACTCGTCAGGTTGCTGCGTTCGGTGTGGCGCTCGTGATTGGCACGGTGGTCGTCTGCCATCGGAATCGTTCTCCAGAATTGCGGTGCTGAGCGGTGCTAAGCGGTGCCTGTCTCTGGTTATCGGCGCCGATGGCGAAAAATTCAGCACTGCGTCGCAGTGTCGAGCGGCGCGCGTGATTGGCGCGGATACGCAAACGTGTGCGCATTCATATGAGGGTTACCTAAGGTTACAGAAGCGACAGCAGCGTTTCACCTGCCCGACGGCATGGCTTCTAGAATCGGCAGCGATAAAAGCGTGGCGCCGCGCTGGGCTCGCAAGCAGTCCGCAGCGTTTTGCATCGCACGCTTCGTTCGCGGCGCACACGTGTCCTTCGTTTTGCTTTCAGATGCTTTCACTTCAAGGAGAACGTATGATCCGCCTGCCTTCCGTCCCTTCTGTCGCTATTGCCCGCATCGCCGCTGCTGCCTGCTTAGGCGGTCTTCTGACGGCCGCCTCTGTGGCCAGCGCGCAGAGCGCCGCGCCCGCGGACGCAGTCCGCCTGCATGCGGCCGATCAGACCTTCATCGCGGACGGCACCAAAGCCGTCGCGACGCAGCGCGATGCCGCGCGTATCGCCACCGCGCGCTCGGCCGATCGCGACGTGAAGGCGTTCGCCGAGCGCGTGTCGGATGACGACGCGAAGATCACCGACGCATTGCGCGCGGCGAGTCCGCGCGGTGTCGACGTGCCGAAGAACGATCCCGACGAGGCCGTGCTCGCCAGCATCAACAATCTGCGCGGCGCCGATTTCGACAAGAGGTATATCGAGCAGGTCGCGCTCGCGGGTGAGCAGAAAGCGTTGTCCGCGTTCCAGGCGGAAATCGCAGCGGGCCGCGACGAGAAGTTGAAGGCCGCGGCGAAGCAGGCGCTGCCCAGGATCCAGCAGCACTACGCGATGGCGCAGGAACTCGCGAAGCGCAAGCATCTGTCCGTGGCCGCGCAATAAGCGGCGGCACGACGCAACACGGCGGCGGTACTTCGAATCGAGGCTTTTCAGCGATAATCGTGCGCTTCATCCGACGATTCTTCGCGCCTTCGATTCCAGGTACCGCATGAGCAAGCAAGCCAGTCTGCCGCAACAGTTGGACCATCTGCTTCGACAAGCCGTCGCGCTTCAACAGAACGGCGCGCTCGTCGAAGCAGAGGAGATGTATCGCGAGATTCTCGAACTGAAGCCGAAGCACGGCGACGCGTTGCGCTGGCTCGGCGAACTCGCGCTGCAAACGGGCCGCTTGCAGGAAGGCGTCGATCTGCTGAAGAAGGCGCTCGCGGTGAACGCGAGACAGCCGGCCGTGCATTCGAATCTCGCCTATGCGCTGAACGCGTTGCAGCGTCATGACGAAGCGCTTGCGTGGGCCGAGCGGGCGCTTGTGATGCAGCCGAAATTCGCCGATGCATTGAACAATCGCGGCAACGCATTGGCGGCGCTGAACCGTCCGCTCGAAGCGCTCGCGAGCTACGAGCGCGCGGTGTCTATCGTGCCGGCGTTCGCGCCGGCCTGGAACAATCGCGCATGCGTGCTGCGCGATCTCGGCCGTTACGCCGATGCACTCGATAGCTGCGACCAGGCGCTTGCATTGCAGCCCGGCTATCCGGACGCGTGGAGTAATCGCGGCAACGTGCTCGGCGATCTGAACCAGCCGCACGAAGCAGAGCGCTGCTACCAGCGCGCGCTGGAACTCTCTCCTGGTTTCGTCGATGCATGGAACAACCTCGGTCTCGCGCAAATCGATCTGAATCAGCGCGAACAGGCGTTGTCGAGCTATCAGCGCGCGCTTGCACTGAATCCGGCGTCGGTTGAAACGCACTGGAACCAGGCGCTGTGCCTGCTGCAAATGGGCCGCTTCGAGAGCGGCTGGCGCGAATACGAATGGCGTTGGGAGCGTAGCCGCATCAAGGCCGGCCGGCGCGCGTTCGCGCAGCCGCTGTGGCTCGGCGATTTTCCGCTCGACGGCAAAACGATCCTGCTGCATGCGGAACAGGGCCTTGGCGACACGCTGCAATTCTGCCGCTATGCGACGCTCGTCGCGAAGCTCGGCGCGAAGGTCGTGCTCGAAGTGCCGGGTCCGTTGTTGCGGCTGCTGTCGACGCTCGATGGTGTCGATCAGTTGATCGAAGCGGGCCAGCCGTTGCCGCGGTTCGATTGTCATTGCCCGTTGCTGAGCTTGCCGCTTGCGTTCCGCACCGACGAAGCGAGCATTCCGGCAGCCACGCCGTATCTTTTTGCGCAGCCAGCGGCCGCCAATGAATGGCGCGAGCGTATCGAATCCGACGGCAACACCAATGCGGATCGCAACGCAATCAAACCGCTGAATGTCGGCCTCGTATGGGCCGGCGAGAACCGCGCGCATGTCGCGGAGCTGCGCAAGATCGATGCGCGTCGCTCGCTCGCGTTCGAGCAATTCGCGCCACTCCTCGACGTGCCGAACGTACGCTTCTTCAGCGTGCAGAAGGGCGCGGCCGCAGCGCAACTCGCGGAAAGCGCCTACCGTGAACGCGTCGCCGATTACACGGAGCTGCTGCACGATTTCGCCGATACCGCCGCGCTCGTCGCCAGTCTCGATCTGCTGATTTCGGTCGACACGTCCACCGCGCATCTGGCCGGCGCGCTAGACAAACCGGTCTGGATTCTGAACCGCTTCGACACCTGCTGGCGCTGGCTGCTCGAACGCAGCGACACGCCGTGGTACCCGTCCGCGCGTCTGTTCCGTCAACCGCAGCTCGGCGCCTGGGACAGCGTAATCGACGCCGTGCGTGATGCGTTGGCCGATCTGAGCGCGTCACCTTCATGACGCGTTTGCGCCGACGCGCGTAGACTGAATCTCCGTTCATCGACGGCAATGCCACGGAGATTGTGCAATGGAATACAGACATCTGGGTGCATCGGGTTTCAAGGTGCCGGTGCTGAGTTTCGGCACCGGTACATTCGGCGGCAAGGGTGAATTTTTCGAGGCGTGGGGCGCGACCGACGTCGCCGAAGCGCGGCGTCTGATCGACATCTGCTTCGACGCGGGCGTCACGATGTTCGACACCGCCGACATCTATTCGAAGGGCGCGTCCGAGTCGGTGCTCGGCGAGGCGCTGAAAGGCAAGCGCGACAAGGCGATCCTGTCGACCAAGGCGACCTTCCGTTTCGACGGCGATCCGAACGGCGTCGGCTCGTCACGCTTCCATCTGATCAACGCAGTCGATGCGGCGCTCAAGCGTCTGCAAACCGATTACATCGACCTGTTCCAGCTGCACGGCTTCGACGCGAAAACGCCGATCCCCGAAGTGCTGTCCACGCTCGACGACCTCGTGCGCGCGGGCAAGATCCGCTATGTCGGCGTGTCGAATTTCTCGGGCTGGCATCTGATGAAGTCGCTCGATATTGCCGATCGCTACGGCTATCCGCGCTACGTCGCGAATCAGACCTACTACTCGCTGGTCGGACGCGACTACGAGTGGGAGCTGATGCCGCTCGGCGTCGACCAGGGCGTGGGTGCGGTGATATGGAGTCCGCTCGGCTGGGGGCGTCTGACCGGCAAGCTCAAGCGCGGCCAGCCGCTGCCCGAGACGAGCCGTCTGCACAAGACCGCCGACATGGGGCCGCCGGTGCCGGAAGAGTATCTGTTCCGCGTGCTCGACGCGCTCGACGAAGTCGTCGCCGAAACCGGCAAGACCGTGCCGCAGATCGCGCTGAACTGGCTGCTGCAACGGCCGACCGTCGCGACGCTGCTGATCGGCGCGCGCAACGAGGAGCAACTGCGGCAGAACCTCGGCGCGGTCGGCTGGAATCTGACGGCCGAGCAGGTCGCGAAGCTCGACGCGGCAAGCGCGGTGCGCCCCGCGTATCCGTACTGGCATCAGGAAGGTTTCGCGGAACGCAATCCGAAGGCGGTTTGAGCGGCGGATCGATCGCGTTCCAGGCGCCGCAGCGGGCGCCATGCGGTGGTCCAGCGCGGCAGCACGCTGGACCACCGCATCCCATCAAGCCAAACCGCCATTGGCCCGCAACGTCTGCCCATTGACCCAGCTCGCATCCGGGCCGACCAGAAACGCGACCACGCCCGCCACGTCTTCCGGCTCGCCGAGGCGTTGCAGCGGCGGCATCTTCGCGAAGGTTTCGATCTGCTCGTCGGTCTTGCCTTCGAGGAACAGCGCGGTCGCGATCGGTCCCGGCGCGACCGCATTCACGGTGATGTTGCGCCCGCGCAGTTCCTTCGCGAACACACGCGTGAACGCTTCGACGGCCGCCTTGGTCGCCGTGTAGATGCCGTAGCCGGGCAGGTTCAGTGCAAGCACGCTGGTCGAGAAATTGACGATGCGTCCGCCGTCGTTCAGGCGCGCGGCCGCTTCGCGCAGCGTGTTGAAGGTGCCGCGCACGTTGATCTCGAAGGTCTGGTCGTACAGCGCGTCGGACGTGTCGGCGAGCGGCGTGGGCTTCATCACGCCCGCGTTGTTGACGAGCACGTCGACCTTGCCGAGTTCGCGTTCGGTGATCTCGAACATGCGACGCACGTCGTCGGGCTTCGACACGTCCGCTTGCACCGCGACCGCCTTGCCGCCGGCTTCGCGGATCGCGCCGACGAGCGCGTCGGCTTCGCCCGCGCTCGATGCGTAGTTGACGGCGACCGCGTAGCCGTCCTTTGCGAGCCGCTGTGCGATTGCCGTGCCGATGCCGCGCGATGCGCCGGTGACGATAGCGACTTTCGGTTGTTGGTTCGTGCTCATGATTCGTTTCCTCACAGAAGGTGGTGGATCGGTGAGGTGAATGATGAGCGCTTTCCGCGTCGTGATAATCCGGTTAGACTCGCCATCATCATTCCATTCGCTTTAATAATCCGCCGATATGGACCGTTTCGAGGAAATGCGGGTGTTCGTGCGGATCGCCGAGCGCCAGAGCTTTACGCGCGCCGCCGACGATCTGCAAATCCCGCGCGCGACCGTCACCAACCTGATGAAGCGTCTCGAGCAGCGGCTCGGCGCGCGGCTGCTCGAACGCACGACGCGCACGGTACGGCTCACGCCCGACGGCGAAGCGCACTACCAGCGCTGCGTGCGTCTGATCGCCGACATGGAGGAGGCCGAGGGGGCGTTCTCCAATGTTGCGCCGAAGGGGCTGTTACGCGTGAACGTGCAGGGCACGCTCGCGCGGCATTTCGTGGTGCCGGCGCTGCCCGCGTTTCTGGAACGCTTTCCCGACATCGAACTGATGATCGGCGAGGACGACCGGCTCGTCGACCTCGTGCGCGAGGGCATCGATTGCGTGCTGCGCGCGGGCGTGCTGCAGGATTCGTCGATGGTCGGGCGGCGCGTCGCGCAGCTGCAGCAGGTGACGGTCGCGAGTCCTTCGTACCTGGCCGCGTATGGCGAGCCGGCCGATCCCGGCGCGCTGTCGACGCATCGCGCGGTCAACTACGTGTCGAGCGCGACCGGCAAGCCGCTGCCGCTCGAATTCCGCGTCGACGGGCGGGATACCGCGCTCGTGTTGCCGTCGGCGGTGTCGGTCAGCGGCGCAGAACTGTACGCGGGCGCGGCGATTGCCGGGCTCGGCATCGTGCAGGTGCCGCGCTACCGTGTCGATGACGAACTCGCGGCGGGACGGTTGCGGATCATTCTGGCGGACTATCCGCCGCCGCCGATGCCGGTGTCGGTGCTGTATCCGCAGAACCGGCAGTTGTCGTCGCGGGTGCGGGTGTTCGCGCAGTGGCTGCGGGAGATTTTCGAGCCGGTGAGTTGAACCAGCGCAAACCCAAAGGTGCTTTGACGTGGTTAACCCCTGGACATCTGCGTCTCGCATAGTGTCATTCTCAAGCGCGCAGAAAGCCACCCGCGAGCGAGGGTGGACGCACAGAACGACCGGGGGATCTGACCATGAAGCGTTTTCGTTCGCTGGGTGTGGCGACTGGCGCGGCCCAGTTCGCCAGCGCCGACATCCTCGGCCGGCTGAGCACGGCGTCGCGCCGGCCAGGTGCCGCGCGCCCCTTCGATCTGATTCTCGAACCGCGCTCGTGGCCCGGGCTCGCGGCGCCCGATGCGACGGACGCGCGGTTCAAGATCCACGTGCTCGACACGATGCGCGCGTTCGAAAAGCGCGGTGTCGATGCGATCGTGCTGCCATGCTTTCTGAGCCACACCTTCATCGACGAACTCACGGCCAACGTCGCTGTGCCGGTCGCCAACATCATGACCGCGTTGTCCGAGCACGTGCGGCGCACCTATCCGTCGGCGCGGCGCGACGGCGCCCGGCGCATCGGCGTGCTGACGTCGGCGGCGATTCGCGCGAACGGCCTGTTCGAGCGTTACTTCGAAGCCGGCCAGTTCGACGTGTGCTATCCGCGCAACGACACTGGTTTCGACTGTGTGACGAGCGCCGTCTTCGGCGACGAGGGCATTCGCGCTGGCCGCCTGCACGGGCGGCCCGTCGAATTGCTGTGCGCGGCGTGCGCGGACCTGGTCGCACAGGGCGTCGACGTGATCGTGCCGGGGCTCACGGAAATCGGCCTCGTGCTGGGCGCGCTCGGGTGCATCGAGGTGCCGCTCGTCGATTCGAACCAGGTGTACGCGCGCTATGTCGCGGCGGCGCAGTATCCGCAGCCGCAGCGGGCGTTTCGCCTCGGCGTGGTCGGCGGCATCGGGCCGGCCGCGACCGTCGATTTCATGGCCAAGGTCGTGCGCAACACGCCGGCCTCGCGCGATCAGGACCATATCCGGATCATGGTCGAGCAGAATCCGCAGATCCCGGACCGTACCGCGGCGCTGTTCGGTCGCGGCGACGATCCCACCCTCGCGCTGTACGCGGCCTGCAAGACGCTCGAGGAGGGCGGCGCGGATCTGATCGCGATTCCGTGCAATACCGCGCATGCGTTCGTCGAGCGGCTTCAGCCGGCGCTGCGCGTGCCGATCGTCAATATGCTGACCTGTACCGCCGATTATCTGCGCGAGACCTTTCCGGAGCTGCGCGAAGTGGGCGTGCTGGCCACTTCGGGCACGCTCGCGAGCCGCGTCTACGAACAGGCGCTCGACGCGCGCGGCCTCGTGCAGATCGCGCCGTCCGCGGCCGCGCAAGCGCGTCTGATGAACGCGATCTATGGGCCGCGCGGCGCGAAGGCGGGGCATACATCGGGCGAATGCTGCGACGACCTCGCGGCGGCCGTCGACGATCTGGTCGCGCGGGGCGTGCTGGTCATCGTGCTCGCTTGCACCGAGTTGCCGTTGCTGTTGCATGAGCAAGCGCTCGCGTGTGCGGGAGGGCGGGTGGTGCGGCTCGTCGATCCGACCGACGTGCTGGCGAGGCGTTGCGTCGAGTATGCGCTTGACGACAGTGCCACACGCGGGACGCGGGTGGGTAGTACGGTGCTGGCGGTGGCAGGGTGCGCGTCGCCGAAGGAAAGCGCGGTCGGCTAACGAAGTATTGTCGTCGCCGCGCAGTGATTCGCCGCATTCCCGCAGATCGAGGCGCAAGGATACGGAATTGGTGAGGGGCTGTCGGACTCAGTACGGCCAACAGACGACCTTCGCGGGCCACGACGTTCGGACATTCAGACGTCCGTTGCGCCCTGGAGGCGGCCATTTAAATCGCGAGTACGGCCTGAGTGCCCTCTCAATGGATAGCTGGCGAGCAATGCAGCACATCGCTCCTGCAGGAAAGCA
>NZ_JBFPKG010000049.1:0-54808 GCF_040948665.1 Paraburkholderia sp. BR14320
CGTCTGGGGACCGTCGGTCGCGGGATGGCTCGCGGGGCTGCCGGTCGTCGCGGGACCGATCGTGCTGCTGCTCGCGCTCGAGCGCGGGCCGGCGTTCGCGGCGCAGGCGTCGGCGGCGTCGATTGCGGCGAACGCCGCGTTGGAGGCGTTCAATCTTGCTTATGGGTGGACCTGCCGGCGCTTCGACTGGCCGCTTGCACTGGTTGTGGGGATGGCCGGCTGGCTCGGCGCGGCGCTGCTGATCGTGCGGCTGCCCGGCTCGGCCGGATGGGCGCTGGCGGCGGCGTGCGTGGGCGTGGCGGTGTCGCAGAGCAGCTTGCCGCGCGCGACCGGTCATGTACCGGCGGCGCGCGTCGGGCACGCGGATCTGGCGGTACGCATGCTCGCGGGCGCGCTGCTGACGCTCGCGGTGACGACGGCCTCGGCATCGATGGGCGCGGCGTGGAGTGGCGTGCTGTCGGTGTTTCCGCTGCTCGGGATCGTGCTCGCGGTATCGGCGCAGCGTGCGCATGGCGCGGACTTCGTCGCGCTGCTGATGCGCGGCATGGTGGTCGGGCGCGGCTCGTTCGCGGCGTTCTTCGCGGTGACGGCGTTGCTGCTGCCGCAGTACGGTGTGGCGACCAGCTTTGCGTGCGCGGCGGTGGTGTCGGTCGTCGTGCAGGGCTTGACGCGGCGCATGCTGGCTGGGCAGCCGCGCGCTCAGGCGGCGGCGCGCGGGTTGGTGCAGCCGCAGACCGAGCGAGACTGCGCATGACTTCACGTCGCCCACCATCGACTGCTACCCGCATCGGGCTCATCTCCGATACGCACAACCTCGTGCGTCCCGAAGCGTTGCACTATCTCGACGGTTGCGACGCGATCATTCACGCGGGCGATATCTGCAACTCGGACGTGCTCGACGCGCTCGCGCGGATCGCGCCGCTGACCGCGGTGCGCGGCAACAACGATACCGGTGAATGGGCCGCGTCTTTACCGACGCATGCGCGGCTGACCGTCCAACAGGTGACGATTCTGGTCGTGCACGATATCGCCGAGCTGGGCTGCGTGCCGTACGACGAAGGTATTCGCGTCGTGGTGAGTGGCCACTCGCACAAGCCGTCGATCGCCGATCGCGACGGCGTGCTGTACGTCAATCCGGGCAGTGCGGGGCCGCGACGCTTCAAGCTGCCGGTGTGCGCGGGCAAACTGATCGTCGAAGGCGCGCAGGTCAGCGCCACGTTCGATGCGCTGCTGACGTAAAAAAACGGGCCGGCGAATATCGCCGGCCCGCTTCGAAACTACTCTAGCGAGGGATGGCTGCGCGGATCAGGCACGTGCGGTCGCAGCCGCTGCGAACCGCTCATCCATCTCCTCGGCCTCGCGTTCGCCGCGCAGCACCGCGTGCGCTTCGGCGCGCGTCGCGACGCACGGGCCCGAGCCGAGCAGCGGCTTGCGCGCGGTTTCGCGCAGCGCGAGCACCGACACAATGCCGATCAGCGATGCGCCCATCAGGTAGTACGCCGGCATCATCAGATTGCCGGTGCGGTCGACCAGCCATGCGGTCACGAGCGGCGTCGTACCGCCGAACAGCGACACCGAGATATTGAAGCCGATCGCGAGCGCACCGTAGCGGATCCGGGTCGGGAACAGCGCCGGCAGCGCCGACGGCATCACGCCGGTGAAGCACGACAGCAGCACGCCGAGGATCATCAGGCCGGCGAACACCGGCAGCACCGTGCCCATGCGAATCAGCAGCAGCGCCGGGATCGACAGCGCGAACAGACCGACGCAGCCGAGCAGCATCACCGGCTTGCGGCCGATCGCGTCGGACAGACGGCCGGCGGCGAGCGTCAGCGGCATCATCAGGATCATCACCAGCAGCACGAGGAACAGGCCGTGCGTTTCGTTGAAGTGCAGCGTCGCCGACAGATAGCTCGGCAGATACGACAGCGCCATGTAGTCGGTCACGTTGAAGATCAGCACGAGGCCGACGCACAGCAGCAGCGGCTTCCATTGCTGCACGAGCAACTGGCGGAACGACTGCTTCGGCACCGCGCGGTCCTCGGCTTCACGCTGTTCGGCCTGCTTCTTGAACGCGGGCGTTTCCTCGAGCTTCATACGGATGTAGAGACCCACGAGGCCGAGCGGACCGGCGATCAGGAACGGCACGCGCCAGCCCCAGGACAGCAGCGCGTCGCTCGACAGCGTCGCCGTCAACAACGCGACCGTGCCCGCGCCGAGCACGTAGCCGATCAACGTGCCGAACTCCAGGAAGCTGCCCATGAAGCCGCGGCGCTTGTCGGTCGAGAATTCGGCGATGAAGGTCGCGGCGCCGCCGTACTCGCCGCCCGTCGAGAAGCCCTGCACGAGGCGCGCGAGCAGCAACAGCGCCGGCGCGAGAATGCCGATCGTCGCGTAGTTGGGGATCAGGCCGATCGCGAAGGTGCCCGCGGCCATCATGATCATCGTCATCGCCAGCACGCGCTGACGGCCGATGCGGTCACCGAGCGGCCCGAACACCATGCCGCCGATCGGCCGCACGAGAAACGCCGCGGCAAACGTGCCGAAGGTCGCGATGAGCTGCGCCGACGGGCTCGACGAGGGGAAGAACACCTTGCCGAGCGTCACCGCGATGTAGCTGTACACGCCGAAATCGAACCATTCCATCGCGTTGCCGAGCGCCATGGCGCCGACGGCCCGTTTCAGGAGGGAGTGATCGACGACGGTGATGTCGTCGAGGGAAAGGCGTTGTTCTTGTTTGTGATGTCGCCAGAAGCCGTTGCTGGAAGCGGTCAAGGTTAAAAACTCCAATGACTGCGACGAAACTCGTGATGCGTTCCGCCTCGGTTGCTGGAAGTGCAATTTCGTGAGCGTGGCGAGGATATCCGCGGCGCTGGTTATCCGGCGGCGGAACAGTTGGCGAAAAGAAACAAACGCCCGTGCCTCGCGATAAGTTCGCGAAAAAACACTCGTCTAGATTGTGCTGACAGTTGCACCTGCGTGGCCGTGGAAGGGGGGCAGATGCATGAAGGACGCGGGGCTGGCGGAAGCCGACCCGTGCGCCACTGAAGGCTTGAAACGAAAAAGGCCGGTGTTGAATTTATCCGCTTCAGGCGGGGAAACGACCGACGAGCCTTCTTGTTTAAAAACAGCTCGATTCAGGATGATGCACGCGCGAAAAGCACACGGCGAGTCAACTTGAAAAGAACACGAATGAAGGTGATTTGCAGCTGAAACGCCGCACATGTTAGCACGATGACAGAGGATCGTGCAAACCGGGGGTGCGGGCGAAGGCCGCCGATGTGCCTCAATCCATTGCGGGGCGGGAGCTCTGGCGGGGTCGGAAGAGGTTCGAAAACGGACCGCTTAGAACAATCGCGGGGTGACTTTCGACGTGCAGACATGGTGCGCATGCGGACACGAGGCGCGGCCAACATCGGGGCGAAAAAAATCCGCGCTCGCGGCGCGGATTTTTGGCGTGTGTTCGCCCGGCTCGGGCGGCGCGTGTCTGGTGTCGTTCTCGACGTGGCAAGCTCAGGCCGACGGCGGCACGTAGCCCGATGCGGTATCCGCGCCTTCGCCAAAGAAGAACTTTTCGGTCTGCTTCATCAGATACTGACGCGCGCGCGGATCGGCCATGTTCAGGCGGTTTTCGTTGATTAGCATGGTCTGCTGCTTCAACCAGGCCTGCCAGGCTTCCTTCGAGATACTTTCGTAGATCCGCTTGCCGAGTTCGCCCGGCAGCGGCGGGAAATCGAGGCCTTCGGCTTCCTTGCCGAGCTTCGCGCATTGAACCATACGAGTCATGCTGTGCTTCTCCTGTGTCGACCGGAGTCGGTGCTTTTGCACTTAGTCCGGTCCCATGAAAAATAATTACTGTATCAATGTGGCGCGGGCCAACGCCAGTTCGGATCAGGTGGGGACGATCACCGGGTTACTCAAAGCTGTTTCATCAGCACGAGCGACTTGCGCTGCCAGTTATAGAGTCGGCGACGGTCTTCGGGCAGGTCGTCGACCGTAACCTTGACGAAGCCGCGTTTCAGGAACCAATGTTCGGTGCGCGTGGTGAGCACGAAAATGCGCGTGAGGCCGCGTGCCCGCGCGCGCTGCTCGATCCGCTTCAGCAGACGCTCGCCGTCGCCGGTACCCTGCGCTTCGGGCGCGACCGTCAGGCACGCCATTTCGCCGATGCGCTCCTGCGAATACGGATACAGCGCCGCGCAGCCGAACAGCACGCCGTCGTGCTCGATCACCGAGAAATGGTCGATATCGCGCTCGATCTGGTGACGGCCGCGGCGTACCAGCGTGCCGTCGGCTTCGAGCGGTTCGATCAGCGCGAGAATGCCGCCGACGTCGTCCGGCGTCGCTTCGCGCAGGCTCTCGAGATTCTCGTACGAGATCATCGTGCCGACGCCATCGTGCAGGAACAGTTCGAGCAGCAGGCTGCCGTCGAGCGCATAGGGGATGATGTGCGCGCGCGGCACGCCGCCGCGGCAGGCGCGGATCGAATGCTTCAGGTAGAACCCGGCGTCGCCGGTGACTTCGCCGCTTTCGTGCAGCTTGTAGGCGTCGTCGAGCGATAGTTCGCGGATCAGCTCCGTACCGCTTTCGCTGGTTTCCATCAAACCCGCGGTTTCGGTCAGGAAGACGATCTTGTCGGCGCGCAACGCGATGGCCGCGGCCGAGGCCACGTCTTCCATCGACAGATTGAACGCTTCGCCGGTGGGCGAGAAGCCGAGCGGCGACAGCAGCACGAGCTTGCGGCTCGCGAGCGAGTGTCGGATCGAATCCGCGTCGATCTTGCGCACGAGACCCGTGTGCTGGAAGTCGACGCCGTCCAGAATGCCGACCGGGCGCGCCGTTACGAAGTTGCCCGACACGACGCTGATGTGCGCGTGCGCCATGGGTGTGTTCGGCAGACCCTGGCTGATTGCGGCTTCGATGTCGAGACGCACTTCGCCGGCCGCTTCCTTCGCGGACTCGAGCGCGCGCGCGTCGGTAATGCGCATGCCGTGCGAAAACTCCGATTCGACGCCGTGCAGGCTCATCTGCTCCTCGACCTGCGGGCGCGAGCCATGCACCAAAACGATCTGGATGCCCATTGCCTGCAGCAGCGCGATGTCGGACACGAGCGCATTCAGCAGCCCCTGATGCACCACTTCGCCGCCGAAACCGACGACGAATGTCTTGTTTCGGAACGCGTGGATATACGGGGCGACTGAACGCATCCAGTCGACGAATTGCGCGTGCTGGGCGAGGGTTTCCGGCGAGTCGGCGGGGGCCGGAACGCTCGCGGGCGCGGGGACGAGGTCGGTTTGGGAATTCATGCCGGGGATTATAATGCGCCCCCATGTCGAATGTACCCAAAAGTCCCGCTGGGGCGAACGAGAAACCGGCGTCGGCCGGTGAGCCGGCCAAGCCCGGTGACACGATGCGCCACCCCGCGCAGGATGCGAGACCAGAGCAGGCGCGTGACGCGCGTCGGGAGGCGGGCGCGTCTGCGCAAAAAGTGTCGCCGCAAGGTGGCGGTGCAGGTCGTGAAGATCGCGAAGAGCACGCTCGCGCGCGAGGCGCGGCGCGTGATGAACGGCGCGGTGAATCTCGCGCTGAAGCGGGCGAAGCGTCCGGTGCGAAGCGGGGCGGTGGGGCTCGTGGAGTGCAGCGTGGCGCTTCGTTGAGCGAGCAGCTTGGCCAGTTCCGTTCCGCACTTCATAACGCGACCCGTGAACAGCAGAGCGGTGGGCCGCAAAGCGAGCGCCGCAGTACACCTTCGAGCGCGCCTCGCGGTGCGCATGGCCGGCAGGCTCGCGATGAGCGAGCTGGTGCGCAGCAAAGCGGGCAGCGTGGCGATGCCCGCCACGCGCGCTCGGACACACCACGCGTTGAACAGCATCGTGCGCCTCGCAACGAACAGCAAGAGCGCGGACCACGTAATGAGCAACTCGGGTCGACCCGCGGCGAGCAACGTCACGGTTCGCGCGATACGCACTCGCCGGACAAACCATCGGGCGAGCCGCGCAAGGAGCCTCGCGCGCCGCGCGAACCGCGACCGCCGCGGATTGTCGAGCCGAATCCGATTCCACCGATCACGTTTCCCGAGGCACTTCCTGTCTCCGGTCGTCGCGACGAGATTGCGCGGGCGATCGCGCAGAATCAGGTCGTGATCGTGTCGGGCGAAACCGGTTCGGGCAAGACCACGCAGTTGCCGAAAATCTGCCTCACGCTCGGCCGTGGGCTGGGCGCAGGCGGCAATGGTCTGATCGGCCATACGCAGCCGCGCCGGATCGCCGCGTCGGCGACCGGGCGCCGTATCGCCGAGGAACTCGGCACGCCGTTCGGTGAAGTGGTCGGCTACAAGGTGCGCTTCAACGACAACCTCGCGCCAGGCGCTTCGGTCAAGCTGATGACCGACGGCATTCTGCTTGCCGAAACGCAGACCGATCCGCTGCTGAAAGCCTACGACACGCTGATCATCGACGAAGCGCACGAGCGCAGCCTGAACATCGATTTTCTGCTCGGCTACCTGAAGGAGATTCTTCCGAAGCGTCCCGACCTGAAGCTGATCGTGACCTCGGCGACGATCGACGCCGACCGTTTCGCGCGCCACTTCGGCAGCGACGATAAGCCCGCACCGGTGATCGAAGTGAGCGGACGGCTTTATCCGGTCGAGGTGCGTTACCGACCGGTGGTCGAGGACAACCCGGCGGTCAAGGCGGCGCAAGGGACTACGGGTGTGGCGTCGTCTGGCCGCGAGCGCCCGAAGACGCAGCGTGAGACCGATCGCGATCTGATGGAGGCGATCGTCGAGGCCGTCGACGAACTGTGCCGCGAGGGTCACGGCGATGTGCTGGTGTTCCTGCCCGGCGAGCGCGAGATTCGGGACGCCGCCGAGGCGTTGCGCAAACATCATCCGCCGCATACGGAGATTCTGCCGCTGTTCGCGCGGCTCTCGGCCGCCGAGCAGGAGCGCGTGTTCCGTGCGTCGAACGCGCGTCGCATCGTGCTCGCGACCAACGTCGCCGAAACTTCGCTGACGGTACCCGGCATCCGCTACGTGGTCGACACGGGTCTCGCGCGCGTGAAGCGCTACTCGTATCGCAACAAGGTCGAGCAGCTGCAGGTCGAGTCGATTTCTCAAGCCGCCGCAAATCAGCGAGCGGGGCGTTGCGGCCGGGTTGCCGATGGCATCTGCATTCGTCTGTACGAGGAAAGCGACTTCCAGGGCCGCGCGCGCTTCACCGATCCGGAAATTCTGCGCTCTTCGCTCGCTTCGGTGATTCTCCGCATGAAGTCGCTGCATTTGACGGCGATCGAAACGTTTCCGTTTATCGAGCCGCCGCCGGGCCGTGCGATTTCCGACGGCTACCAGTTGCTCAACGAGCTCGGCGCCGTCGACGACGACAATCACCTGACGCCGCTCGGCCGCGAACTCGCGCGATTGCCTCTCGATCCGCGCGTCGGTCGCATGATCCTCGCCGCGCGCGACCAGCAGGCGCTGAAGGAAGTGCTGATCATCGCGAGCGCGCTGTCGGTGCAGGACCCGCGCGATCGGCCGATCGAGGCGCAGGAGCAGGCCGACCAGGCGCATCGCCGGTTCGCCGACGAGCGCTCCGAATTCCTGCAGTGGCTGAAGATCTGGAACTGGTTCGACGAAGCGATCGCGCACAAGAAATCGAACCGGCAGTTGCAGGACGAGTGCCGCAAGAACTTTCTGTCGCAGTTGCGGCTGCGCGAGTGGCGCGATGTCCATTCGCAACTGCTGACTGTCGTGCGCGAGCACGGCTGGCGCCTGAACGAAGCGGAGGCTACGTTCGAGCAGATCCATCTTGCGCTGCTGACTGGCCTGCTCGGCAACATCGGCCTGAAAGCCGACGATGAGCCGTACTATCTCGGCGCGCGCGGCATCAAGTTCTATTTGTGGCCGGGCTCTGCGCTCGTGAAGAAAGCGGGCAAGTGGGTGATGGCTGCCGAGCTCGTCGAAACCAGCCGGCTTTACGCCCGCTGTATCGCGAAAATCGAACCTGAATGGGTCGAGAAGGTCGGCGCGCATCTGCTGAAAAAGTCGCTGTCGGAGCCACATTGGGAAAAGCGCGCGGCGCAGGTGTCCGCGTTCGAGCGCGCGATGCTGTACGGCCTGCCGATTTATCACCGGCGGCGCGTCGCATTCGGCAAGCAGGACCCGGCGCGGGCGCGCGAGCTGTTTATTCGCGGTGCGCTTGTCGAAGGGGAGTTCGACACGAAGCTTGCGTTCTTCGCGCACAACCGCAAGCTGCTTGCGGATATCGAACAGCTCGAGCACAAGTCGCGCCGCCAGGACGTGCTGGTCGACGACGAATTGATCTACGCGTTCTACGATCAGGCGCTGCCCGATGGCGTCTATACCGGCGCGTCGTTCGAGCGCTGGTATCGCGACGAAGTCAAAAAGAGCGGCCAGGCGGAGGACAAGCTGCGGCTGTTGTATTTGTCCCGCGACGATCTGATGCGGCACGAAGCGGCAGGTGTCACGACGGATCTGTTCCCGAAGCGGTTGACGATGGCGGGCATCGAGATGGCGCTGACCTATCACTTCGAGCCGGGTACGCCTCGCGACGGCGTAACGCTCGCGGTACCGCTGTATGCGCTGAACCAGGTCGACGCGCGCCGTTGTGAGTGGCTCGTGCCCGGCATGCTGAAAGAAAAGGCGCAGTTGCTGCTGAAGTCGCTGCCGCAGAAGCTGCGTCGGCATTGCGTGCCGCTCCCTGAATACGCGGCGGGCTTCGCCGAACGGCACAGCGCCCAGCGCTTCGGAGCAGGGGGCCTGCTCGAGGCGCTGATCGCCGACGTGCGCGAGCAGACCCAGGTCGCGATGAAGCAGTCCGACTTCAAGCTCGAGACGCTGCCCGCGCATCTGTTCATGAACTTCAAGGTCATCGACGAACATGGCCGGCAGCTCGCAATGGGGCGCAATCTGTCGCAACTGCGCGCCGAGCTCGGCGGTCAGGCGCAGCAGCATTTCCAGAAACTCGTTTCGGGCGCGGCAGGCGCCGCCCTGGCCGATGCGGGCGGCGGCGGTGTCGCGACACCTGGGCGGCCTCCCGATCTGGGTGCGAGTGGCCCGGCGCGCGGCAAAGGCGCGGCCACGCCACAACCCGCGTCGCCGGATGGCGCACCAGCCACCGCGCTGTATGAAAACCTGACCACGTGGAATTTCGGCAAGCTGCCCGAGTTGCTCGAAATTCGCCGTGGTGGCCAGACGTTGTTTGGCTACCCGGCGCTAGTGGACCGTGGCACTCATTGCGACGTCGAGGTGTTCGATTCGCCGGAAGAGGCCGCGCGGATTCATCGGGCGGGCCTGCGTCGGCTTTTCGCGCTGCAGTTGAAGGAGCCGATCAAGTATCTGGAGAAGAATCTGCCGGGCCTGCGCGAAATGGCCATGCAGTTCATGCCGCGCGGCACGCAGGAAGAACTGCGCGATCAACTGATCGACACCGCACTCGACCGCGCGTGTCTTCAGGACCCTCTGCCCGACGACGATGCGAGCTTCCATACCCGACGTGACGAAGGGCGTAGCCGCCTCACGTTGCTCGCGCAGGAAATTTCGCGGCTGGTCGGCCAGATCCTCGGCGAGTACGCGAGCCTGACGAAGAAGCTTCTGCAGGCGAAGCCATTCGCGGCCGCGTACACCGATCTGCAGAATCAACTCGATGCGCTGATCGGCAAGCGTTTCGTCGTCGATACGCCGTATGCCCAACTCGCACATTTCCCGCGTTATCTGAAAGGGATGGCGCTGCGTATCGACAAGCTGCGCGCGGACGCCACCCGCGACGCACGGCAGTTCGCCGAATTCCAGCCGCTGCTGCAGCACTATCAGCGGGCGGTGTCGCAGCGCGGCGGCGTCATGGATCCGCGGCTTGCGGAATTCCGCTGGCTGCTCGAGGAGTTGCGCATCTCGCTGTTTGCGCAGGAGCTGCGCACCCCAATGCCGGTTTCGGTGAAGCGCCTGTACAAGGTGTGGGAGTCAATGCAGCGGTAAAGCCAAGCCGTTCGCACGCGGACGCTGGACACCAGGTCTGCACGGCGGCCGGGCTTTGCCCGACACGATCGCCCGCGCTGATTTCACCAATGCATCCCCGCGCCGATCGATGCGCCGAACTGCCCGCGCGAGCCGGTGCTGCGTTGGGCCTTGTAGATCCATTTGCCGGTGTCCGACAACTGCGACACGCTAGTCGCGAGCGCGGAT
Source organism: Paraburkholderia sp. BR14320 (assembly GCF_040948665.1). Taxonomy (NCBI): domain Bacteria; kingdom Pseudomonadati; phylum Pseudomonadota; class Betaproteobacteria; order Burkholderiales; family Burkholderiaceae; genus Paraburkholderia; species Paraburkholderia sp. BR14320. The sequence continues at coordinate 10,199 of NZ_JBFPKG010000049.1, forward strand.
TGACCGCCGTACGTGCCGCCCGCCGTCGCGACCATGCCGTGTCCGGGCAGGACCGCTTGCGGCGAGCCCGCCATCGCGAGCGCCGATGCCGTGCCCCCGTAGCTGTCCCGGCGAACGGAACGGATCTGGTCGTCGGCATGGCGATTCGCCGCGCTGATCGCGCCGCTCATGCTTGCTGCAACTGATTGACGTTGACCGCGTCGGTGTCAGCGGTGCCAGCCGCGACGTTGGTGATCTGGCGCTCCTGGCCCGCCGAGCCAATCGATACCGAGTTCGCTCGGTCTGCGATGGAGCGTTGGCCCAAGGCCACCGAATTGTCGGCGCTCGCGCTGGCCGCGGCGCCGAGTGCCCGTCGCGTTGTTGCCGCTGGCGATGGTATTCGCGCCGATGCTTGCCGCGTTAGCGCCGCTTGCCTGCGCGTTCGCCCCGGCCGCAATCGCGTGTGCGCCGGATGCTTGCGCGGTTTCAGTCGCGCTATCACCCGCAGCACTGAACAACGCGCTGACCGAACCGATCGCCGCGTTATTGACCGCCCTTCGAGCGCCGCGTTCAGCTGACCGAGGTTGACCGCGTCGGACGCCAGCACGCCGTTCGCGACGTTGTGGATGGCGGTGCCCTCCGTGGTATCGCCGCCGAGCGTAATGTTGTTCCGATTGATGCGGCCGTCGGCGTTCGTGTCGTACATGACTGCGCCGTCGAGTTTCGCCGCGCTCGCTTTGCTCTGGTCGCTCACCGCTTTCAGTTGGGCGACATTGACCGCGTCGGTGTCAGCCGTGCCAGCCGCGACGTTGGTGATCTGGCGCTCGTTGCCCGACCGATACGGTCCCCGCGCGATCGGCAATCGAGCCCTGACCGTGCGCGACGGAGTTTGCGGGTAGCGCGCTCGAGTGATAGCCGAGCGAAGGTGCGTTGTCGGCGGCTGCGCTGGCACCGGAGCCGAGCGCGAGGGTGCCGTCGCCGTTTGCCGTCGCGCTGGCCCCGAGCGCCGTGGCCCCGGAGCCGTAGGCCGACGCTGACGCGCCCAGCGAGGTCGCGCCGGAAGTGCCGGCGACCGCGCCCGCGCCGATCGCGGTCGAGTCGGTTGCGCTCGCGCTGGCGCTCGTGCCGAATGCGCTTGCGTTGGCGCCCATGGCGCGAGCGTTGCTGCCCGCGGCGAGCGTGTGCGTGCCTTTTGCGAGTGCGTCGTTGGAGCCGTCGGCCGGGTCGGCAGCGCTGAGGTAATGCAGCGCGCTGCTTTCAGCGAGTGCATCGACCTTGTTGTCGACCGCGCTCAACTGGCTCACGTTGACCGCGTCAGTGCGCGCAGCGCCCGCGGCGACGTTGGTCAGGCACTGCGACCGAGTCGAGGCCGAGCGCCGACGTGTTCAGACCGACCGCGGTCGCGCGTTCCGCCTGCGCATTCGCATAGGGCCCAAAGGCGCTGGCGCCTTCCCCTTGTGCCGAAGAGGAGAGACCCATGGCGACTGCGCTGTCGCCCTGTGCCGTGGCGCCTGCCCCTACCGCGAGCGCGCAGTCGTTTTGCGCGTTCGCCTGCGAGCCGATCGCCAGCGATGAGTTGCCGCTTGCGATGGCCTGTGCGCCTATTGCGGCAGCGGCGTCGCCGGGCGCGCTGGCCGTGCCTAGCTCGACCGAATCGACGCCGGCGCCGTTCGCTTCCGTGACGTAAACGGCCGCCGCTATGGCAACACCCGCAGTACGTCGAACTGCCCGGGCGATGGTTGGCTGGCGCGCGGAAGCACGATGTGTTTGCAGGCAGGCAGTTTGCGGCGCTGCGACTTTTCTTTGAGATGCGGTACGGCCAATTATCGAAATCTCCTTGTTTATCAATTTAAAACCCTCCGCATAATTGTAGTTTGTGGCGTGTACTGCGTAATTCGGGATTGGCGTGACGTTATTGCTCACGTAAGTTGAAAATCTCGAAAATAAAAAGGGCTTGCGTTCTTTGGTCGGGTGCGCGTCGTCCCCGCGTTCCACGCACGGCTTTCATGGGTGAGGCACTGGGGGCCACGCGTAAGAAGAATTCTCTGATGTCCCCGCGGAACTGAGATATCAGCGAACTCCGAAATTCAATTGGGCTAAAAAATATATTAATACAGGTAGATTTTTATTCGCGAGAAAAAATGGAATATTCCTATTGGTTTGGTTATTGCTTTAGGCGATATTAGCGTGTGGCCGATGCATGATTGATTCTGACAAGGAGAGCACATTGATTCATTACTCGAAAACCCGCGGCGCGAGCATCGAACGGGACGTGTCAGACGAACTCTCCGGCGCGCGGCCGCACTTCATCGCTTCCGTCATTTTTCGCGCGCCGCCCGGTGACTTACGTCAACCGCTGGGACCGGCAAACGTTCTACAATGACCGTTGTTCTCCGAAGCGAGTTTTCATGCGTAAATTTCTTCTTCCCGGCTTGACTGCCACGTTCGCCGCAACCGCGGTGCTGGTCGCCGCCGCAGGCCTTTTTTCTCCGGCGGCGCACGCCAACAACGTGATCGTGCTCAATTCCGGTGAGGCCACGCTGAGCCTGATCGACGAGAGCAGCCGCCAGGTCATCGGCACCGTGCCCACGGGCAAGGAACCGCATCACCTGATGGTCACACCGGACAATTCCTCGCTGATCGTCGCCAATTCGGTGTCGAACAACCTGATGTTCGTCGATCCGAAAACCGGGCAGTTGCAGCGCTGGGTCGAGAACATCGAAGATCCCTATCAGATCGGTTTCTCGCCGGATCGCAAGTGGCTCGTCACTACGGGCCTGCGGCTCGACCGCCTCGACATCTACCACTACGACAACCAGAAAAACCAGATGTCGCTGGCTTCACGGCTGCCGCTCGCGGTGATGCCGAGCCATATGGCGTTCACGAATGACAGCAAGACGGTGTTCGTTTCGCTGCAGATCTCGGGCGAACTCGCCGCCATCGACCTGTCCACGCAAACCGTCAAATGGAAGATGAAGGTCGGCAAGGTGCCCGCGGGCCTGTGGATGACGCCGGGCGAAAAGTACCTGCTCGTCGGCATGACCGGCGAGGACTACGTCGCCGTCGTGGATTGGCGCAACCAGAAGATCGTCAAGACGATTCACACGGGCAAGGGCGCCCACAACTTCCGCTCGCTCGCCGACGGCAAGCATGTCGCGGTGTCGAACCGCGTGGCTAGCACGATCAGCATCATCGACGAAGACACGCTCACCAACGTCGGCGACATCACCGGCCTGATGCCGGGACCGGACGACATGGAACTTTCCGCCGACAAGCGCTATCTGTGGGTGACCTTCCGCTTCGCGAAGCACATTGGCATCATCGATCTCAACACGCGCAAGCTGATCCAGACGATTGCGGTGGGCCGCTCGCCGCATGGCATCTATTTCTTCAACCGCGCGCCGGTCACGGCGCCGAACGGTGCTTGAGGGATTTCACGGTGTGCGTGACGGCAACGCAGCAGAGCCCGGGCGCCACGAGCCATCAAGGATGAAGTAACAGGCCAGGATCATGTTCCATCTGATTTTCTCCACACTCGACAGCTTCGTTTCAGCCACCCAGACGTGGCTGTACGTCGACGTGGTACAGCCGCTGCTGTTCCGGTTCAATCTGATGGACTACGACGAGGACACCTACGATAGCCTGTACTGGGTCATCGTCGGTGTGCTCGAGGTGCTCGCGATGTACGCGATCCTGCGTCCGCTCGAGGCGCTGCGCCCGGTCGAGCAATGGGAGAACCGCAAGGCAGTGCGCGTCGACGTGCTGTACACGTGGATCGCCAAGCTCGGCATTCTGAACCTGTTCTTTTTCTTCGCACTGCAGCCATTTTTTGACAACGTGCAAGGCTGGCTCAGGCTTCACGGCATCGCGAACCTGAACTTCGACAACCTGTGGCCTGGCGTGACCACGCAGCCGCTCGTCACATTCGTCATGTATCTGCTCGTGCTCGATTTCGCCGGCTACTGGTATCACCGCGGGCAGCACCGCTTCGGCGTGTGGTGGGAACTGCATGCGGTACACCATAGTCAGCGGCAGATGTCGCTGTGGTCCGACGATCGTAATCATCTGCTCGACGATTTGCTGCAGGCGTCGTTCTTCGCGGTGATCTCGCTCGCGATCGGTGTTCCGCCGTCGCAGTTCGTCGTGCTGGTCGCGATCACGAACCTTGCGCAAAGCGTGCAGCACGCGAACATCCGCCTGTATTACGGCTGGCTCGGCGAGCGGCTGCTCGTTAGTCCGGCATTCCATCGCCGTCATCATGCGATCGGCTTAGGTCATGAAGGGCTCAAGTACGGCTGCAATTTCGGCGTGCTGTTCCCTTGGTGGGACATGCTGTTCCGCAGCGCGTCGTGGAGCCGCGACATGGAGCCGACCGGTATCAGCGATCAGCTCGAAGGCCGGCGCTATGGCGACGGCTTCTGGGCGCAGCACTGGTTCGCCTTCGTGCGCATCGCGCATCGCCTCGCATCGAAGCGCCGTGCAACCGGCAACGACACCGCTGCCGTTTGAGTCCATTCAGAGTTCATTCCGAGCTCATTGCGGATCCTCTCGAGCACGCACTGCGCCGCAACGCCCACTTCCGCCGGCGGCGGGTCCGTTGGTTTATGCTGTGCACGTTCGTGCGCACCTCCGGTGCCCCAGCATGCCAGGCCGGCGCGCGGCGCGTTTTTCCTGTCCATCGTTTCGTTCGCAGGCATTGGCTCGCATGAATGATCTGTTGCGCTCGTTTGGGCGTGCACTCGCAAGCGCGTTGCATCCGCGCATGCTCTGGCTGACCTTCAAACCGTTTATCGTTGCGACGGTCGGTTGGGGCTTACTCCTGTGGTTCTTCTGGCAGACGCTGACCGGCGCGACCCGCATCTGGCTCGACGACTGGTCTTTCACCGCCACGCTTTATCATCTGTTCGACGTGCTCGGTTTTTCGACGCTGCACGCGGTCATCGCGCCGTTCATCGTGATTGCAATGGCGATCCCGTTGATCGTCGTCACCGTGCTGCTGCTGATCGCCATGCTGTCGATGCCGGCCGTGATCCGCTTTCTCGCGGCGCGCCAGTTCGCCGGGCTTGAGATACGCCGCGGCGGAACATGGTACGGTAGCCTCGGTCAGGCGCTCTGGACCACGCTGCTGTGTCTCGTGCTGTTGATCGTCACGTTGCCGCTGTGGCTCGTACCGCCGTTCTTCGCGCTGATTCCGCCGCTGCTGTGGGGCTGGCTCACATATCGGGTGATGACATACGACGCGCTCGCGTTGCATGCGACACGCGATGAGCGGCGCGAACTCGTGCGGCGCCACCGGTTGCCGCTGCTGCTGATCGGGGTCGTGAGCGGCCTGCTAGGTTCGCTGCCGACACTGCTGTGGGCGTCGTCGGTATGGCTGATCGTGCTGTTCCCGGTCATCACCACGGTGACGATCTGGATTTACGCGTTCATCCTCGTGTTCTCGGCGCTATGGTTCGGCAACTACTGCCTGCGCGCGCTGCAGCGTATGCGGGCGGAAGCGTCTGGCGGCGCGCGCGAGGTCGCGCCGGTTCCCTATTGATCAAACGAAAGAGGCGGCAATGGCATTTGGCGTCATCATCATCGGCGATGAAATCCTGTCGGGCAGGCGCGTCGACAAGCATCTACCGAAGGTCATCGAATTGCTCCAAGCGCGCGGGCTGTCGCTCGGCTGGGCGGAGTACATCGGCGACGATCCGGAGCGCATCACGGCGACGCTGCGTCGGACATTCGCATCGGGCGACATCGTTTTCTCGACGGGCGGCATCGGCGCGACACCTGACGACCACACGCGCCAGTGCGCGGCGGCCGCGCTCGGCGTGCCGCTCGAACTGCATCCGGAGGCCGCGAAGCTGATCCAGGAGCGCATTCGCGACATGTATCCGGCGACTTCAACGACGCCGCTCGATCTGAACTCGCCCGAGAACCGGCATCGCCTGAACATGGGCACGTACCCGCAGGGCGCCGGCATCATTCCGAACGGCTACAACAAGATTCCGGGCTTTTCGATCCGCCAGCACCATTTCGTGCCGGGTTTCCCGGTGATGGCCTGGCCGATGATCGAGTGGGTGCTCGACACGCAGTACGCGCATCTGCATCACACCACGCCGCACGCTGAAAAGTCGCTGCTGGTGTTCGAGCTGCCGGAGTCGCGCGTGACGCCGCTGATGGAGAAAATCGAGCGCGATTTTCCGGGCGTGCGGGTGTTCAGCCTGCCGAGCGTCGGGGATGCGGAGCGCGGCGGTGTGTATGCGCGGCATCACATCGATCTCGGTGTGAAGGGTGAGCCGGAGGCCGTCGCCGCCGCGTTCGTGAAGCTGCGCGAAGGGGTGCATCTGCTCGGTGGCGATATCGTCGAGCCTGAAGTCGCGCAAGCGGCGGCAGCCGCCACGGGCAAGCCGCGAAACTGAGCGGATGGCAGCGGTTCGCGCAGGAGGATTGGCGCGAGCCGCGACATCGCAGTGTCACAACCCGCGCCGACGATGCAATCAATACGTGGTCGGCGCGTCCCCTTTGCGATTAGCCTGCCTCAGCCTCGCGCGACGGGGCTTGCGCATGTGAGGGTAGTGCGTCGCCTCGCCATCAGGCGCCGATCCACGGCAAGCCGCGAAAACACCATCCCGACACCGTCTTCCGATGCCCCTGGCCGTCCTTGTCGCCTTCGAAGCCTTCCAGCAGGTCGTACGCCTTCGTGAAGCCGGCCTTGGTCGCGGCGATCGCGGCGAGCTTCGAGCGCGCCGCGCTGCGGCACAGGAACAGCACCGGCGTGTCGGGCGAGGCGACCTGCGCGAGTTGTTGCATGAACTCCTGATTGGGCACTGCACCCGGATAGCGCGTCCATTCGACGTGCGCGTATTGACCATCGCCGATCACCGGCCGGCCGACCCAGTCGAGTTCGGCGCGGGTACGCACGTCGACGAGACGCGTGCGCGGATCGAGTTCCAGCAGTTCGAACGCCTCGGCCGGCGATACCGCGCCCGCGTAGGGCAGTTGGTTCTCGGCGCGACGGGCGTCCGCCTTCGCGTAAAGCTGTTCGAGCGTGCTCATGAGCGTCAATCTCCTTCGGACCAAATGATCATTCTAGCGCGCGGCAGGCACCGCGCAGACGTGTGTAGACTGGGCGTCGTCGGGCCATCGGCGGGCGCCGCCCCAAACTTGATGCGCAAATATGGTGCACTTTCGCTCGAATGCACCAAAATGGAAGATAACGCGATTTCCAAACCTATGAATGCACGAAATTGGTGCGTGAGGATGCTCAGGCATTGCTTCGTGACGCCGCTCGCGCTCCGCGCGTAGCCCGCAAACGCAAGCGCAGTAACGATCTGCGCCGCATTGGCTCATACTGGGCTGAAAGATGGCACGCTATCTGCTTTATTGGTGCCGATCGATTTGTCCCGCAGAATTTTCCGTCTGTGACGCCGTATAAGTGGACGTTGCGGGACGGGTCAGCTAGATTGGGCGGCGGCAGAAATCCGCCGAAATTGTTAATCAGGAGATAGGTTATGAGTAAATCCGTGGCCGACGTCGTTCAACTCGTCAAAGACGAAGACGTCAAGTTTGTCGACTTCCGCTTCACCGACACGCGCGGCAAAGAGCAACACGTTTCGGTGCCGGTGTCGGCATTCGATGAAGACAAGTTCGAAAGCGGCCATGCGTTTGACGGTTCGTCGATTGCCGGCTGGAAGGGCATCGAAGCATCGGACATGTTGCTGGTCCCGGACGCGAACACGGCGTTCATCGACCCGTTCTTCGAAGAATCGACCCTCGTGCTGACCTGCGACGTCGTCGAACCGGCTGACGGCAAGGGCTATGAGCGCGACCCGCGCTCGCTCGCGAAGCGCGCCGAAGCGTACCTGAAGAGCTCGGGCCTCGGGGACACCGCGTACTTCGGTCCGGAGCCGGAATTCTTCATTTTCGACTCGGTCCAGTGGAACACGGACCAGTCGGGCTGCTTCATCAAGATCGGTTCGGAAGAAGCGCCGTGGTCGTCGGCGAAGGAATTCGAAGGCGGCAACACCGGCCACCGTCCGGGCACCAAGGGCGGCTACTTCCCGGTCGCGCCGGTCGACACGTTCCAGGACATCCGCTCGGAAATGTGTCTGCTGCTCGAACAGATCGGCATTCCGGTCGAAGTGCACCACCACGAAGTGGCGGGTCAGGGCCAGAACGAAATCGGCACCAAGTTCTCGACGCTCGTGCAGCGCGCGGACTGGCTGCAGCAGATGAAGTACATCATCCACAACGTCGCGCACACGTACGGCAAGACGGCGACGTTCATGCCGAAGCCGGTCGTCGGCGATAACGGCTCGGGCATGCACGTTCACCAGTCGATCTGGAAGGACGGCCAGAACCTGTTCGCAGGCAATGGTTACGCAGGTCTGTCGGAATTCGCGCTGTTCTACATCGGCGGCATCATCAAGCACGCTCGCGCGCTGAACGCGATCACGAACCCGGGTACGAACTCGTACAAGCGTCTCGTGCCGCACTTCGAAGCGCCGGTCAAGCTGGCTTACTCGGCTCGCAACCGCTCGGCATCGATCCGTATTCCGCACGTGTCGAACCCGAAGGGCCGCCGTATCGAAACGCGCTTCCCGGATCCGCTGGCGAATCCGTACCTGTGCTTCTCCGCGCTGATGATGGCGGGTCTGGACGGCGTGCAGAACAAGATTCACCCGGGTGAAGCCGCTGACAAGAACCTGTACGACCTGCCGCCGGAAGAGGATGCAAAGATCCCGACCGTGTGCGCCGGCCTCGACCAGGCTCTCGACGCACTCGACGCGGACCGCGAGTTCCTGACGCGCGGTGGCGTGTTCACGGATTCGATGCTCGACGCGTACATCGAACTGAAGACGGGCGAGCTGCAACGCTATCGTCAGTCGGTGCACCCGATCGAATTCGAAATGTACTACTCGCTGTAAGCGGCGATGGCGCTTCGCCCTTCACGCGGCGAAGCGCTTTGCCCGACGCTCGCGATCGGTCACGAAGGGACGGCGGCGCCGTCCCTTTTTCGTTAGACCGTACGCACGGCCGGCCGCGCGCGGGCGACATGCAATTCGACGAATCACCAACAGCCCGCACTCCTGAATTACCACCATCTCCTACCGGCCACACTGCAAGATGGTTCTCAAGAATCTGATCAAGGCAAGGAAAGGACACGAACAGACGCTGTCGGATGACGTGCAGCTCGTGAGTTCTGGCTTGCTGCCAGGCTTCGAGGCGTTGCCGACCGTCGTGCTGGTGCTCGAGAAGCGCACGCTGCGCGTCGCGTTCGCGAATCCGTCGGCGGAATCGATGCTGGAGATGTCGCGCAAGCAACTCACGCAGATGGCGTGGCCGGACATCTTCTCGAATGCGGACGAACTGGTCGCGACGATCACCGCGATCGCCGCACACCGTTTTCACGCGACGCATCTGGACGCCGTGCTCGAGCGTCCCGGCCACGAGCCGCTGCACGTGCATGCGATCGTCGGCTTTCTGGAAAGCGCGCAGGACTACGTGTTGCTCGAACTGTTCGAGAACGAGCGGCATCTGCGCACCGACCGCGAAGAGCGCATCAACGACCTGACGGCCGTCAACAAGCATCTGATCCGCAATCTCGCGCACGAAATCAAGAATCCGCTCGGCGGTATTCGCGGCGCCGCGCAGTTGCTCGAATTCGAACTCGGCGAGCGTCAGCGCGACGAGTTGCGCGAGTACACCCAGGTCATCATCAAGGAATCGGACCGCCTGCAGACGCTGGTCGACCGCCTGCTCGAACCGCACCGTCATCCGCATATCGTCGGCGACGTGAATATTCACGAGGTGTGCGAGCGCGTGCGTCAGGTGATTCTCGCGGAATTTCCGCGCGGCCTGACGATCGAGCGCGACTACGACGTCAGCGTGCCGGATCTGCGCGGCGACAAGGAGCAGCTGATCCAGGCGCTGCTGAACATCGTGCGCAACGCGGCCGAGGCATTGCGCGAACGGATCTCGCAGGGCGATGCGCGCATCGAGTTGCGCACGCGCATCGCGCGCAAGGTCACGATTTCAAAACGCCTGTGCAAGCTGGCATTGGACTTGCATATCGTCGACAACGGCCCAGGCATTCCCGAAGAGATTCGCGACCGCATTTTCTATCCGCTCGTATCGGGGCGCGAGGATGGCAGCGGTCTCGGTCTAACGCTCGCGCAGACCTTCGTGCAGCAGCACGAAGGTCTGATCGAGGTGGACAGCCGGCCGGGCCATACCGAGTTTCAGATTCTGCTGCCGCTCGACCTCTAGCTACCACAAGCACCTCAAGACTTCTGACCGAACTATATGAAGCCGATCTGGATAGTAGACGACGATCAATCAATTCGCTGGGTGCTCGAGAAAGCGCTGGCGCGCGAGAACTTCGCGACGCGCAGCTTCGCGAACGTGCGCGAAGCGTCGGCCGCGCTCGATCACGACAGCCCGCAGGTGCTGGTCTCCGATATCCGCATGCCCGGCGGCTCCGGGCTCGAGTTGCTGCAAACCGTCCGCGACAAGGTGCCGGGCTTGCCGGTCATCATCATGACCGCGTTCTCGGATCTCGATAGCGCGGTCGCCGCATTCCAGGGCGGTGCGTTCGAGTATCTGGCGAAGCCGTTCGACATCGACAAGGCCGTCGAGCTGATTCGCCGCGCGGTCGACGAAAGCATGCGCGGCGAGCAGACATGGGACGAACGCGTCGCCGAAGCGCCCGAGATGCTCGGCCAGGCACCCGCGATGCAGGACATGTTTCGCGCGATCGGTCGCCTGTCGCATTCGGCGGCCACCGTGCTCATTACCGGCGAATCAGGCACCGGGAAGGAACTGGTCGCGCGTGCGCTGCACCGACATAGCCCACGCGCGAACGGCCCCTTCATCGCGTTGAACACGGCCGCGATTCCGAAGGATCTGCTGGAGTCCGAGCTGTTCGGTCATGAGCGCGGGGCGTTCACCGGCGCGCAGGCGATGCGCCAGGGGCGCTTCGAGCAGGCCGAGAACGGCACGCTGTTTCTCGACGAAATCGGCGACATGCCGTTCGATCTGCAGACGCGCCTGTTGCGCGTGCTGTCGGACGGACAGTTCTATCGCGTCGGCGGCCACAATCCGCTGCGCGCGAATGTGCGCGTGATCGCGGCGACGCACCAGAACCTCGAAGCGCGCGTGCGGCAGGGTTTGTTTCGCGAGGACTTGTACCACCGTTTGAACGTGATCCGCTTGCGCTTGCCCGCATTGCGCGAGCGCAGCGAGGACATTCCTCTGTTGACGCGGCATTTCCTGCAGAAGAGCGCGCGCGATCTCGGCGTCGAACCGAAGCGCGTGTCCGACGAGGCGCTCGCGTATCTGGCGTCGCTGCCGTTTCCGGGCAACGTGCGGCAACTCGAGAATCTCGCGAACTGGCTCACGGTGATGGCGCCGGCGCAGACGATCGAGATCAAGGATCTGCCGCCCGATCTCGGTCCCGCGCACGGCGGCGGGAGCGAGCCCGGTGCGGGCGCCGCCGCGGGTGCGACGACGGATGGCGCCGTCGCGACCAATGGGGGATTCACGGTCGGTGCGCCGCTCGCTGGCGCGAACGCCAGCACGTTCGTCCATCCGGTCGGTGCGTCGGTCGCCACCGCGCTGAGCGCATGGGAAGGCGGCTTGCGCACCGAGGTCGCGCGCATGCTGCGCGAGAACGCGGCCGACGTGATGGACGAACTCGCGCGCCGCTTCGAAGCGGCCGTGATCCGCGAGGCGCTCGACTTCACGCGCGGCCGCAAGGTCGAGGCTGCCGAGCGGCTCGGTATCGGGCGCAATACGATTACGCGCAAGATTCAGGAGCTCAATCTCGAGCCTTGATGCGGTCGTATTCAGCGATCCTGCATCGCAGGCGAGGGCGGCTCCGGCCGCCTTCGTCGTTTTTGCAGCGCGCGTCGCGGCAAACCGGCAACTACCGTGCACGAGGCATAATCAACGCTGTTCCGATCCGACAGCTAACGATGCCAGCTTCTCCCGCTTCTCCCGCCCCGTTCGAGTGGCCGCTTTCCCCCGATCCTTTCCTGTCGCTCGAAGAGCTGTACGACACCGACGCACTCGCATGGGTCGACGCGCAAAATGCGCGCACCCGCGCGGCGTGGTGCAGTGGCGCGTCGTTCGACACGCTCAAACGCCGGCTCGCCGATGCGTATCTGCCGCGCGAGCGTCCGGTGATTCCGGATCGCTGGAAGGACTGGGCCTACGATCTGTGGCAGGACGCGAGCAATCCGCGCGGCATCTGGCGACGCACCGCGTGGACCGCATGGCGCGCCGGCGCGCCGGTCTGGCAGAACCTGCTCGACTTCGACGCGCTCGGCGCGGCCGAAGGCACGCCGTGGGTGTGCGTCGATCTCGACATCCTTTATCCGGACGGCGACCGCGCGCTGATCACGATGTCGCCGGGCGGCTCGGACGCGCTCGTCGTGCGCGAGTTCGATCTCGACGCGGGGCGTTTCGTCGATGATGGTTTCGCGATTGCGAAGGCGGGCAAGCACACGGTGTCGTGGATCGATCGCGATACGCTGTACGTCGGCTGGGACAACGGGCGCAAGACGCTGACGCGTTCCGGTTATCCACGCGACGTGCGGCGCTGGACCCGCGGCACCGCGCTCGCCGACGCGCCGATCGTGTTTCGCGGCGAGTTTGACGACATCGGCGTGGAGGCGAATTACGATCCGGTCGATCGCCGGCATACGGTGACGAGCAGCGTCGACTTTTTCGATTCGCACACCTATTACCTCGACCATGCCAGCGATGCCTGGCATCGTTATGAAGTGCCGTCGCATGTCGCGGTTGGGGCGTGGCAGGGCTGGCTGCTGCTCGAGCCACGGCTCGACTGGGACTGCGAGTGGGACGGCAATCGCGCGCGCTATCCTGGCGGCGCGCTGCTCGCGATTCGCGAGGACGCGTTTTTGCGCGGCGAGCGCGACGTGACGCGGCTTTTCACACCGACGCCGCTGACCTCGGCCTGCGAGTGGTCGCATACGCGCCATCATCTGATCGTGTCGTACCTCGACGACGTACGCGGCAAGACGCTGATCTGGACGCCGTGGCAACGCGAGGACGGCACGTGGCACTGGCGCGAGCGCGTGTTCGCGTCGCGCGGCGATGCGCAAGTGGACGTGTCGCCGGTCGAGTCGACGCTTAACGACGAAGTGTTCGTCGACACCGACGATTATCTGCAACCGCCCGCCTACTGGCTCTCCGATCTCGCGCGCGACGAGCCCGGCGAATGGGAGTTGCTCGACCGTTGGCCGACGCAGTTCGACGCGACGAGCGTTGCCGTGACGCGTGGACATGCGGTATCGGCCGATGGCACGCGCATACCGTACACGGTGATTGGGCCGAAGGAAGCATCGTCATCGCTGGGCGATCGACAACCGACGCGTCCGTGTCTGCTGAGCGGCTACGGTGGCTTCGCGATTCCGCTGCTGCCGAGCTATTTGACGGGGCAGGGTATCGGCTGGCTCGAACGCGGCGGCGTGTACGTGGTCGCGCATATCCGCGGCGGTGGCGAGTTCGGCACGCGCTGGCACACGGCGGCGCAGGGAGAACATCGCCAGCGCGCGTTCGATGATTTCATCGCGGTCGCCGAAGCGCTGATCGCGAGCGGCGTGACGAGCGCCGCGAAGCTCGGCATTCAGGGCGGCAGCAACGGCGGTCTGCTGGTGGCCGCGTGCATGGTGCAGCGGCCGGAGCTATTCGGCGCGGTCGTGTGCGAGGTGCCGTTGCTCGATATGAGCCGCTATCACCTCCTGCACGCGGGAGCGTCGTGGATCGACGAGTACGGCGACCCGGACGAACCCGATGAAGCGCGCGCGCTCGCCGCGTATTCGCCGTATCACAACCTCGCGGCCGGCGTCGCGTATCCGCCGGTGCTATTCATGACGTCGACCGCCGACGATCGCGTGCATCCCGGCCACGCGCGCAAGATGGCGGCGCGCATGCAGGCGCTGGGCGCGCAGAACGTGTGGTACCGGGAGAATACGGAAGGCGGACACGGCGGCTCCGATGAGCTCGAGCAGGCCGAGCATGATGCGATGGTGTTCGAGTTCTTGTGGGGTGTGTTGGGCGGCGCTTGAAGCACCAGGAAGGCGAGGCCGCACTGCCTCGCTTCGTGGCTGTGTTCCGGATCAACCGAGCTGCGCGAACACCGGCGCGTGATCCGACGGCTGATCCCATTTGCGCGGCACCTTGTCGATGTCGCACGCCTTGCAGATGTCGGACAGCGCCTTCGACAGCAGGATGTGATCGATGCGCAGCCCCGCGTTGCGACGGAACGCCATCATCCGGTAGTCCCACCACGAATAGATCTTTTCCTGCTGCTCGAACTGGCGGAACGCGTCGAGCAGACCGAGGCCGATCAGCCGCACGAACGCCGCGCGCTCTTCGGGTGACACCAGATTCTGACCTTCCCATGCCTTGGGGTCGTGCACATCGCGATCTTCGGGTGCGATGTTGTAGTCGCCGAGCAGCGCGAGCTTCGGATGCAGTGTCATCTCGGTTGCCAGCCAGTCGTGCAGCGCGTCGAGCCAGCGCAGCTTGTATGCGAACTTGTCGGTGCCGGGTGCCTGACCGTTGGGGAAGTACGCGGAGATGATGCGCACGCCGTCGATGGTCGCCGCGATCACGCGCTGCTGCGGATCCTCGAAACCGGGGATGTTGCGCACGATGCTGGTTTCGTCGACGTTCAATCCTTCGCGCACCAGAATGCCGACACCGTTATAGGTTTTCTGACCCGCGTACCAGCTTCGATAGCCGACCGCCTCGAGTTCGGCGCGCGGAAACTTTTCGTCGGGGAGCTTCAGTTCCTGCAGGCACAGCACGTCGGTGCCGCTGCTCGCGAGCCAGTCGATGACGTGCTGCTGGCGGACTTTGAGGGAGTTGACGTTCCAGGTGGCGATTTTCACGAAAATATCCGATGCGTGCGTGATGAGAGCAAGGCGATTATAGCGGGGGCCTCGCCGGTCAAAGTCGGCGACATTCTACTTGCTGGGTGCGTCGCGTCTCGCGTGGAATGCGAGGCTGGCTCGCGTGTCTTGCGCTTACGGCGCAAGCTCATGTGTGTTCATCGAGGCTCGGGTTTCATGGCGACGACGTCGTTCGAGAAATGTTCCGCGCTTAAGTTTGACGTTTTGCTAGCAAGCTTATATAATCTTTTTTCTCTGACGCGGGGTGGAGCAGTCTGGCAGCTCGTCGGGCTCATAACCCGAAGGTCGTAGGTTCAAATCCTACCCCCGCAACCAAGCTTTGTTGAAAGCCCGCATCGCGCAAGCCATGCGGGCTTTTTGACTTTCAGCGCTTCATTTTGCTTTGTGCCGCTCGCTGCATATGCTGCGAGCGCGTGAACTGGCGCAACATGATTCGCGCTCGATCGAAGCCTCTAACCCATCATCACGCCCCGATCGCCCACTCCACCGCGGCCTGCGCATGTAACGCGGTGGTATCGAACACAGGCAGCACCGAATCTTCCGGCTTGATCAGCAGCGTGATCTCCGTGCACCCGAGTATTACCGCCTGCGCGCCACGCGCGGCCAGATGTTCGATCACGCGTTGATAGACCTTGCGCGACGCGTCGTCCACGTTACCGTGGCATAGCTCTTCGTAAATGATGCGGTGCACGTCCGCGCGTTCGTCGTCATCAGGCACGAGCGTGTCGAGTCCATAGCGCTCGCGCAGCCGGCCCGTGTAGAACGTCTGCTCCATCGTGTAGCGCGTGCCGAGCAGACCAACGCGCTCGACGCCCGCCGCGCGCAACGCCGCGCCGGTCGGATCGGCGATGTGCAGGAACGGCACCGTGATGGCCTGCTCGATCGATTCGTACACGCGATGCATCGTGTTCGTCGCAAGAATCACGAGATCGGCGCCGCCGCGTTCGAGCTGGCGTGCGGCGTCGGCCATCTGTTCGCCGAGCGCGTGCCAGTCGCCGGCGCGCTGGTTCGCCTCGATCGACGCGAAATCGACGGTCAGCAGCAGACTGCGTGCGTTGTGATGGCCGCCGAGCCGCGCCTTCGCATGGCGATTCAGCAGCCGGTAATACTCGCTTGACGACTCCCAGCTCATTCCGCCGATCACGCCGATCGTTTTCATCTGTACGCTCCGTGAATGCATGGCCGAAACGGCGAGTATAGGCGCGTCGCATCGCATCGAGCCGGTACGGATTGCGGCCTGCACGCCGGTACGCATCGGCGCGCGCATTATTCTGGCGTCGATAGAATCGTAGCGAGTCCAAACGCGATCAACCGGAGCGAACATGGATCTGATCATCCGCCGCGCGACGCTGCCGCGCAGTGCCGCCCAGCAGTTCACGCAGCAGCAGTCCCCAGTCGACATCGGCATCGCCGCGGGTCGCATCGTCGCGCTCGGGCCGAACCTGGCCGCGAGCGCGCGCGACGAAATCGACGCGGCCGGTTCGCTCGTCACGCCGCCGTTCGTCGATCCGCATTTCCACATGGACGCGACGCTGTCGTACGGTTTGCCGCGCGTGAACGCATCGGGCACGCTGCTCGAAGGCATCGCGCTATGGGGCGAGCTGAAGCCAGAGCTCACGCAGCAAGCGTTGATCGAACGCGCGATGCAGTATTGCGATTGGGCTGTCGCGCGCGGCCTGCTCGCGATCCGCAGCCACGTCGACGTGTGCGATCCGCGTCTGCTCGCGGTCGAAGCGTTGCTCGAAGTGAAGCGCCGCGTCGCGCCGTATCTCGATCTGCAGCTGGTCGCGTTTCCGCAGGACGGTCTGCTGCGCAGCGCCGGCGCGTTCGACAACCTTAAGCGCGCGATCGGCATGGGCGTCGACGTGGTCGGCGGCATTCCGCATTTCGAGCGCACGATGGCCGACGGCGCGCAGTCGGTGCGCATGCTGTGCGAGTACGCGGCTGGGCAGGGTCTGCGCGTCGACATGCATTGCGACGAATCGGACGATCCGCTGTCGCGTCACATCGAAACGCTCGCGGCCGAAACGCATCGGCTCGGCCTGCACGGACGCGTCACCGGTTCGCACCTGACGTCGATGCATTCGATGGACAACTACTACGTGAGCAAGCTGTTGCCGCTGATGCGCGAGTCCGGCGTCGCGGCGATCGCCAATCCGCTGATCAACATCACGCTGCAAGGCCGCAGCGACACCTACCCGAAACGGCGCGGCATGACGCGGGTGCCGGAGATGCTGGCCGCGGGCATCACGGTCGCATTCGGCCACGATTGCGTGATGGACCCGTGGTACAGCCTCGGCTCGGCCGACATGCTCGAAGTCGCGCAGATGGGCCTGCATGTTGCGCAGATGACCAGCGTCGACGGCATGCGCGCCTGTTTCGACGCGGTGACCGTGAACGCGGCACGCATTCTCGGTCTGGAAGGCTACGGCATCGCGCCCGGATGCGCGGCCAATCTCGTCGTGCTCGATGCGCGCGACGAGATCGAGGCGATCCGTCTACGCGCCGCGCGGCTCGCGGTGGTGAGCCGGGGCAGGGTGGTGAGCCGCGCGCCGGCGGCGCGCGCGTCGTTATCGCTCGAAGGGCGGCCCGAGCAGGTCGATTTCAAGCTGCATCGCGCGTAGCGCGGTGTCTCGCGCATGAATGAAAAAACCGGCGGCCTGCTCGCGCAGACCGCCGGCTTTTCTATTGGCATCGCGACGCTCGAATCGCTCAGTGTGCGGCACCCGGCGCCATGCCGTTATGCCGCAGCAGCGCATCGATATTCGGCTCGCGGCCGCGGAACGCCTTGAACGATTCCATCGCCGGACGGCTGCCGCCCACTTCCAGAATCTCGCGACGATAGCGCATGCCGGTCGACTGATCGAGCACGCTGCCCGCGGCTTGCGCGGCTTCCTCGAACGCCGCGTACGCATCGGCCGACAGCACTTCCGCCCACTTGTAGCTGTAGTAGCCGGCCGCGTAACCGCCCGCGAAAATATGGCTGAACGTATTCGGCCAGCGCGAGAACGGCGCTTGCGGCACGACGTGGAAGCGTTCGTTGATTTCGCGCGCGAGTTCATTGGCGCTCTTCGCACCGTTCGCGTCGAAGCCCGTATGCAGTTGCATGTCGAACATCGAGAACACGATCTGCCGCAACGTGCCGAGACCGCTCTGGAAGTTCTTCGCGGCGAGCATCTTGTCGAACAGCTCGCGCGGCAGCGGCTTTCCGGTATCGACGTGCGAGGTCATGTCGGACAGCACGTCCCATTCCCAGCAGAAGTTCTCCATGAACTGCGACGGCAGTTCGACCGCATCCCATTCGACGCCGTTGATGCCCGACACGCCGAGCTCATCGACGCGCGTAAGCATGTGATGCAAGCCGTGGCCGAACTCGTGGAACAGCGTGATCACTTCGTCGTGCGTGAAGCAGGCGGGCTTGCCGCCGACCGGCGCCGAGAAATTACACGTCAGATACGCGACCGGCGTTTGCACCGCGCCGTGCGCGAGCTTGTGACGGCCGCGTGCGTCGTCCATCCAGGCGCCGCCGCGCTTGCCTTCGCGTGCATACAGGTCGAGATAGAACTGCGCGACGAGGCCGCCGTCCTGATTCTCGACGCGGAAAAAGCGCACGTCCGGATGCCAGACGGCTGCATCGTCGCGGCGGATGCGCACGCCGAACAGCGTCTCGGTGACCTTGAACAGACCTTTGAACACCGCGTCTTCGGGGAAGTACTGCTTCACTTCGTTTTCCGAGAACGAATAGCGCTTCTGGCGCAGACGCTCGGCGGCGAACGTCATGTCCCACGGCTGCAGATCGGTCATGCCGAGTTCGCTCGCGGCGAATTCGCGCAGCTCCTTCCAGTCCTGCTCCGCATGCGGACGCGCGCGCGTCGCAAGGTCTTCGAGGAAGGCCATCACCTGAGCCGGCGATTCGGCCATCTTCGGCGCGAGCGACACTTCGGCGAAGTTGCCGTAGCCGAGCATCTGCGCTTCTTCGGCGCGCAGCTTCAGTTCGTCCGCGAGCACCTGGGTGTTGTCCCACTCGCTCTTGCCGTTGCCGTACTGTGCGCCGAGCTCGGACGCGCGCGTCACGTACGCGCGATACATCGCTTCGCGCATCGGACGGTTTTCCGAGTACTGCATGACCGGGAAATACGAAGGGAAGTGCAGCGTGAACTTGTAGCCGGTCTTGCCGTCGCGCCCGGCGGCTTCCTTCGCGGCTTCGATCACGTCTTCGGGAAGGCCCGCCAGTTGCGCCTCGTTGCCCGCATCCACGAGGTACGCATAGGCGTTGGTCGCATCGAGCACGTGATCCGAAAACGCCTTCGACAGCGCCGCTTGGCGCTCCTGCAATTCGGCGAAACGCGGCTTCTGGTCTTCCGGCAACTCGGCGCCGGACAGGCGGAAGTCACGCAGCGCGTTGCTGAGGATCTTCTTGCGTTCGCCGTTCAGCGACGCAAACTCGTCGCTCGCGTTCAGTGCCTTGTACTTCTCGTAGAGCGCGAGATTCTGGCCGACGCTCGACCAGAACTCGGTCACGCGCGGCAGGTTCTCGCCGTACACGGCACGCAGCTCGGGCGTATCGGCAACGGCATTCAGATGGCCGATCACGCTCCACGCGCGCGACAGGGGCTCGGTGGCGCGCTCGACCGGTTCGACGACGTCGGCCCACGACGCGGGCGTGACCGGCAGCGCGGCACGCTCGACGGCGGCCGCCGCGTCGGCGAGCAGCACGTCGAGGGCGGGCGTCACGTGCTCGGGTCGGATGGAGCCAAAGCGCGGCAGATCGGAAAAATCGAGGAGCGGGTTGTCTTGAGGCGTGGCGGTAGTGGACATAGGGCTTCCTGTCTGACGCGGGTGAAGGGGGCGGTGCGGCGGCGTTCGCGCGAATCGTCTGGTGGCGTGTCGCTCGACGATCGGCGCGCGGCGGCACCGGCTAATGACAGTATTGGGGCGGGAGACGCCGATTCCAATCCATCGGCTGACAAATTAACAGATGTTGCGGTGCGCTGGCGCGCGTGCGGTGGGGCGTGGGCCGCGGGGTCCGGCGGCGCGGTGATGATGGGGGGGTCTGCGAGAGAGAAGGGCGGGAGACGACCCGGTGCGCGAGACGGATGAGTCGCCTCACTCCGCCTCGCACTGACCGCGCGGCGATTACGCCTTGGCCGCGTTCGCCTCGCGCTCGGCTGCTTCGATCGTGTTAACGAGCAGCATCGTGATCGTCATTGGGCCGACGCCGCCCGGCACCGGCGTGATATGGCCGGCCACTTCCTTGACGCCCGCGAAGTCGACGTCGCCGCACAGCTTGCCGGCGTCGTCGCGATTCATGCCGACGTCGATCACGGTCGCGCCCGGCTTCACCATGTCCGCGGTCAGGATGTTACGCAGACCGGTCGCGGCGACCACGACATCGGCGTTGCGGGTGTGCGCGGCCAGATCGCGCGTCTTGCTGTGGCAGATCGTGACGGTCGCGCCCGCTTCGAGCAACAGCAGCGCCATCGGCTTGCCGACGATGTTCGAGCGGCCGATCACCACCGCGTTGGCGCCCTTCAGCTCGATGCCGTAGGCCTCGAACATTTTCATCACGCCGTACGGCGTGCACGGACGGAACAGCGGCTGGCCGGTCAGCAACGCGCCCGCATTGGCGACGTGGAAACCGTCGACATCTTTCTCGGGCGCGATCGCCTCGATCACCTTGTGGCTGTCGATGTGCTTCGGCAGCGGCAGCTGCACGAGGATGCCGTGGATGGCCGGATCGCGGTTCAGCTCGTCGATGCGCGCGAGCAGCTCGGCTTCGGGCAGGTCGGCCGGATAGCGGTCGAACGACGAGCCGAGGCCGTTGTCGTGGCAGGCTTTCACCTTGTTGCGCACATACACTTCGCTGGCCGGATTGTCACCGACCAGAATCACGGCGAGGCCCGGCTGATGGCCGCGGGCGGTCAGGGCTGCGGCGCGCGCCGCGACGTCGGCGCGCAGGGTCTTGGAGAGGGCGAGGCCGTCGATCAGTTTGGCAGTCATGGTCGGTCGAACGTTGAGTCGAGGTTGGAGATCGGGAATCGATTCGGGGCAGGCGGTTTGGGCTGGCGGGGCGAAGCGCTCGCGCGGAGGGGGCGCGCGACGGCGTGCTTCGGCTGCTTGACGAAGCCGGGTCGCCCGCGACAGGCGCGTTGCCGGTTCGGGCAACGCGCCGCTGCAAAGTCCGACATTATACCGGCGCGACGGGCGTGCTTCCGCAGGGGATTCGCGGCGCGTGGAAGCGTACGGGAGGAGAGGGGCGGGACGTGTGACGGCAAGAAAGCGCAACGCGGGCGGCGGGGCAGGCCGCTCGAACGCCACGCGCACGCCGGACTCAGCGACGCTCACGCCGTCGCGAACCGGCGACGCAACCGCCGCATGGCGGTCACTTAGAGACGGCCCTCCGAGCGAAGGGCCGTCCATACCAACGTTACTGCGCCGTTTGCGGCTTGTTCGACAGCGCGAGTCGCAGCAGATCGGCGACCGTGTTGACGTTCAGCTTTTCCATGATGTTCGCGCGATGCGCTTCGACCGTCTTGATGCTGATGCCGAGGTCGTCGGCGATCTGCTTGTTCAGGCGGCCCGCGATGATCCGCTCGAGCACCTGATGCTCACGCGCGGTCAGCTTGCCGAGGCGCTCGGCCGCGGCACGCTGCTGCTGGACGCTGGTGCTTTCACTGCGCGCCTTGTCGAGCATGCGCTCGACGAGCTTGCGCAGTTCGGCTTCGTCGAACGGCTTTTCGATGAAGTCCATCGCGCCTTTTTTCATCGTCGACACGGCCATCGGCACGTCGCCGTGGCCCGTCACGAAGATGATCGGCAGCGAAGCGTTGTCGGCGATCAGGCGTTCCTGCAACTCGAGCCCGCTCATGCCGGACATCCGCACGTCGAGGATCAGGCACGCGATCTGGCCCGGATGCTGATGCGGCTGCCATGCGTCGAGGAACTGTTCTGCGCTCAGGAAGCATTGAACGCGGTAGCCGTTCGCCTCCAGCAGCCAGCGCAGCGAATCTCGCACGGCCTCGTCGTCGTCGACGACAAAGACGGTTTCCTGGGTGGTGACTGGGCTGTTCATAGCTCTCCCGTAACGGTTTGTGGTGTCGGCGCCTCGGACCCGCCGTTGCTCGGGCCGTCAGGCTCCCCAATAGGCAGACTGCAATGGAACGTGGCACCCGTGATGTGGCCGTCGGACTCGACATTGTTGACCACCCACAGACGCCCGCGATGCGATTCGATAATCGAACGGCAAATGTTCAGCCCCATGCCCATGCCATCGGACTTGGTGCTGTAAAACGGTTCGAACAGACGCTCGGCGGTCGTTTCGTCGACGCCCGGCCCCTGATCGACGACGCTGATGCAAACGAAGCCGCTCTCCAGCCGCACGACTACGCGGATCACTGGGTCGACCGCGTTCGGGCGCGCTTCGGCCATCGCCTCGACGCCGTTCTTCAGCAGGTTCACCAGGACCTGCTCGATCAGCACCGGATCGACGTAGATCACCGGCAGCCGCGAGCGCAGATCGGTGACGATGCGAATCCGCCGCTTTCTTGCCTCGATTTCGGCGAGACCCACCGCGTCGGCGACGATATCCGCGACCCGCGTGGCCTGACGCTTCGGCTCGCTGCGCTTCACGAACTCGCGGATACGCTTGATGATCATGCCGGCGCGCACCGCCTGCTGTGCGGTCTTTTCGAGCACCGGCAGCAGATTGTCGGGCGTCGTCCGACCGGATTTAACCAGTGCGACGGTCCCGGAGCAATAGTTGTTGATCGCGGCGAGCGGCTGGTTCAATTCGTGCGCGAGCGACGAGGCCATTTCGCCCATCGTCATCAGGCGGCTCGTGAACTGCAGCTTCTCGTCCTGCTGGCGCGCCAGCTCCTGGGCGCGCTTGCGGGTCGTGATGTCGGTTGCGATCTGCATCTGCGCGAGATGGCCGTCGACCCACTGGATGTACTGGCGCCGCACCTCGAACCACTTCTGGATGCCGGGGATGTAGATTTCCTGCGCGTCGGCGGTGCTTTCGGTCAGCGCCGCGGCGGGCAGGCCGACGAAGGTGTCGACCATGTCGATCGAATCGGACGACGCCTGCGAGCTGTCGAAGCCGCCGCCCGCGAGTTCGAGGTGACCGTCCGGGCGGATGCCGAACAGATGCCGGTAGTAGCGGTTCGCGAACAGCAGTTCGGCTTCGTCGGCGGCGAGCACCGACACCGCCGCATCGAGGCTTTCGAGCACGGTCGTGAAGCGCTCATGGGCGGCGGCGAGTTCTTCGCGCGCGCGCTTCGGCTCGGTGATGTCGGTCATCGACGACATCCAGCCAGTCTGGCGGCCCGAGCTGTCGATCAGCGGCGACACGTAGAGCCGTGCGTGGAACGTCGAACCGTCCTTGCGCCGCACGCGCAGCTCGAAGCCGGACGAGGGCGCCTTGCCGCGCAGCGTCATGTCGAGCTGGCGCTGCATCTCCGGGTACGCGTCGCGCGGCCAGTACGCGAACGGCGCGCTCTTGCCGACGAGGTCGCTTTCGTCCCAGCCGGTCATGCGGCAGAACGCCGGGTTCACGTGCGTGATGCGGCCGTGCATGTCGAGCACGCGCATGCCGATCAGCACCGAGTTTTCCATTGCGCGGCGGAAAAACGCTTCCGCGTAAAGCGCCTGCTGCGCCTCGAAGCGCTGCCGGGTGTGCTTCCACAGACTCCACAGGCTCCACAGCACGAAGCAGGAGAGGCCGGCGACCAGCCACACCAGCGTGTTGTTCGTGAAGTTGGTGATCTGCGGGAACGCGTATACGCGCACCGAGATGCCCTGGCCCGGCGGGTCGAGCGGCAGGTCGTAGAACATGTCGCGCGGCAGGCGCGGGCGGGTCGACGTGGTGGTCAACTCGCGGTTGTTCACGTCGATGATCGAGATCTTGTATTTGGCCGACAGCTCGGGCGGGATGTCGCGCTTCAGAATGCCTTCCACCGAGAACACCGCGGCGATCGTGCCGAGGAAATCGCGGTCGCGGAAGATCGGCGTTTGCAACGTGATGAAGCCGTTGCCGAGGTCGTCGTAGATGAGCGGCGAGTACACCTGGCGGCGCGTGTTGCGCGCCTCGGCGAAACCAGCTTTGACCGCTTCGTCCATTTGTGCGTCGTTGGGCCGCGCGAGCCGCTGGCCTAGCACCGGCGGCGCGGCATTGGGCCAGCGCGGCTGCTGCTGAGCGGTGTACCAGTTCATGTAGAGGATCTCGGGATGCCCCTGCATGATGTCCGTGGTGTTCACCTGGAACGAATGCTCGTCGGCATGGCCGGCGGCGAGGTCGCGCGCGAGAGCCTGAATCTGTTCCTGCGCGCCTGTCATCGACAGCCGGATCTGCTGCTGCGCCCACGCGACGTTGCGGTACAGCGTGTCTTCCTGCTGCTGCTGTTCGCGCCGGTTCAGACTCCAGAGAATCAGGCTCATGACGACCAGGAATACCAGGATCGACAGCAGCGGCGTCAGCAAATAGGAATTGGACCACCAGGGTCCGTGGTGCCAGCGCGGGGACGGCGACGAATCCGCCGGCGAACCCGCGGTGCGCGCCGAGCGAGAGAAAAGCCGTTCGGTCAACATGCGTGGCATTGTAGCTCAGCACGTCCCCGACAAATGACGCAAAAAAGCGCGGAAAGTGCAGTTAATCGGCGCAAACTAGCCGACGGATCGGTCTAACGGCAGTCAAACCAGGTTGCGTTGCAGCAATTTTCCGTATTGTGAGAATTGATCTCGTAATTTGAAAATTTGATTGCGTTGACGTCGGGACCCTTATTACAATCAGCCGGTGCTGCCGCGGCCTATCCTGCGTCCGCGTGATCTGTTCAAAGTGCGTTCCCCATACCCAGGAGACGAGCATGTCCGCTGTACCCGACGAAGTCATGAAATATGTCGCCGCCGAGAAAGACGACGATCCCCAGGAAACCGGCGAATGGCTGGAAGCGCTGGATGGCGTGATTTCTGCTGTTGGCCCTGACCGTGCCCACTACCTGATCGAAAAGCAGATCGAATTTGCACGGGTGCACGGCGAACATCTGCCGTTCTCCGCCAACACGCCTTACATCAACACGATTCCGGTCGCGCGCCAGGCCAAGAACCCCGGCGACCAGGACATCGAACACCGCATCCGCTCGTACACCCGCTGGAACGCGATGGCAATGGTGCTGCGCGCGGGCAAGGAAACCAACGTCGGCGGCCACATCGCGTCGTTCGCGTCGGCCGCCACGCTGTACGACGTCGGCTACAACCACTTCTGGCACGCACCGTCGGCCGAGCACGGTGGTGACCTCGTGTTCGTGCAAGGCCACTCGTCGCCGGGCGTCTACTCGCGCGCGTTCCTGCTCGGTCGCCTGACCGACAAGCAGCTCGACAACTTCCGCCAGGAAGTCGGCGGCGAGGGCATCTCGTCGTATCCGCACCCGTGGCTGATGCCGGACTTCTGGCAATTCCCGACCGTGTCGATGGGCCTCGGCCCGATCATGGCGATCTACCAGGCGCGCTTCATGAAGTACCTGCAGGCGCGCGGCATCGCGAAGACCGACGGCCGCAAGGTCTGGGCCTTCCTCGGCGACGGCGAAACGGACGAGCCGGAATCGCTCGGCGCGATCGGCATGGCCGGCCGCGAGCGGCTGGACAACCTCGTGTTCGTGATCAACTGCAACCTGCAGCGTCTCGACGGTCCGGTGCGCGGCAACGGCAAGATCATCCAGGAACTCGAAAGCGAATTCCGCGGCGCCGGCTGGAACGTGATCAAGGTCATCTGGGGCAGCCGCTGGGATGCCCTCTTCGCGCGCGACAAGTCGGGCGCGCTGATGCGCCGCATGATGGAAGTCGTCGACGGCGAATACCAGACGTACAAGTCGGAGTCGGGCGCGTTCGTGCGCGAGCACTTCTTCAACACGCCGGAACTGAAGGCGCTGGTCGCCGACTGGTCCGACGACGACATCTGGAATCTGAACCGCGGCGGCCATGATCCGCACAAGATCTACGCGGCGTTCACGGAAGCGACCAATTCGAAGGGCCAGCCGACCGTCATCCTCGCGAAGACGATCAAGGGCTACGGGATGGGCGAAGCCGGCCAGGCGATGAACATCACCCACCAGCAGAAGAAGATGCAGGTGGAGCAGCTGAAGAAATTCCGCGACCAGTTCCGTCTGCCGATCACGGACGAGCAGATCGTCGACGTGCCGTACCTGACCTTCGAGGAAGGCTCGAAGGAACTCGAATACATGCGCCAGAAGCGCATGGACCTCGGCGGTTATCTGCCGGCGCGTCGTCAGAAGGCCCAGTCGCTGCCGGTGCCGGAACTGTCGGCTTTCGAGCCGCTCCTGAAGGGCACGGGCGAAGGCCGCGAGATCTCCACGACGATGGCGTTCGTGCGGATCCTGAACATACTGCTGAAGGACAAGGCGCTCGGCAAGCGCGTCGTGCCGATCGTGCCGGACGAGTCGCGTACGTTCGGTATGGAAGGTCTGTTCCGTCAGATCGGCATCTGGAATCAGGACGGCCAGAAGTACGTGCCGGAAGATTCCGACCAGCTGATGTTCTACCGTGAGTCGGAAACCGGTCAGATCCTGCAGGAAGGCATCAACGAAGCCGGCGGCATGGCCGACTGGATCGCAGCCGCGACGTCGTACTCGACGCACGGCGAGATCATGATCCCGTTCTACATCTTCTACTCGATGTTCGGCTTCCAGCGCATCGGCGACCTCGCATGGGCCGCGGGCGACATGCGCTCGCGCGGCTTCCTGCTGGGCGGCACGGCCGGTCGCACGACCCTGAACGGCGAAGGTCTGCAACACGAAGACGGCCACTCGCTGCTGTGGGCGGCTTCGGTGCCGAACTGCATCAGCTACGACCCGACGTTCGGCTACGAACTCGCGGTCATCGTGCAGGACGGTCTGCGCCGCATGGTCGCCGAGCAGGAAGATGTGTATTACTACATCACGGTGATGAACGAGAACTACGAGCACCCGGCGATCCCGCAGGGCGCGGGGCTGGAAAGCGTGGCCGAGGACATCATCAAGGGCATGTACTCGTTCAGCAAGACCGCTGCCGACAAGAAGGCGCCGCATGTACAGCTGATGGGCGCGGGCACGATCTTCAACGAAGTGATCGCCGCGGCCGACCTGCTGAAGAACGACTGGGGCGTCAACGCCGACCTGTGGAGCGTGCCGAGCTTCACCGAGCTCGCGCGCGAAGGTCACGAAGTGCAGCGCTGGAACCTGCTGCACCCGACCGAAGAGAAGAAGCTGTCGCACGTCGAGAAGCTGCTGAAGGACGCGCCGGGTCCGGTCATCGCATCGACCGACTACGTGCGTGCGCTGACCGAGCAGATCCGCGCGTTCGTGCCGCAGAAGTTCGTCGTGCTGGGCACCGACGGCTACGGCCGTTCGGACACGCGCGAGAAGCTGCGTCACTTCTTCGAAGTCGATCGCTACTGGGTCACGGTCGCCGCGCTCAACGCGCTGGCAGACGAAGGCACGATCGAACGCAAGGTGGTCGCCGAGGCGCTCAAGAAGTACAACCTTGATCCCGCCAAACCCAACCCGATGACCGTCTAAGGCATCACCCGTGTGCCACGATGCACGCGCCTGCTCCTCGTCGCGAGGGGCAGGCGGCGTGCGCGGCCCAGGAGACACTAACAATGAGTCAAGCGATCGAAGTCAAGGTGCCGGACATCGGCGATTACAAGGACGTCCCTGTGATCGAGGTGCTGGTAAAGGCGGGTGACACCGTCGAAAAAGAGCAATCGCTCGTTACGCTGGAATCCGACAAGGCGACGATGGACGTGCCGAGCTCGGCTGACGGCGTCGTCAAGGAAGTGAAGGTCAAGGTCGGCGATGCGGTGTCCGAAGGCACGCTGATCGTCGTGCTGGAAGGCGCCAACGCGGCAGCCGCGGCGCCCGCGCCGGCGGCGGCTCCTGCAGCGGCACCGGCACCGGCGGCAGCTCCGGCCGCGGCGCCCGCGCCCGCGGCGGCAGGCGGCGTGCAGGAAATCAAGGTGCCGGATATCGGCGACTACAAAGACGTTCCCGTGATCGAGATCGCGGTGAAGGTCGGCGATCGCGTCGAGAAGGAACAGTCGCTCGTCACGCTCGAATCTGACAAGGCGACGATGGACGTGCCGAGCTCGGCCGCCGGCGTCGTCAAGGAAGTGAAGGTCAAGGTTGGCGATACCGTGTCGGAAGGCTCGGTCATCGTCGTGATCGAAGCGGAAGGCGGCGCTGCTCCGGCACCCGCGCCGGCACCGGCT
Organism: Paraburkholderia sp. BR14320; assembly: GCF_040948665.1. Taxonomy (NCBI): domain Bacteria; kingdom Pseudomonadati; phylum Pseudomonadota; class Betaproteobacteria; order Burkholderiales; family Burkholderiaceae; genus Paraburkholderia; species Paraburkholderia sp. BR14320. Next base: position 38,366 of record NZ_JBFPKG010000049.1, read on the forward strand.
GCGAAGGCGCCGGCCGAAAAGCCGTCCGACGCACCGGCCACGCCGACCCCGGCACCGGCCGCGCCGTCCGCGCTTGCACAGGCGCCCCTGATCCCGGCCGGCGAAGGCGGCACGCGTCATCCGAGCCACGCTTCGCCGTCGGTGCGCAAGTTCGCACGCGAACTCGGCGTCGACGTGAGCCAGGTGAAGGGCACGGGTCCGAAGGGCCGCATTACGCAGGCCGACGTGACCGCGTTCGTGAAGGGCGTGATGACCGGCCAGCGCGCGGCGCCGGCAGGAGCCGCCGCGCCGGCCGCCGGCGGTGGCGAGCTGAATCTGCTGCCGTGGCCGAAGGTCGACTTCACGAAGTTCGGTCCGATCGATCCGAAGCCGCTGTCGCGCATCAAGAAAATCTCGGGCGCGAACCTGCATCGCAACTGGGTCATGATCCCGCACGTCACGAACAACGACGAAGCGGACATCACCGAGCTCGAAGCGCTGCGCGTGAAGCTGAACAAGGAACACGAAAAGGCGGGCGTCAAGTTCACGATGCTCGCGTTCGTGATCAAGGCCTGCGTGGCGGCCCTGAAGAAATTCCCGACCTTCAACGCGAGCCTCGACGGCGACAACCTGGTGTTCAAGCAGTACTACCACATCGGTTTTGCCGCGGACACGCCGAACGGCCTCGTCGTTCCGGTGATTCGCGACGCGGACAAAAAGGGTCTCGTCGACATCGCGAAGGAAATGGCCGACCTGTCGAAGGCCGCGCGCGAAGGCAAGCTGAAGCCGGACCAGATGCAAGGTGGCTGCTTCTCGATCTCGTCGCTGGGCGGTATCGGCGGCACGCACTTCACGCCGATCATCAACGCGCCTGAAGTCGCGATTCTCGGCCTGTCGCGCAGCGCGATGAAGCCGGTGTGGGATGGCAAGCAGTTCGAGCCGCGCCTGACCATGCCGCTGTCGCTGTCGTATGACCATCGCGTGATCGACGGAGCGGAAGCCGCGCGCTTCAACGCATACCTCGGTTCGATTCTTGCCGATTTCCGGCGTGTGATTCTTTGACCGGCTGGGTGAGGTCCGCCGGCGCGGGCGCGGATAGTTCCAACTGATCCGCGCCGCGCCGTCCGCGCGTTCGCGTGCGCCGTGCGCGCCGAACGCGCCGCTCATCATCGATCAATAAGAGAAGGGGACACCATGAGTCTCGTCGAAGTAAAAGTGCCGGACATCGGTGACTTCAAGGACGTCGACGTCATCGAAGTCAACATCAAGCCGGGTGACGTCATCGAGCAGGAGCAGTCGCTGCTGACGCTCGAATCCGACAAGGCGTCGATGGAAGTGCCGAGCGATACCGCCGGCACCGTCAAGGAAGTGCGCATCAAGCCGGGCGACAAGGTTTCGCAGGGCACGGTGATCGCTCTCGTCGAGGCAGCGGCGGGCGGCGCGGCTGCGGCCGCGCCCGCGGCGAAGGAACCGGAAAAGGCGGCGCCCGCACCGGCGCCTGCCGCGCCGAAGGCCGCCGCACCGGCGCCGCAGGCCGGCAGCTATGCGGGCAGCGCGGACATCGAGTGCGACATGCTCGTGCTCGGTTCGGGCCCCGGCGGCTATTCCGCCGCGTTCCGCTCCGCCGATCTCGGTATGAAGACCGTGCTGGTCGAGCGTTATCCGACGCTCGGCGGCGTGTGTCTGAACGTCGGCTGTATCCCGTCGAAGGCGCTGCTGCACACCGCGCTCGTCATCGACGAAGCGGCAGATCTCGCGTCGCACGGCATCACGTTCGGCAAGCCGCAGATCGACCTCGACAAGCTGCGCGATTTCAAATCCGGCGTGGTCAAGAAGCTGACCGGCGGTCTCGCGGGCATGGCCAAGATGCGCAAAGTCGAAGTGGTGACGGGCACCGGCGCGTTCGTCGATCCGAACCACATGGAAGTGCAGACCGAGGGCGGCAAGAAGGTCGTCAAGTTCAAGCAGGCGATCATCGCCGCGGGCTCGGAAGCGGTGAAGCTGCCGTTCATTCCGGAAGACCCGCGGGTCGTCGATTCGACCGGCGCGCTCGAACTGCGCCAGATTCCGCAGCGCATGCTCGTGATCGGCGGCGGCATCATCGGTCTCGAAATGGCGACCGTGTACTCGACGCTCGGCGCGCAGATCGACGTCGTCGAAATGCTCGAAGGCCTGATGACCGGCGCGGACCGCGATCTGGTCAAGGTCTGGGAGAAGTACAACAGCAAGCGTTTCGCGAACGTGATGCTGAAGACCAAGACCGTCGCGGCCGAAGCGAAGGACGACGGTATTTACGTGTCGTTCGAGGGCGAGAAGGCGCCGGCCGAGCCGCAACGCTATGACCTCGTGCTGGTGGCCGTGGGCCGCTCGCCGAACGGCAAGCGGATCGGCGCGGAAAAGGCCGGGGTCGCGGTGACCGATCGCGGCTTCATCGAAGTCGACAAGCAGCAGCGCACGAACGTGCCGCACATCTTCGCGATCGGCGATATCGTCGGTCAGCCGATGCTCGCGCACAAGGCCGTGCACGAAGGCCACGTGGCGGCGGAAGCCGCGCATGGCGAGAAGGCGTATTTCGACGCGATGCAGATTCCGTCGGTGGCTTACACCGATCCGGAAGTGGCATGGGCCGGCAAGACGGAAGACCAGCTGAAAGCCGAAGGCATCAAGTTCGGCAAGGCGGTGTTTCCGTGGGCCGCGTCGGGCCGCGCGATCGCCAACGGCCGCGACGAAGGCTTCACGAAGCTGCTGTTCGATGAGGAGACGCATCGCGTGATCGGCGGCGGTATCGTCGGTCTGAACGCGGGCGACCTGATCAGCGAGGTCTGTCTCGCGATCGAGATGGGCGCGGACGCCACGGATATCGGCAAGACGATCCATCCGCATCCGACGCTCGGCGAATCGATCGGCATGGCGGCCGAGTTGTATGAAGGCGTCTGTACCGATCTGCCGCCCGTCAAGAAGAAGTAAGGCGGTGCGCCGGGCCTGCATCGCGACATGCGGGCCCGGCGAAGCGGGTCAGGCTGTGGCGCAAAGAAAAACGGCGCGCTCCATGTCGGAGCGCGCCGTTTCTGTTTTCCTGGCGCCCGGTAGGCGGGCAAAAAAATCCCGGCTTGGCGGCCGGGCAAACGATACGTCATTGCAACGTATCGGAGCGTTCGGCCCATCAAACCGTATAAGCGGCAACGGCACGACGCTGTTGCTTGCGATAACGCCGGCGCAGCGCGAAGGCTGGGCCGGCGTGAAAGACGACGACGCCAGGTATTTAAAGCCTGGCGTGTTGATGCGTGAAGCTTAGACTGCCTTCTTGGCGGCAGCGCGCGATGCTTGTGCAGCGGCTTGCGAAGCTGCCTTCGAAGCAGCCGTTGCAGCTGCATTGAAGTTGCTTTCGGCGATTTCGACAGCCTGGCGGGTTGCCTTGTGGACCGTTTCGTACGTGGTGTTGGCCGCGGTGATAGCCGACTTCATCACGGCGACAGCGGTTTCCGAACCAGCCGGTGCGTTCTTGGCGACGTTTTCGACGAGCGCCTGAACCTTGCGGTTTTGCTCTTCGAATTGTGCTTCCGCGACGCGGGTGAATTCACCTTGCGTTGCCGAAACGATTTCGTACACGTGGCGGCCATACGACAGCGCCTTTTCAGCGACCGGCTGTGCAAGGCTTGCTTGCAGTGCCAGCAGTTCCTGCGCGTCCTTCACGGACAGCGCGCGTTGGGCATTTTCCTGGCTTTCGGCGAGCGTCGACTTCACAACTTGCAGGTTCAGCTCAACCAGCTTTTCGACGCCTTCAAATGCTTTGGTCGTCAGGCCGAACAGGGTTTCGAAGTTGGCTTTCTGGGCTGCGGCGAATTGCTCAGGGGTCAGCAGAGTCATGGTTTACGCTCCTGGATCGCGGCCGGTCTGTGCGGACCGCATTGGGTGGGTGGCAAGACGCCGATTAATCGTCCGCCAGGACTGCGATGTATTGTGCATCGCAGCAATGGTTCCCATTTTAGGATGGTCACAAAGAATGTCAAGCGTTTTTTGTGCGTCGCACAATGTTAAGAAAGCGCCGATAAAACAACAGGTTATGCAGTAGGCATGTTATTAATATGACGCGGAACGATTGGGTCCTTGCACCTTGCTGGTGCGAGGTAAACGACCCGCTCAACAGGCAGTCAGGAGATTATTTTCCCTGTCAAAACCTTTTTGCGGGCCCGGCACGCGTAGCATCGCAGCGCTTCGTCCCTGAAAAACCAATCATCATCGATTCGATGTAAACCACCCGATGACAAGGAACGTTAAAGAACGAAGGCAGTCGAACGCGCGTTAGCGACTTTCGTTAGACACTTAAAAGTCTGTCGCACGCTCGCAACGCCCGCACGGCGCGGCGCAGTAGTGTGCGCCGGCGCTCTGACAGTATTTCCCCGGATCAAGGTTGTCTCAAAATTGCCGTTATCCTGCAAGGATCTGCTCGGTTGGGCTGGGCGGCAGCAATGGCGAGGCTTGCTGGCGACGATCGTTTTTTTCGATCGAGGCGCGGCACTTATTTGTGTTTTCGCGATCGGAGCTGACAAGCCGGTTTAAGGACCGCGTATAAGTGCTTCAAATTGCTAATTTTTCGTTGCTTTACTACACTTGCGGAAACCTCTCGCCGCTCCCTATCGAACACCCATGAAAACCGACATGTTTTCGTCGCTAAAGGCGCTCCACGGCGCGGCGCGCAGCACCGCTCTATCGGTGGCCGTCTCGCTGGCCGTCACAGCTGCGTTCGCTACGCCTGTCAGCACTTTTGCAGCTACGTCTGCTGCATCCGCAAAAACTTCCAAACACGCAAAAACCGCCAAAAAGCCGGCGCAAGCGGCCGCCCCTGAAAAAGTGTCGAGCCGTGCGGCGAAAGCCGGCAAGGCTGAGGCAGCGAAAGCCGGCAAGGGCGAGGCCGTGAAAGCCGCTGCCGCCGACGAAGATGCGCCGCGCGCCAACGTCAAACGTAAGCGTGTGACGTTCGCGGTGAACGGCCGACACCATTCGGTGATGCGACGCGTCGCGTACGAGCCGCGCCAACCGAGCGTCGGCCAGGCGTTTGGTTTGCACGAGACACCGGACGCGCTGATGCTGCGCTCGAGCGTCGCCTACGTAGTCGACCAGAACAGCGGCGAGACGCTGTTCGACAAGAACTCGCGTGCCGTGGTGCCGATCGCGTCGATCAGCAAGCTGATGACCGCGATGGTGGTGCTCGATTCGAAAGAGCCGATGACCGACCAGATCGAAGTCACCGACGAAGACCGCGACTACGAGAAGAACACTGGTTCGCGTTTGGCGGTGGGCTCGGTGCTCTCGCGAGAAGACATGCTGCACATCGCGCTGATGGCGTCGGAAAACCGCGCGGCGGCGGCGTTGTCACGCTACTACCCGGGCGGCCGCCCGGCGTTCCTGGCGGCGATGAACGCGAAGGCCAGGCAACTCGGCATGAACGACACGCACTTCGAGAACCCGACCGGTCTGACGAGCATGAACGTGTCGAGCGCGCGCGATCTGGTGAAGATGGTCAACGCGGCGTATCAGTACCCGTTGATCCGCAAGTTCTCGACCGATCACAGCTACGAGGTGTACACCGGCAAGCGCACGCTCGCGTATAACAGCACGAACGCGCTGGTGCGCAACCCGACGTGGGACATCGGTCTGCAGAAGACCGGCTTCATCAACGAAGCGGGCGAGTGTCTCGTGATGCAGGCGACCATCCACGGCCGGCCGATGATCGTGGTGCTGCTCGATTCGTCGGGCAAGTACTCGCGTTTCGCGGACGCGACGCGTCTGCGTACATGGCTCGACAACGGCGGCGACCAGGCGCGTATCACGAGCGCGGATGCCGGCGGTCCCGGTACCTGAAGCCGGAACGATTTGCCGGCTGCGGTTATCGCAAAGAAAAAGCCTCGCGGATGCGAGGCTTTTTCTTTGGCGTCGAAGAGAGCGAGCGCAAGGGTGCAACGGCGGCCAAACGGCCGCTGCGCGTGCGGCCTACGAATGCTGGCCGTGTGAACTGTGCGAGCCGTGCGAATGATCCTGCTGCGCCTGCGGCCGGTACCCTAGCGACTCCGAAATCATCAACGCGGTCTGGCTCAACTGCCCGAGCCACGAATCCTGCAAGCGATCGGCCGGCGCCGACAGCGACAGCCCCGCGACCAGCTTGCCCGTATCGTCGTAAATGCCGGCGGCGATGCAGCGCACGCCCAACTCCAGTTCCTCGTTGTCGCGCGCGCAGGCCTGCTGGCGCACGTGCGACAACTCGCGCTCGAGTTTCGCGAGATCGGTGATGCTGTTCTGCGTGTGGCCCGACAGACCGGTGCGGGTTGCATAGGCCCGCACGCGGGTGGCTTCGTCGGCGGCGAGAAACAGCTTGCCGACCGAAGTCAGATGGAGCGGCGCACGCCCGCCGATCGCCCGCACCACCTGCATGCCAGAGCGCTCCGAATACGCGCGTTCGATATACACGATTTCGTCGCCCTGACGCACCGACAGGTTCACGGTCTGCCCGGTCTGACGGTGCAGCTCGCGCATCGGCGTAAGCGCCGCGTCGCGCACGGACAGGCGCGCCTTGACGAGATTGCCGAGTTCGAGCAGGCGCATGCCGAGACGGTAGGTGCCGGGGTCCGAACGGTCGACCAGCCGGCACATCACCATATCGTTCAGGATGCGGTGCGCGGTGGAGGGGTGCAACTCCGTGCGGAGGGCAAGTTCTTTCAGGCTGACCGGGTCGCTATGTGCCGCCAGTGCGTCGAGCAGGCGCATCATGCGTTCGATCACCTGGATCGAGGTTTTGGGATCCGGGTTCGTATCGCTCATATGAGAATCGGTGGATGCATCAAACAGCGAAAACTGATTGTATCTCGTATTGTGAAAAAAGCGAACGCGCTTCGAGGCGCGCTTCCAATCCGACGGTGCGTGCTTCCTATGCCTTCCGGCCGTTGGTATTGCACCGGCAAACAGCGGATAATCAGGGACGTTTCCCCGAAAGGAGGGCTCATGCGAGTCGGATTGTTCGTCACGTGCCTGATCGACCTGATGCGTCCCGAGATCGGTTTTTCGGTCATCAAGCTGATCGAAGGCGCCGGTTTCGAGGTCGTGGTGCCGCCTGCGCAAACCTGTTGCGGGCAACCCGCCTACAACTCCGGAGACCGCCGGCTCGCGCGCGAACTCGCCGAGAAAACGCTGCGCGAGTTCGAACAGTTCGACTACCTGGTGGTGCCGTCGGGCTCGTGCGGCGGCATGATCCGCGCGCACTACGGTGACCTGTTCCGCGACGATCCCGAACTGATGAACCGTTTCGGCCGCCTGCGCGGCAAGGTGTTCGAACTGACGGACTTCCTCGTCAATGTCGCAAAGGTGCAGCTGCAACCCTGCGAGTTCCCAGGACAGGTGACTTATCACGACTCATGTTCGGGCTTGCGGGAACTGGGCGTCAAGGCGCAGCCGCGCGAACTTCTCGCGCAGGTCGGCGTCTCGGTCACCGAGATGAAGGACTGCGAACATTGCTGCGGCTTCGGCGGCACGTTCGCGGTCAAGTACGGCGATATCTCGACCGCGATCGTCGACGAAAAGTGCGCCAACATCGCGGCGAGCGGCGCCGGTACGGTCGTGCTCGGCGACCTCGGCTGCATGTTGAATATCGAAGGGCGGCTGCGCCGTCAGGGCGACTCCACGACGCGCGTGCTGCACATCGCGCAGGTGCTGGCCGGCGACGTGTAAGCCCCGCGCGGCGAACCCGGCCATTGGTCGCGTCGCGTGTCTCTCGTCTTTCACGCATTGCGTCGCGCGCGGATACGCCGCGCGTTTCAATCCGATCTCATCAGGGCCGCCATGCAAGTCCAATCGATGCAGTTCAAGGCTCGCGCCGGTCAGAAACTCGCCGACCAGCGCCTGCAGCAGAACCTGACCAAGCTGTCCACGAAGTTCGTGTCGGCGCGCGCGAGCGCGATCACCGCGATCGACTTTCCGGCGACCCGCGCGGCGCTCAAGGAGCGTCGCAATCGCGCGCTCGAGAATCTCGACGTGTGGCTCGAAACCTTCGAGCGCGAGGCGACTAGGCGCGGCGTGACGGTGCTGTTCGCCGAGACCACGCAGGAGGCCGCACGGCTCGTCGGCGACATCGCCCGCAGGCACGACGTGAAGAAGGTGATCAAGACGAAGTCGATGGTCACCGAGGAAATGCGCCTGAACGAAGTGCTTGGGCAGATGGGCGTGCAGTCGATCGAAACCGATCTGGGCGAATACATCCTGCAGATCAACGACAACGAGCCGCCGAGCCACATCATCGCGCCGGTGGTTCACAAGGATAAGGACGAGATCGCCGATCTGTTCGCGAAGACCCACGGTCGGCCGCGGCTCACCGAGATTCCCGACATGACGCGCGAGGCGCGCGAGATGCTGCGGCCGCACTTTCTGAGCGCGGACATGGCCGTGACGGGCGGCAATTTCGTCATCGCGGAAACGGGCTCGGTGGCGATCGTGACCAACGAGGGCAACGAGGGCATGTGCACGGTGATGCCGCGCGTGCACGTCGCTGTCACCGGCATCGAAAAGGTTCTGCCGACGCTCGAGGATCTCGCGACCGCGATGCGCCTGCTGCCGCGCTCGGCAACCGGGCAGGCCACCTCGAACTATTTTTCGGTGCTGACCGGGCCGCGAGGCGCGGGAGATCAGGACGGGCCCGAGCATATGTACGTGGTGCTCGTCGACGGTGGCCGAACTGGGCTGATCGGCGGAGACTTTCAGGAGATGCTCCGCTGCATCCGCTGCGGCGCGTGCATGAATCATTGCCCGGTGTATCAGAAGGTCGGCGGCCATGCGTATGGGTGGGTGTATCCGGGGCCGATGGGCTCGGTGCTGACGCCGAGCTATGTCGGCATCGACAAGGCGCTCGATTTGCCGCAAGCAGCAACGCTGTGCGGCGAATGCAATAGCGTGTGCCCGGTCGGTATCCCGTTGTCCGATCTGTTGCGCAAGCTGCGCGAAAAGCAGATGGAGCGCCACCTGCGGCCTTGGAAGGAGCGCGCCGGGTTGGCGCTGTGGGGTTGGCTCGCGCTGCATCCCGATGCCTATGCGCTCTTCACGAAACTCGCCGTGCGGGTGCTGGAGCGCCTGGGTGGGCGCAATCGGTCGATTGCAAAGCTGCCGCTGGGGGGCGCGGGCTGGACCGATACGCGCGACATGCCAGCGCCGGTGGGTCGTACGTTCCGGGAGTTGTATGCCGCGCAGCGCAGCCATCTTGGCTGAGCCGGCGGCAGCGGGAGTGGTTTGACGGCTGCGAGCTCACGCTGCCGTCACCGTGGGCGCGGGCGAGACTAGCTCAGCGCCGGACGGTCCTCAATGTTCCGTCGGTTGCCCCGGGTGACGGGCGGGCGGATTTCGCGCCCAGTCGTTGCCCCGACCGCCGTTGCCTGCTTGCGGCTGTGGCTGCGGCTGGGACGGCGGCGGGCCACCTGCGCCGGGGCGCGGGCCGCCATTGGCGCCGCTGGGGCCGTGCGGACCGCCCGCTGCGCCCTGCGGCGGTGGCCCGCCGTGCGGCTGTCCAGGGCCGCCACCATTGTTGCCCCGATCGTCGCCGTGATTGCCGTGGTGCCAGTCGTTATCGCCCGGATGACCGCGAAAGCCCGGGCCCGGCGGCGGGCCGTAGTAGCGTCCTGGTCCGTAATCGCTGTAGCCGAGGTACACATTGGTTTGCGGCACGACCGCGGCGCCCGGCGCGTAACCGTCATAGCCGCTATAGGCGCCGTAGCCGTTGCCATACATCGGCGTGCCGTCCGGATAGACCGCGCAGCCGCCGACCAGCGCGGCGGCCACGAGACCAGCGAGAGGTGCAATGCGTTTCATTTTGTAGGACCAGTTGCAAGTGCAAAGAAATGTCGATGTAAGAATAAGACCATCATTATCGCTTTCCGTCGCGCCGGTTTTGTATGAGTTTGTAAGCTCTTCTTTTTCGTGCCAGCGGTGCCCAGTCGCTCCTCGCAGCGCTCTCAATTGACTGTTCCATTTCGAGCAACGATCTATCCCGCGCGCGCGGGTTTTTCCTGATTGTGAATTCCTATAGGATTTCGGCTGGGCATAGTGCGCCAAAAGCTCATGCGCCCCTAATTGGAAAACACATCATGAAAAAGACAATAGCGGTGTACTGGCCTCTTGCCATCGTTGTATCGCTCGCGGTGCTCGCGTATCAGCACGTCAACGGCCATACCTCGTCGCGCGCTTCGCAGATGCCGCTCGACGCCAACCATCTGACCGCCGAACTCGCACGCGCCGTGTCGTACGGCATGATCGACACCGCGTCGGCACTGCCGGCCAAACCGTTGCCTGCCGCCGCGGCGACCCCGTTGGCCGAGGCATCGTAAGCAGGACGGCGAACTGTGGCGGTACGAAGCCCGCTGCGCGTGCGCGGCTGTACCACACCCGGCGCGAATCCGTCGAGGTTTGTATAATCGCGGCGCAGTCCGCTGACTGGCTGACGACCTCACGCCCGGCGCCTGGAGCGTCGAAGAATCCCTGATGAAAACTGTGTCCATCTGTTTCGTTTGCCTCGGGAATATCTGCCGTTCACCGACGGCGGAGGGCGTGATGCGTCATCTGGTCGACGAGGCGAAGCTCGCGGACCGCATTCTGATCGATTCGGCCGGCACTGGCGATTGGCACATCGGCGCGCCGCCCGACGAACGCGCGCAACACGCGGCGCGCCAGCGCGGCTATACGCTCGACGCGCTGCGCGGCCGCCAGATCACGGTCGCGGACTTCGAGCGCTTCGATCTGCTGATTGCCATGGACGACCGCAACGTCGCCGCGTTGCGTCAGATCTGCCCGCCCGCTCAGCGCGACAAGATCCGTCTGCTGATGGAGTTCGTGCCGGAGTCGGATGGGCGCTGGAGCGGCGCGCGAGAGGTCGTCGACCCGTATTTCGGTGGCGCGGAAGGCTTCGAGTTGGTGCTCGATCAGTGCGAAGCAGCTTGCCGCGGGCTGATCGCCGCGCTGCGCCCGCAATTGCTCGCGTAGGTATCGGGGCGAACAACCCGGGCGATGCACGCGTGCGGACAAACGCGGACATGTCGGGAACGTCACGCGTGCGGCCTGGCGCCGAAGTAGGGCAATCAATTAAGCAGCTGACACAAAATTTACCGCCCATACTTGACTAAATCGGTCATGTATTTATACTTGACCAAACTTGTCGAGAATTGCGGTTCCCACATCATATGAGACTCACCACGAAAGGCCGTTTCGCCGTCACGGCGATGATCGACCTGGCGTTGCGCCAGGAGCAGGGCCCGGTGACGCTTGCGGGCATCAGCCAGCGCCAACACATCTCCCTGTCGTATCTCGAGCAGCTGTTTGGCAAGCTGCGCCGTCATGAAATCGTCGAGTCCGTGCGCGGACCCGGCGGTGGCTACAATCTCGCGCGCCGTGCCGAAGAGGTGACGGTGGCCGACATCATCATCGCGGTCGACGAGCCGCTCGACGCCACCCAGTGCGGCGGCAAGGGCACGTGCGAAGGCACCAAGCAGCACGATGGCCACTGCATGACGCACGAGCTGTGGTCGACGCTGAACCAGAAAATGGTCGAATACCTCGATTCGGTCTCGCTAAAGGATCTGGTCGACCAGCAGCGTTCGCGCGAAGGCGCGCCGGCGGTGCTGCGCGACAGGCGCAGCGACGCGCCGGCGGTCGAACCCGTCCGCGTGGCGCCCAAGGGTCCCAATTCCGTTTTCAACATGGCCGGATCGTGAAGCGCGGCGCGCAATAGGAAATCTTCCGCCGCAGCCCCATATCGAATCCAGAAGCCAGAGCACATGACGTCCCCGGAGCAATTGATGAACAACGACTCTCTCCATCTGCCCATCTACATGGACTACAGCGCCACGACGCCGATCGATCCGCGTGTGGTGGACAAGATGATTCCGTATCTGCGCGAGCAGTTCGGCAACCCCGCGTCGCGAAGCCACTCTTATGGCTGGACGGCCGAGCGCGCGGTCGAGGAAGCGCGCGAGCAAGTCGCCGCGCTCGTGAATGCCGATCCGCGCGAAATCATCTGGACCTCGGGTGCGACGGAGTCGGACAACCTCGCTCTGAAAGGTGCCGCGCACTTCTACAAGAGCAAGGGCAAGCACATCGTCACGGTGAAGACCGAGCACAAGGCCGTGCTCGACACGACCCGCGAGCTCGAGCGCGAAGGCTTCGAAGTTACGTATCTCGATGTCAAGGACGACGGTCTGATCGACCTCGACGCATTCAAGGCGGCGCTGCGCCCGGACACGATTCTGGTGTCGGTAATGTCGGTCAACAACGAGATCGGCGTGATCCAGGACATCGAGGCGATCGGCGAGATCACGCGTGAAAAGGGCATCATTTTCCACGTCGACGCGGCGCAGGCCACCGGCAAGATCCAGATCGATCTGCAGAAGCTGAAGGTCGACCTGATGTCGTTCTCGGCGCACAAGACCTACGGCCCGAAGGGCATCGGCGCGCTGTACGTGCGTCGCAAGCCGCGTATCCGTATCGAGGCGCAGATGCACGGCGGCGGCCACGAGCGCGGTATGCGTTCGGGCACGCTCGCCACGCACCAGATCGTCGGCATGGGCGAAGCGTTCCGTATCGCGCGTGAAGAGATGGCGACCGAAAACGAGCGCATCCGCATGCTGCGTGACCGTTTGCTCAAAGGCTTGTCGGAAATCGAGGAAGTGTATGTGAACGGCGACATGGAAAAGCGTGTGCCGCACAACCTGAACATCAGCTTCAATTTCGTCGAAGGCGAATCGCTGATCATGGCGGTGAAGGACGTCGCGGTGTCGTCGGGCTCGGCGTGCACGTCGGCGTCGCTGGAGCCGTCGTACGTGCTGCGCGCACTTGGCCGCAACGACGAACTGGCGCACAGCTCGATCCGCTTCACGGTGGGACGCTTCACGACCGAGCAGGAAATCGACTACGTGATCAACCTGCTGAAGACGAAGATTTCCAAGCTGCGCGATTTGTCGCCGCTGTGGGAAATGCACAAGGACGGCATCGATCTGTCGACCATCCAGTGGGCCGCGCACTAACGCGCCCGCGGAACGAAATCGACGTCGAACGTTCATCGGATTGCAGGTTGAAACGAATCAAGGAGTGTAATCATGGCTTATAGCGACAAGGTCCTCGACCACTACGAAAACCCGCGCAACGTCGGTTCCTTCGCCAAGGACGACGATACGGTCGGTACCGGCATGGTCGGCGCGCCGGCCTGCGGCGACGTGATGAAGCTGCAGATCCGCGTTGGTGCGGACGGCATTATCGAAGACGCGAAGTTCAAGACCTACGGCTGCGGCTCGGCCATCGCGTCGAGCTCGCTCGTCACCGAATGGGTGAAGGGCAAGACGCTCGACCAGGCCATGTCGATCAAGAACACGCAGATCGCCGAAGAACTGGCACTGCCGCCGGTGAAGATCCATTGCTCGATTCTCGCGGAAGACGCGATCAAGGCAGCGGTCGCCGACTACAAGCAGCGCCACGGCGAAGCGGCGGTTGCCGAAGACGGCAAGGCCGCCTGAGCGGCAACAAGGTAAGAACGAAGCAACCGGTGAGCGGGGCGCGAATACGCGCCGCGCACTCCGGCAACTGAGAAACGTTATGGCAATTACGTTGACCGAAAAGGCAGCACAGCACGTCCAGAAGTATCTGACCCGTCGTGGTAAAGGCATCGGGTTGCGCGTCGGCGTGCGCACCACCGGTTGCTCGGGCCTCGCCTACAAGCTCGAGTACGTGGACGAACTCGCGCCGGAAGATCAGGTGTTCGAGACAGGCGGCGTGAAGGTCGTCGTCGACCCGAAGAGTCTCGCGTATATCGACGGCACGGAACTCGACTTCGCGCGCGAAGGGCTGAACGAAGGCTTCAAGTTCAACAACCCGAACGTGAAAGACGAATGCGGCTGCGGCGAGTCGTTCCGCGTCTAGATTCGTTACTTTCCGCGTGCGGCGGATCAAAGGCGGCGCGGGCCGCCTTTTTAGTTTGATCCGCACGCGTGCGAAGCGCTCACGCCTGACACGGCCCAACGTTTCCCCACCAGGTTTTCATCAACGGACTTTAATCCGATGGCATCGCTGAACGACAGCCACTTCGATCTGTTTGGTCTGCCGGCGCAATTCGCGCTCGACGCGAGCACGCTCGATCATGCGTACCGCACCGTGCAGGCGCAGGTGCATCCGGATCGCTTCGCGGCGGCCGGCGATGCGCAAAAGCGCATCGCGATGCAATGGGCGACGCGCGCGAACGAGGCGTATCAGACGCTGCGCGATCCGCTCAAGCGCGCGACCTATCTGCTGTCGCTGCGCGGCATCAACGTCGGCGCGGAGAACAACACGGCGATGGAGCCCGCGTTCCTGATGCAGCAAATGGAGTGGCGCGAGAACATCGAGGATGCGGCAGCGGCGAAGAACGTCGACGCGCTCGACGCGCTGCTCACGGAGTTGCGCGACGAGGAACGTCAGCGCTTGGACAAGCTCGGCGCATCGCTCGACAGCGGTGCGAATCAGGCGGCGGCCGAGGCGGTGCGGCAGATGATGTTCATCGAGCGCGTCGCGTCGGAAATCGACGCGCAGATCGAGCGGCTCGAAGGCTAGCGCGGTTTCGTGCGACGCGGGCAAAGAGCGCGGCGCAGGCAAGCAGCACCACGCCGAAGCAGCACCAGCAGGCAGCGATGTAGCAAGCGACAAACAAAAACCCGGCCGCGAGCCGTGGCATCACCCCCAGCAACGCGAACATTCAGGACGGGGCACAACGTCCCCGAGAAGATCCAGATGGCCTTATTGCAAATCTCCGAACCCGGCATGGCGCCGGCGCCTCACCAGCGGCGTCTGGCGGTCGGTATCGATCTCGGCACCACCAACTCCCTCGTCGCCGCCGTGCGCAGCGGCGTGCCCGATGTGCTGCCCGACGAAGACGGGCACGTGCTGCTGCCGTCGGTGGTGCGCTACCTGGAACAGGGCGGCCGTCGCATCGGCCGCCGGGCGAAGGCCGAGGCCGCCAGCGACCCGCGCAATACGATCGTGTCGGTCAAGCGCTTCATGGGCCGCGGCAAGGCCGAGGTGGAAGGCGCCGAAAACGCGCCGTACGACTTCATCGACGCACCCGGCATGGTGCAGATCCGCACCGTCGACGGCGTGAAGAGCCCGGTGGAAGTATCGGCTGAAATTCTCGCGACGCTGCGCCAGCGCGCCGAAGACACGCTCGGCGACGAACTGGTCGGCGCGGTGATCACGGTGCCCGCTTACTTCGACGAAGCGCAGCGCCAGGCGACGAAAGACGCTGCGCGCCTCGCGGGGCTGAACGTGCTGCGGCTGCTGAACGAACCGACCGCGGCCGCGATCGCCTACGGTCTCGACAACGGCGCCGAAGGTCTGTACGCGGTCTACGACCTCGGCGGCGGTACCTTCGACCTGTCGATCCTGAAGCTCACCAAGGGCGTGTTCGAAGTGCTGGCGGCGGGCGGCGATTCCGCGCTCGGCGGCGACGACTTCGATCATGCGCTGTACCGCCATGTGCTCGAACAGGCCGGCATCGCTCCGCAGACGCTCGCACCGCACGACGTGCGCCTGCTGCTCGATAGCGTGCGCGAGGCCAAGGAGGCGTTGTCGAGCGCGCCGAAGGCTGACCTCAAGCTCACGCTTGCCAACGGCACCGCGCTCGATCTGACGATCGACGAAGCCACCTTCGAGACCATCACGGCCGAGCTGGTGCAACGCACGCTGGGTCCGACGAAGAAGGCGCTGCGCGACGCGAAGGTCACCACGAAGGACATCAAGGGCGTCGTGCTGGTCGGCGGCGCGACGCGCATGCCGGTGATCCGCCGCGCGGTCGAGGCGTTCTTCGGCCAGCCGCCGCTCGTCAATCTCGATCCGGATCAGGTCGTCGCGCTCGGAGCGGCGATCCAGGCCGATCTGCTCGCCGGCAACCGCGGCGCGGAAGGCGACGAGTGGCTGCTGCTCGACGTGATTCCGCTGTCGCTCGGCGTCGAAACGATGGGCGGTCTCACCGAGAAGATCATTCCGCGCAACTCGACGATTCCGGTCGCGCGCGCGCAGGATTTCACGACCTTCAAGGACGGCCAGACCGCGATGGCGATTCACGTCGTGCAAGGCGAGCGCGAGCTCGTCAGCGATTGCCGGTCGCTCGCGCGCTTCGAGCTGCGCGGCATTCCGCCGATGGCCGCGGGCGCCGCGCGAATTCGCGTGACCTATCAGGTCGACGCCGACGGCCTGCTGTCCGTGTTCGCGCGCGAACTCGCGTCGGGCGTGGAGGCGTCGGTCGTCGTGAAGCCTTCGTATGGCCTTGCCGACGACGACATCGCGCGCATGCTGGAAGACAGCTTTTCGACCGCTGAAGTCGATATGCGCGCGCGCGCTCTGCGCGAGGCGCAGGTCGAAGCGCAGCGTCTCGTCGAAGCGACCGACGCGGCGCTCGCCGCCGACGCCGAACTGCTCGAC
>NZ_JBFPKG010000004.1:0-278065 GCF_040948665.1 Paraburkholderia sp. BR14320
TCAAGGCGTGCGACGACGCGGGTATTGCGGCGCTGGTGCCAAAGAGCCAAACCTCCGGTGCAAAGGCTGACGGTCGGTTCGACCGGGCCGACTTCATTTACATCGCCAAAGATGACCAGTACCTGTGACCACACAGCATCGCATGGACGAGCATATTGGCCAGCTGGTAAGCGAGCTATTCTATGAAGGTCGTCTGCAGTCAAGCCGCCAGGACGGAGCGCCTCACGCTCGAAAGCGGCCGTGCCGTCGCGTACATGATGGATGACGTGTTGCTGGCCGGCACGCGCACGCTGACCGCCAAGCCGTCGGACTGGATCATCACCGGCACGCCGCAATCGTCGGAAGCGTATGGCTTCATGTTGCGCCGCGACGATCCCGAGTTCAGAAAGCTCGTCGACGACACGCTCGAACAGGTGATGAAAGGACCCGAAATCCACACGATGTACGACCGTTGGTTCGTCAAGCCGGCGCCGCCGAAGAACATCAGCTTCGACTTTCCGATGAGCGATTCGCTGAAGCAACTGTGCGCGCAGCCGAACGACAAGGCGCTCGAATAACGGCTTTTGCCGCGACTGCATGCAGGAATCGGTTTCTGCGTGGCAGTGTTTGGCTCTTTACTCTATACCTGGCTATAGGCGGCGCGTTTCTGTTCAGCGTCGCCTATAGCGGCAACGGAGGTGAAAAGTGAAGAAGCCGATGGAAACTTCACGGCGCGGACGGGTTTTCCTCTGTGGAATCCTTCCTGCCGCGCTAGCGTTAGCAAGCGGCGTATTCATGGTGTCCGCCAACGCTGACGCGCCCATGCGCGCGATCACGATCGTATCGGGCACCTATGGCGAGAATTGCGGCGCGCCGCGCGGCAACCTGACTCGCGAACTCGAGCGTCATTGCAACGGACGGGAAACTTGCGACTACCCGCTGCCCGGCCTGCACAAAGGCGGCACGACGCTGGCATGCCCACGCGACTTCCGCGCCGAATGGCATTGCGACCACGCGGACTTCCACACCGCGGCGCTGGGTCCCGGCGCGAAATCGGGCGACACGCTCGTGCTGGGTTGCGTCGAGTCGCGCGGCGCGGGCAAATAGCTGCATGCGCGAATAAAAAGGCCGAAGCCCTCACGGGACTCGGCCTTCGACTATTGCCGCGGTTTTTCAGCTGGCTTTACGAACCGGCGCGAAGCGCCGCTTGCCGAGCGACGGCCCGATCCGACGGAACCGCTCCCGTTTGTGTTCCTCTTCGAAGTGAGCGAGCGACGGCTTGACCAGATCGCTGCGCGACACGATTCCGATCAGACGCATGCTGTTGCCATCGGCGACCACCGGCAGGCGTTCGAGTCCCAGCACGGCGAGCCGCGTCGCCACGAGCCGGCAGGTTTCGGATGAAAACGCAAAGGCGGTGTTGTGCTGCGCGAACACGTCGGCGAGCGTCATCGCGCGCTTGCGCTCCGGGTCCTCGGCGCAGAAGCGTTCGAGCGACAGGCGGTCGGCCACGCCGATCACGGCGCCGTCGCGTACCACCGGATACGCGCGGCGCAGCTGGTTCGCGCCGAATAGCGTTTGCAGCGTTGCGCCGACCGTCGTGGCTGCATCGACCGATTCGACCGAGGCGGTCATCACTTCGTCGACATAGTGGCGCTCGAGCGGATCGACGCCGTACTCGCGATAGATGTGATATCCGCGTCGCGCGATTTTCTCGGTCATGATCGAGCGCCGCATCACCACCGTGGAGAAGCCGTGCGCGATCAGCGTCGCCGTCAGCAGAGGCAGCAGCGCGTTGGCGTCGTGCGTGAGGCCGAACGCGAACACGATGGCCGTCAGCGGCGCGCCGAGCGTGGCGCCAAGCGTCGCGGCCATGCAGACGAGCGGCCACAGCGCCGGCTCGCTGCCCGGCAGCCAGTGCGCGAGTACCGTGCCGAGTCCGGCGCCGAGCATCAGCAGCGGCGCGAGCACGCCGCCGGACGTGCCCGAGCCGAGCGCGATGACCCACATCACCGCCTTCACGGTCAGCAGCAAAAGCGCGACCTGCACCGCGATGTGCTGATGCAGCAAATCGCCGATCACGTCGTAACCGACGCCGAGCGCGCGCGGTTCGAGCCAGCCGCCAATGCCGACGACGATGCCGCCGAGCGCGGGCCACCACATCCAGTGGATCGGCAGCTTGCCGAACAGGTCTTCCACTTTGTAGAGCGCGGCGGACAGGCCGGACGCGAGCGCGCCCGACAACACGCCCGCGACCGCGCATGACAGCAGCGACCAGCCATCGGGCGCGGCGGTCTGCAGCGGAAACAGCGGACCTGTACCGAAGAAAATCGCGCGCGCGAAGCCGGCGACCGCGCAGGCCACCGCGACCGGCAGGAAGCTGCGAGGGCGCCACTCGAACAGCAGCAGCTCGACCGCGAGCAGCACGGCCGCGAGCGGCGTGCCGAACACCGCGGTCATGCCGGCCGCGGCGCCGGCCACGAGCAGCGTCTTACGTTCCGCCGACGTGACCTTCACGCATTGCGCGATCAGCGAGCCGAGCGCGCCCCCGGTCATGATGATCGGGCCTTCCGCGCCGAACGGCCCGCCGCTGCCGATCACGATGCCCGACGACAACGGCTTGAGCACGGCCACTTTCGGCGACATCTTGCTCTTGCCGAACAGGATCGCTTCGATCGCCTCGGGAATGCCATGGCCGCGAATTTTTTCGGAGCCAAAGCGCGCCATCAGTCCGACGATCAAGCCGCCGATCACCGGCACGCCGATCACCCAGATGCCGAGCGTACTGGTGGCGGGCGAGCGGTCGACGAACGACAGCGTGCCGAAGAAAAACAGGTTGGTGAACAGGCGAATCAGGTTCAGCAGAACAAAAGCGGCAAACGTACTGACGAGGCCGATGCACGCGGCGAGCGCGAAAATGCCGGGCAGCCGTGCATTTGCCGCGAAGTCGCGTTTGTGGGAATCCATGCTCATGGTTAGTCGAGGTCGATCTGAGGAATCTGAAAGGAGCCTTCGAGCGATCTCAATTCGGCGCGATGCAGTTCCGCGAGCCGCTCGAGTACCCGTTCTCCCGCTTTTTCGATGTGTACTTCAACCTGGCGACGATCGGTTTCGCTGACCTGGCGGCGCACGAGACTCAGTGCCTCGCAGCGCGATACCAGTGCGACGACGCCGTGATGTTGCGCCTGCAGACGCTCCGCGAGTTCGCCGACGGTCGCCCAGTCGCGCTCGGGATAGCCCTTGATATGCAGCAACAACAGGTATTGCAACGGCGTGATGCCCTCGTTCTGCGCGGCCTGCTCCGAGAAGCGCTCGAAGCGCCGCATCTGGTAGCGAAACTCCGACAACTGCTCGAAATCGCTCTTGACGAGCTTGCGAGTCCGTACTTTCATGAGATATCCACCGTTGAGAAGAAAAGCCGAAAATATATCACGGCATGATGTATTTGAGTGGATTGCGGCCGTGGCAACGGCATCGCACGGCAGGTCTCCTTGCTCTTTTAACTGAAAATCAGGCCGCCTCGCGGGCTTGGGTGGCGGTCTGCCGATACAGGCCGGAGATCAGGTCCACCTGCGTGATCATGCCGACCACGCGCCCCGCGCGATCGAGCACCGGTACGTGGTGGTGTCCGTAGTTCGCGAACATCGGCACGAGTTCCGTGATCGGATCGGAGGCGGCGACGGTGCACACGTCGGTGGTCATCAAGCTGCCGACGTTCGACGTGCGAAGCGCATCGCCGCGCAGCCAGCCGTCGAAGTAGTTCAGGATCGGACCGAGCGCGCCGAACTTTTTCCTGTCGACGAAATCGGCGCGCGTGACGATGCCGAGCAGCTTTTGCTTCACATCGACGACCGGCAGCGCCTTCACGTTGTGGCGCCTGAACAGCTCCCATGCGGCGGCGGCGCGCGTGCCCGGCGACACCGACACGACATGGCGCGACATCACGTCTTCGCAGCGCAGTTCGTCGAAGCTGCGTGAGAAAGCCTGCAGCTGCGTTTCGCGCAGCAGCGAATAGAGGTCGTCGGTGCCGATGTCGAGCATTTCGTCACGGCGTCGCAGCACGGCCTTGACGTCGTCGCGGGTGAAGCCGACACGCGCGGCTTCGTCGGCGGCCTGGTTCGGCGTCGCGCGGTCCTGGCGTCCCGCATGCGGATAGCGATGGCCGGTTGCCGCGTGATAGACGAGCGCCGCGAACAGCAGCGCGGCCGACTGGATCGCGATCGGTTCGAGCACGAAGCGGTAGCCGAGCGCATGAATGACCGGGCCGCCCAGCACCGCGGTCAACGCGACCGCGCCCGACGGCGGGT
Organism: Paraburkholderia sp. BR14320; assembly: GCF_040948665.1. NCBI lineage: Bacteria > Pseudomonadati > Pseudomonadota > Betaproteobacteria > Burkholderiales > Burkholderiaceae > Paraburkholderia > Paraburkholderia sp. BR14320. Next base: position 4,287 of record NZ_JBFPKG010000004.1, read on the forward strand.
GCACGCAGCGCAGCGCGAACATGCCGGAGATCGACAGCGCCACCGCGAGGGCGGCCGCGAGTGTCGGATCGCCGATCAGCATCGCGCAGGTCACGCCGACCGTCGCGGACACGAGGTTGCCGCCGATGATCGACCACGGCTGCGCGAGCGGGCTCGCGGGCACCGCGAACAGCAGCACTGCGGAGGCGCCCATCGGCGCGACCAGCAGCGGAATGTTGGCGGTGGGGCCGAGCAGCAGATACATCAGACCGCCGGTGAACGCGATGCCGAGCAGTGCGCCGAGGCACGAACGCGCACGCTCGTGCCACTTCACGGTGACCGGTGCGGGGAGAAAGCTGGCAAGCCAGCCGAGAGCAGGAGAGCGGGACAAGATAGGAGCGGAAAGTAGTCGATGATGCCGGGCCCGACATTACCGGGGAAACCCTGGCAACGCGAATACAGTCTGGTCATGATTATATTTCAATATGATATAAAAAGTTCTCCAGCCCCCGCGCGACACGCGAAATCTGTCGCATATCGCAGACAGTCGAGCGCGGGCCGACGTCCTTCAGCCTGGCCCCAAATCGCCAAGCCTCACGTTCTTGTTTATCACGTTGTGATATAAAATGATGGTGACCGAGTGGCAGCACTCGTTGGCCGGTTGCCTGATAGACCGATAAGGGAGCCATCATGATGATCACATTTCAATCGACGGCGTCGCCGGACGTCGTCATGCTGAGGGATCTCGCGCAATATCTGCTAGGACTGATCGGCAAGCGGCTCGGCGAGCGGGGCGTCATCAGCCACGACGAGCTGGTCCGCGCGATCGATCGTCTCGAAGCCGCCATCACCGAAGACGCGGCCGCGGAAACGACGCTCGAAGCATTGCACTGTTCAACGAGTAATCAGCGCGAGTCGCGTAACCGGCTGTCGCAGCGCGCGTGGCCGTTTCTGGACATGATGCGTGCGGCGCGCGACTCGGACGCGGACATCATCTGGGGGCTGTAGTTCGTCGAGGGAATCGCGATGAAACGATTGACGTCGCGTCGACGCTTCGCAATCCTCGTTATTTCGGTTTGCGCCGTCCCGCTTGCCCATGCGTTCTCACCTGCGCAGGAAACCGGACGATACCAGCAGCCGATGCGCGACCCATGTGCCGCGTCGCGCGACACCGGGGTGCGAAGCAAAGTGATCGGCGTGTATGGCGGCACCGTTGTCGACCAGTTGTCCAGTGGAGCGGTGGTGCTCGTGAAATGGCCGAACGGTTCGCCGCACGAGGCATGGACCCCTCGGTCGCACAGCCATGGTTTGCCAGTCGATCCCGCGGCAAACGCTGCTCATGTTTTCTTTCTGTGGCCGGAGTCATAGCCCGCGGCGTTCCTGATCGCCGCGCCGAACAAGCGCATGCGTTCAGGTACGGCTAATGCGCGCGCGATGCTGTTACGACGGCACACCCATTCCCTATCTCGATCCGACCATGAGGAGCGGCAGTGCAGACCCACGCGTCAAAAGGCGACTTCGCCACCGATACCCGGCTTCTGCGAATCACGGTGATTGCCGCCGTGGTCGGCTTGTTGAGCACCTTCGCCGCGGACTTCCTGCTGCACCTGATCCGCTTTTTCACCAACCTGTTCTTCTTTCAGACGTTGTCGATCGCGAACCGCTCGCCGCGCAGTCATATGCTAGGGCTGTGGGTGATCGTCGTGCCGGTGGTCGGCGGTCTGATCGTCGGGCTCATGGCGCGCTTCGGATCGGAGCAGATTCGCGGGCACGGTATTCCCGAAGCGATCGAGGCAATCCTGTTCGGCAAGAGCAAAATGTCGCCGAAGGTCGCCGTGCTGAAGCCATTGGCGTCGGCGATCGCGATCGGCAGCGGCGGACCGTTCGGCGCCGAAGGGCCGATCATCATGACGGGCGGCGCGCTCGGGTCGTTGATCGCGCAGTTCTTCCATCTGTCGAGCAGCGAGCGCAAAACGCTGCTGGTCGCGGGTGCGGTCGCCGGCATGACCGCGGTGTTCGGCACACCGGTCGCCGCCGTGTTGCTCGCGGTCGAGTTGCTGCTCTTCGAATTGCGGCCGCGTAGTCTGCTGCCGGTTGCGGTGTCGTGCGCGGTGGCGGGTTTTTCGCGGCCGCTATTTCTGGCCAGCGGCCCGCTGTTTCCGCTGCAGACCTTGCCGCTCGGCGCGCTCGGGCTTGCGTCGTGCGCGCTCGCGGGGCTGATCGGCGGCGCGCTGTCGTGGGGATTGTCGACGCTGCTCTACAAGGTCGAGGACGCGTTCGCGCGGCTGCCGTTTCACTGGATGTGGTGGCCCGCGCTCGGCGGCATCGCGGTCGGCATCGGCGGCTATTTTCAGCCGCGCACGCTGGGTGTCGGTTACGACGTGATCGGCGATCTATTGATGCATCACCTCGCCGTGAAGGTCGTGCTGGCGATCGTGCTGGTCAAGGCGGTGATCTGGGTGATCGCGCTGGCCTCGGGCACGTCCGGCGGCGTGCTCGCGCCATTGCTGATGATGGGCGCGGGCGTCGGCGCGGTGCTCGGTCCGGCGATGCCGGGCGGCGACCCCGCGGTCTGGCCGCTGGTGTTCATGGCGGCGGCGCTCGGCGGCATGATGCGCGCACCGATCATGGCCGTCGTGTTCGCGTTCGAACTGACGCACGACGCGAATGCATTGCTGCCGCTGTTGACCGCCGCCGCGGTGTCGTACGGCTTCACGGTGCTGTTCATGCGCCGCTCGATTCTGACGGAGAAGATCGCGCGACGCGGATATCACATCTATCGCGAGTACGGCATCGATCCGCTCGAGCGTCATCACGTGGATGAAGTGATGACGCGCACGGTGAAGACGATCGTTGCGAGCCTCAGCGTCGCCGACGCGCTCGCACAGTACTTCGGCTCGACGCAGATTCATCGCGCGTACCCGGTGGTGCAGGCGGGGCGGCTTGTCGGCATGGCGGATCGGGGGATGCTGAGCGCGGCGCTCGACGAGGGTCGCGCGACGGCGACGGTCGGAGAGTTGTGCGCGAGCGATGCGAACTTCGCGAGCGAGCAGCTCGACATCGCGTTGCCGGAAGAGACCTGCCGGCACGTCGCCGCGCGTCTGGCCGCGCGTTCGCTCGATCGCGTGCCGGTCGTCGCCGATACATCCACTTATCGGCTGATCGGCATCGTGTCACGCCACGATCTCGTCAAACCCTCGCTGTCGATCTTCAACGAGGAACGCGAGCGCGAACGGTTCCGGCGCATTTCGCTATTCCAGGGCAGGGATTCGGTGGCCACTGACATATAATTAATTGACGACTTGCCGCGCGGCGCAAGGAGGTTCTCATGTCGAGCTTCAAGCGCATTCTTCTCTGTTACGACGGAACACGCGAAGGACAACACGCGTTGAAGGACGGTGCCGCTCTCGCGCAAGATCTGAACGCGGAAGTGCACCTGCTTTCCGTGCTCAACAATACGGCGTGGATGCAGGGCGCGGACATCACGTCCGCAGTGCCGGTCGACTTCATCAACGAATCCGCCAAAGCGCTGCTCAACGAGGGCTTGCAGAAACTCGCCGCGCGCGGAATTCGCGCGACCGGTCATCTCGCGATCGGTGAACCACTCGATGAGATTCCGTTTTTCGCTAACGACCTGAAGGCCGATCTGGTCGTCGTCGGTCATCGTCGCAGTCACGGACTCGCGCGATGGTGGGGCGGCCGGCACGACGGGCTGCTGCTCGATCGCGTGACGTGCAGCGTGCTGGTGACGATGGGCGCGGCAGCCGATGCGCCGGCCGCAGTCGCAGGCACGGGCGAGACCGAGCGGTCCGCCGAACATTCATGAGCGTCGTGTTGTTTGTGTTGAGTTGCGAGTTGTGTTGCGTTGGCACGGAGGCACACCATGAAAGTCGTCGACGAACAGTTCAATCATCCCCAGCCCGTCAAGCACAGCGATAACGAAAAGAGCAAGCTGCCGCAGCGCGCCGCTGATGCGCAGCGGCCGAAAAAGAAACCCGAAGGCGAACCGCCGGTCGAGTGACGCGGGGCGGCGCCACGCCGTTCAATTCGCGCGTAAATGCTAAAACGCTGCCAGGCCCGAAAACCTGGCAGCGTTTTTGTCATGCCTGCGAGTCTCCTGGCACCTGCGACCGACTGTGCGTCTGACGATCGGAAGTCGGTGCTGATCGACCACAGGAACGTACGCGGCGCACCTTGGGTCCGGTCCGCGCAAGGAACGAAAGGTCCGGCCGGATTATCGTTCAAATGCGAATCGTTCCTATTGAAGAACTGCAACGATTTACAGAACAGATGGCAAAAGTGGGTGTTTCCGATGGCGTCATGACGCCGTGATGCGCGGTTTGACGGCTCCGCGAGGACGGTACAGCGTTTGCTACCCGCCCAAAGGTTTAATCGCAGGCCGCCATACATGTCACGAAATTCGACTACCTGCCAGAGATGGAGCGCCCGAGAGGTCCAGTTATTGCACGACGTGCCGCGCGTGCTCGTCGTCGACGACAACGAGAGCGCCGCCGAAGCACTTGCCACCTGGCTGTCCTACGAGGGCGTCGAGGCGCGCGCCGCGACCGGCTGCACGGCGGCGCTGCGCTGCGTGCGCAACTGGGTTCCCGACGTCGTCGTACTCGACATCATGATGCCGGAGCGCGACGGCTATGAAACGGCGAGCGCGCTGCGCCGCTATCTGCCGACGCACAGCCTCGGCATCGTCGCGTTCACGTCGCTGGACGAAGATCACGTGAGGGAAACCGGCCGCGAGCGCCACAATTTCGACGGCTATTGCCAGAAGGGCACCGCGCCCGCCACGCTGCTCGCATTGTTGCGACGGCTGTGGCGCGGTTAACGACGGCGCTCGCGTCGACAAAAAAACGCGGCGGCGCGGACATCTCTCCACGCCGCCGCGCTTTTCAGCCGGGCGCGCAGCCCGCCGCGCTCAGCCGCTCAGCTTTTCCGCGCGGTCTGCATCCAGCCGGCTTCGACGCCGAACTGCGCGATCTGTTTCGCGACCGCATCGGCGAGGCGCTTGGCATCGTCCGACACGCCCGCGCGCTTCGTTTCAGTCACGCCGTGCAGGCCTGCACCGGCCGCTGCCGCGGTCGCGACGGTGCCGGCCGCCGCGCCGACCCCGGCGGTTTCGACCATGCCCGGCATCTTGCCGCTGTCCGCGTTGGCCGTGAAGCTCTGCACGACGCGCGGCGCGCCCACCGCGGGTTGGTAGACCATCTGCACCGCGCTGCTCACCTCGCTCTTGCCGGCGCCGAGGCCGATCAGCGTACGGCGGCGGCGATTGCCGGCGTCGATCGTCTCGAATCTGCCTTGCACGAGCAGCACGTTCTGGCCGGCGGGCACCGGCGCGTCGGTGCGCACCGCGTGCAGACCCATCGCCTGCAGCTGATGGACGATCTCGTCGGCGACCTGCTCGCGTACCTGGGCGGCATCGGCAACCTGCTTCTGCGCGTCCGACGAACCCGACATCTGCGTCTTCAGTTTCTGCAGCAGGCCGCTGTGATCGAGCTTGACCTGCTGCGGATCGGCATCGAACGTGTACACGTAGATCGTGTCCGGATGCATCGTCGACTGCGTGCCTGCGTCGGCCGTCGCGGACGTGCTCGTCGCGCTCAGATTCGTGACGCTGGCGCCGGCGCAGCCGCTCAGCAGCGCGCTGCCGCACACGAGTGCCATGCAGGTGAAACGGGCGGCGTTCTTTTTGATGAAGTTCACTGAAGTCAACATGATGATCCTGTCGTCGGCACGCGGTGCCAGTTGGTTCGAGTCCAGCGCCGATGATCGGGCAACCGTGGGATCGTCGATCATCGGCGAAGGGATTCGCACGTGAAGCCTTTCGATCTCATGCGTCTGTGATTCGTCACGCACCGGCAGCGAACGAAGTATGGGCGCGCGGGCCGCCTAACTCCATTCAACAATTATTTCGAGCGATGTCACGGCGACATGAAGGCGCGAAGCGCGGGCAGCCGCAGCGAAGCGCGACACGAAACGGCGGGGAGGGGATGGCGAAGAGAGAAGGCGCGGAGATCCAGCCGCCGATCAGTTCAAAGCGAGCTTGACGATGCAGCACAGCACGAACACGAGCAAGGCGGCGGCAATGGCCATGTCCATTGGATAGCGCATTCCTTCACCCTGTCCTGATGTTGCGGAGCTCCTATCGTAATCACCTGACCGAAGATGGAAAGCGCCAGTGAAGCGCCAATGTGGGACAGGCAACGAAGTCGCGCAAAGCCGCACGGAGCGGGGCTGCGGGAGCGCTTCCACCCATCGGCGAGAGGCGGCAACGCACCGACCGCTCGATTGCGCTCGCATGCGCGAAGCGCGCGCCGCGAACTTCGACGCGATGCACGTCAGCGTCCACGAATGCGCGTCAGGGTGAGCGCCGCTGGCGCAACGCAGCCGGATAGCGCATGATTGCTGCGATGTGCCGTGCGACCCCCAAAAGCGTCTCGCTGTGGCGGCAGGCGCGGCACACGCAGCCGCCGGCATCGGCGTCGCGCCTGGTGCGGGCGGCGCAGAGGCGATGAGTCTTCAACCGCAAGGAGGATTTCGCATGGACCGACCCGATGCAGCCAATCCGTTTGGCGATCTGACCAAAATGCTGGAACAGTTCAAGCTCCCCGGCTTCGACGTACCCGCCATCATGGAAGCACGCCGCAAGGACATGGAAGCGCTGGTTCAGGCGAATCAGACAGCATTCCAGGGGATGCAGTCGCTCGCGCAGAAACAGGCCGAGATGCTGCGCAGCACGCTGGGCGAACTGCAGTCGCTGACTGCGCAACTCACCGCGGCCGGCGCCGCGCCGTCGAGCAAAACCGCGGAGCTGATCCAGCAGAGCCTGCACAAATCGCTCGCCGATATGCAGCAACTCGCGCAAGCCGCGTATCAGACGCAGGCGGAGTCGTATGCGGTGATCGCGAAACGCGTAGAGGAGAATGTACAGGAACTGAAGTCGCTTCTTCAGCAGCAGAAGAAGTAGCGCACGCCGCGAGTTCCGAACGATCTATGTCGCGGGGGCCGTCAAGCCCTCCGCGATTTTTTTGCCCCGTTATTCGGCAGACGCTTACATCGATAAAAAAGCGCTGCCCTCATTCACAGCATTTACACGCGACGGCCGAAATTTCCACAGCCTGCTGCTTCTAAATATCAGAAGAAAACCAAAGCATTGTCGCCAAAAGACTTTGTCCGCACGGATCGAAGGTAGTCGAACGATCCCGGAACCTCCAAAAGTTCAAATCGCATAGCAAACGATTGCCGCGTGCGATTCCCCTGACTTAAAGTTTCGCCCCGCCTTTCCGTAGACGCATTCACGCAGCCCGACCGGCGTGAAGGCAACCCGGCCTGGCCGATCAGGTGTGCGCCCCTGGTTTCGCGTTTTCACCTCGAAGGAAATCTTTTGAATCCGAAGCTTCTTACCCGCATTGCCTGCGCGGTGCTCGGGGCATGCTGCGCGTCGCCGTTCGCCGCGCACGCGACGCTCGGCCAGAACGCCAGCACCGTCGACGGCGATCAGACGCGCCTGCGCGCAGTCGCTCATGCGGCCAGCGCGCAGGGCGCCTATTCGGTGCACGCGCTGACGCTGCCGTCCGGCACCCAGGTGCGCGAATTTGTGGCGGCCAACGGCATCGTGTTCGGCGTCGCATGGGATGGCCCGACGCTGCCCGATCTGAAGGCGATGCTCGGCGCATCGTTCGACGCCTACGTCGCCGCCAGCGCGACGCGTCGCGGCGTGCCGCTCGCGGTGTCGAACAGCGATCTCGTGGTGTTCTCGAGCGGCCATCTGCGCGCCTTCACCGGCTACGCGTATCTGCCGCAGGCGGTGCCCGCCGGCGTCGACGTCAGCGTCATTCAATAACGGAGCGAATCATGCGATCGAGGTCTTCGTGGATGACTCGGCTGGGCGCGACGCCCGTCATGGTTCTGGCGCTGCTGTTGAGCGCGTGCGGCGGCGGGGGCGGTGGCGGCGGCAGCGCGAGCACCACGGCCAATTCGAGCACGTCCGGCGGCTCGCCCGGTTCATCGGGCTCGACCGTGACCAATACGTCGCCGTCGCCGCAGGTGCTGGCCGCCAACGCGGTGCGCGTGACGGTCGACTCGGGCATCAGCAACGTGCCGAACATGCCGTTCGTCAGCATCACGATCTGCGCGCCCGGCACGAGCAACTGCCAGACGATCGATCACGTGCTCGTCGATACCGGCTCATGGGGCGTGCGCGTGTTCGCGTCGCAACTGCCCGCGTCGATGAGCCTGCCGCAGCAGAAGGACGGCGCGGGCAATCTCGTCGCCGAATGCATGCAGTTCTTCGACGGCTATACGTGGGGCGCGGTGAAGCTCGCCGATGTGCAGATCGCCGGCGAGAAAGCCGCGTCGCTGCCGATCCAGGTGATCGATCCGGGCTACGCATCGCTGCCGGGCGATTGCGCGGCCGTCGGCGCGCCTCGCAATACGCCGGCCACCTTGCAGGCCAACGGCATTCTCGGCATCGGCGTGTTCAAGAACGACTGTGGCGCGAACTGCGCGCAGCAGGCGATTCCCGCTACCTACTACGGTTGCAGCGGCGCGAGCTGCACGTCGATTCCGCTCGCGGAGACGTATCAGGTCGCCAATCCGGTGCCGTACTTCGCGACCGACAACAACGGCTCGATGCTCAGTCTGCCGACCGTGTCGGGCGGCGCGCGATCGGTGTCGGGGCAGCTCGTGTTCGGCATCGGCACGCAGAGCAACAATGCGCTCGGCGCGGCGCAGGTGATCGGCGTGAGTCCGTCGAACGGCACGTTCACGACGGTGCAGAACGGCACCACGTATACGCGCAGCATTATGGACAGCGGCTCGACGGGACTCTTCTTCCAGACCACCTTGATGCCGGCCTGCGCGAGTCCGAACAGCGCGTATTACTGCCCGAGCTCGACGCAGCAGTTGAGCGCGATGATCGAAGGCGTGAACGGCACGACGAGCGCGGTGACGTTCAGCATCGGCAATGCGACGTCGATCGCGCAGACTTATAGCGGCGACTCGGCATTGCCGCTGCTGGCGGGACCGGCGTTCGTCACGTCGACGGTGTTCGACTGGGGGCTGCCGTTCTTCTATGGCCGCAACGTCTATGCGGCGATCGAGCAGCAGTCGACGCCAGGTGGGAAGGGGCCTTATGTGGCGTACTGAAGCGCTGATCGTGTGATGAAAGCCCGCTGCCGGGTGATCCGGCAGCGGGCGCTTTCATGCGCTCATGTGCTCGCGGTCGCCTCGCTGGTCGCGCTTGCCGCCCGCCGCCGTGATTACGCGATGCACGAAGCGCAGCTTGTCGACCACTGGGGCGGCGAGCGTGAACGGATAGCCGTCGGGCATGCCGAGACTGCGGTTCAGGCTATTCAGTGCATACGTGAGTGGAAACCAGCGCTTCATCAGATTGCCGAAGCTCGCATCCTCGACCGGCGTGCGGTCGGTCAGAGTCGGCTCGCTCGGATCGTCGGGCAGCAGCGCGAGTCCGTACGACGTCGAGGTATCGAGCACATCGACGATCAGCAGATAGTGCGCCCACGTCTCCGCCCAGTCTTCCCACGGATGCATCGTTGCGTACGCGCTGATGTACGACGCCTGCCAGTCGGCCGGCGCGCCGTCGCGATAGTAGGCGCTCAGCGCTTCGCCGTAGTCGGCCTGCTCGTCGCCGAACAGCTTGCGAAACGGTTCGAGCCAGCGCGGCTCGTTTTCGATCAGCTGGCTGAAGAAGTAGTGGCCGGTCTCGTGGCGGAAGTGGCCGAGCAGCGTGCGGTACGGCTCGCCCATCGCGGTGCGCACTTTCTCGCGATGTGCGTCGTCGGCCTCGGCGATGTTCAGCGTGATCAGCCCGTTGTCGTGACCGGTCATCACCGGCTCGCCATCACCGCCGTCGGCGAGAAATTCGAAGGCGAGACCGCGCTCGGGGTCCGCGTCGCGCGATTGCACATCGAGGCCAAGCTCGCCTAGCGTGTACAGCAGACGCCGTTTCGCGACTTCGAGCCGGTACCAGTAGAGCCGGTTTTCCGGTTCGCTAAGGTTCGGAATCGTGCGAGTCAACTGACAGGCGCGGCACAGCGTGTCGGGCGAATCGGCGGGGATCATCCAGTTGCAGACGTTTTCGACCGCGTAGTTGTGGCATTGCCGGAACAGCGCGCCGTTGGCCTCCGGATGCAGGCTGCGCCAGCGGCCCTCGCCGGCGTCTTCGAACGCGCTGATTTCGCGCAGTTCGGGCAGATAGCCGAGCAGCGATTCGCAGCGCTCGCAGCGGACATTCTCATAGAACAGCAGTTGCGCGCAGCGATTGCAGTGGAAGGTTTTCATTGGGCCGGCCTTGTGATCAGTGCGATGTCGGTTGCGGTGACGAACGATCGCAATCTTCATGCCGCGATTGCCAGATGTCACCGCTTTAACGCACAGTACGGTCATGATCGTGCATCGGTGCTGCGCCGCTTTGGTGCACGGTTCGACGCAGCGCAACGGCAAGACGACAGATACGCAAAACGCACACGCAATTCAGGCAACACAAAGCGATTCACGGGGGTTTGTCCAGCAACGGCATAAAGCTTGCTTTTTTGGCGGGCTGCACCTTTCGTCGAGGAGTCCGGAGTGTCCATACGCGTCGCGTTGCATCACGTTACTCATTACCGCTACGACAGACTGGTAACGCTGTCGCCCCAGGTCGTGAGGCTGCGGCCCGCGCCGCATTGCCGTACGCCGATCCTGTCGTACTCGATGCGCGTCGAACCCGCGAGGCACTTCATCAACTGGCAGCAGGACGCGTTCGCCAACTATCAGGCGCGGCTCGTGTTTCCCGAGCAGACGCGCGAGTTCAAGGTGAGCGTCGATCTGGTCGCCGAGATGGCCGTCTACAACCCGTTCGACTTCTTCCTCGAACCATCGGCCGAGCAGTTTCCGTTCGACTACGCGCCGGAACTCGCAGCCGAACTCGCGCCCTACTGCGTGAAGCGGCCGATGACCCCGCGCTTCGCCGAGTTCGTCGCGAGCATCGACCGCACGCCGGCCGGCACCGCGAACTGCCTGGTGGCACTGAACCAGCGGCTGCAACGCGAGATCCGCTATCTGATCCGGATGGAGCCGGGCGTGCAGTCGCCCGAGGAAACCTTGGTCAACGCATCGGGCTCGTGCCGCGATACGGGCTGGCTGCTCGTCGAGACGCTGCGGCAACTTGGCTTCGCGGCGCGTTTCGTGTCCGGCTATCTGCTGCAGCTCGCGCCCGACGTCAAATCGATCGACGGCCCGAGCGGCACCGAGGTCGACTTCACTGACCTGCACGCGTGGTGCGAGGTCTATCTGCCGGGCGCGGGCTGGATCGGGCTCGATCCGACCTCGGGGCTGCTCGCGGGCGAAGGCCATATTCCGGTTGCCTGCACGCCGGAGCCGGGCAGCGCGGCGCCGATCTCGGGCGCGGTCGACGAATGCGAGGTCGAGTTCGGACACTCGATGTCGATCGAACGCGTGCTGGAGTCGCCGCGCGTCACGAAGCCGTACAGCGAAGCCGCTTGGCACGACGTGCTGAAGATGGGCGCGCGGGTCGACTACGAACTCGCCGACATGGATGTGCGACTGACGATGGGCGGCGAGCCGACCTTCGTATCGGTGCGTGATCGCGACGCGGCCGAGTGGAACACCGACGCGCTTGGACCCACCAAGCGCGGCTACGCGGTCGCGCTGATGGACCGGCTGCGCGAACGCTACGGCGCGAACGGCTTCCTGCATATCGGCCAGGGCAAGTGGTATCCGGGCGAGCAACTGCCGCGCTGGGCGATGTCGCTGTACTGGCGCGCCGACGGCGAGCCATGCTGGCACAACCCGGCCCTGTTCGCCGATGAACGCGAGCCGGGCCGCTACACGGCCGGCGACGCGCAACGCTTCATCGCGCATCTGGCGGCGAAGCTGTCGCTCGACGCGGACTGCATCCAGCCCGGCTACGAGGACACCTGGTACTACCTGTGGCGCGAGCGTCGCCTGCCGGTCAACGTCGATCCGTTCGACGCGCGCCTCGACGACGAGCTCGAACGCGTGCGGCTGCGGCGCGTGTTCGACGCCGGGCTCGCGAGTCCGGCCGGCTACGTGCTGCCGATCGGCCGCGAGCGCGGCGCACCGGGCATCGCGCCGCAGTGGATCACGGGACGCTGGTTCTTCCGCGACGAACGCATGTATCTGATCCCCGGCGATTCACCGATGGGCTACCGGCTGCCGCTCGATTCGCTGCCGTGGGTGTCGAAGACCGACTATCCGTATCAGCACGCGCACGATCCGTTCGCGCCGCCGCAGCCGTTGCGCACGGCCGCGCAGTTGCGCGTGCAGTACGAGGGCGACCGCGAGAGCCGGCCGCTCGCCGAAGAACAGGCCAGCGCGCGGCAGGCGGCCGCGCTGTCGCTGTCGGCGGCCGATCTGCTGAGTGGCATGCCGCAAGGCGGCGTGCTCGCGTATGCGCCGCCGCGTCATGGCGAATCGCCGCCGGCGCGTGGCGAATCGTCGAAGGACACGTTGCGCACCGCGGTGTGCGTCGAGGCGCGCGACCCGAAGCGGGCGGCCGGCCCGAAAGCCGAAGCCGATGCGTTCGGCAGCGGCCGCACGCTGCTGCACGTCTTCATGCCGCCGCTAACCGAGCTCGACGACTATCTCGACCTGCTTGCCGCGGTCGAAGCGACGGCCGCGGAGCTGAAGATGCAGATCGTGCTCGAAGGCTATCCGCCGCCGCGCGATCCGCGTCTGAAAGTGCTGCAGGTGACGCCCGACCCCGGCGTGATCGAAGTCAACATTCATCCTGCCGCGAACTGGGACGAGCTCGTCGATCACACCGAGTACCTGTATCAGTCGGCCGCGCACAGCTATCTGAGCAGCGAGAAGTTCATGCTCGACGGGCGCCACACTGGCACCGGCGGCGGCAATCACTTCGTGCTTGGCGGCGCGACGCCGGCCGACAGTCCGTTCCTGCGCCGGCCCGATCTACTCGCCAGCCTGATCGCGTACTGGCACAACCATCCGTCGCTGTCGTATCTATTTTCGGGGCTGTTCATCGGACCGACGAGCCAGGCACCGCGCGTCGACGAAGCGCGCAACGACCAGCTCTACGAACTCGAAATCGCGTTCGCCGAGTTGCAACGGCAGGTCGATCTGCTCGGCGGCCGCGACAGCAGCCACCTGCCGCCGTGGATGATCGACCGCGCGCTGCGCAACATCCTGATCGACGTAACCGGCAACACACACCGCGCCGAGTTCTGCATCGACAAGCTGTATTCGCCCGACGGACCCGCCGGGCGCCTCGGTCTGCTGGAGCTGCGCGGCTTCGAAATGCCGCCGCACGCGCGCATGAGTCTGGTGCAGCAATTGCTGCTGCGCGCCCTCGTCGCGCGATTCTGGCGCATCCCGTACACGCAGCGGCTCACCCGCTGGGGTACCGAGCTGCACGACCGCTTCCTGCTCGGCACCTTCGTGAAGATGGATTTCGACGACGTGCTCGCCGAACTCGGCGAAGCGGGCTTCGCGTTCGATAGCGCATGGTTCGCGCCGCATTTCGAATTCCGCTTTCCGCTCGTCGGCGAGATGACGCTGAGCGGCATCGATCTGACGATCCGCAACGCGCTCGAACCGTGGCACGTAATGGGCGAGGAGGGCTCCGCCGGCGGCACGGTGCGCTATGTCGATTCGTCGGTCGAGCGGCTCGAAGTGCGCGCGCTCGGGTTGAACGGCAATCGTCACGTGCTCAGCGTCAACGGCGTGCCGGTGCCGCTGCAACCGACCGGCCGTGTCAGCGAGTACGTGGCCGGCGTGCGTTTTCGCGCGTGGTCGCAAGCGTCGGCGCTGCATCCGACGATCGGCGTACACGCGCCGCTCACGTTCGACCTCGTCGACACCTGGAGCGGCCGCTCGCTCGGCGGATGTCAGTATCATGTTGCTCATCCGGGCGGACGCAACTATCAGACCTTCCCGGTCAACGCCTACGAGGCGGAAAGCCGGCGACGCGCGCGTTTCTTCGCGTCGGGTCATACGCCGGGGCCGCTCGCCGTGGGCCGACCGCAACGCAGCCTCGAGTTTCCATTCACGCTCGATCTGCGCCACAGTTGAACAACACGCATCGCTGACACCACACGACCTTGGCCTTTCAATCGACCTTGCCCTTCGAAGCGTCCGCGATGCCGGCGGACGCTTCGTCCCTGTTGCGGTTGCTGCCGGGTCATGACGGACATTGGGACGAGCTGCGCGACGCGTCGGGCGCGCTGCGCGAGCCGTGGCGGCAGTTTTTCGCGCTGCTCGACGAGGACGGCGTAGCGCGGCTCGCGGACCATCATGCGTCGATCGCTCGGCAGATCCGCGACAACGACATCAGCTACAACGTCTACGCCGACAACGGCAAGTCGCGGCCCTGGGCGCTCGACCTGCTGCCGTTCCTGATCAGCGAGGCCGAGTGGGCGCAGCTCGAGCGCGGCGTCGCGCAGCGCGCGCATCTACTCAACGCGATCGTCGCCGATATCTACGGACCGCAGACGCTGCTCGAACATGGGCAACTGCCGCCCGCGCTGGTGTTCGGGCATCCGGGCTATCTGCGGTCGGTGAAGGGCTTCACGCCGGCCGGTGGCCAGTATCTGCAGGTCGTCGCGCTCGATCTCGCGCGCACGCCGGGCGGCGAGTGGAGTGTGATCGCGCATCGCACCGAGGCGCCGTCCGGTCTCGGCTACGCGCTCGAAAACCGCCTGATCGTCTCGACGCTGCTCGCCGAGCCGTTCCGCTCGCTGCGTGTGAGCCGGCTCGCGCCGCTCTATTCGCAACTGATCGCGACGCTCGTGCAGGCCGCGCAAGCGACGATGCGCGACGAGGAAAGCGCCGACGCTTCACCGCATATCGCGCTGCTCACGCCGGGGCCGTACAGCGAGACCTATTTCGAGCATGTGTTTCTGGCGCGCTATCTCGGCGTCACGCTGGTCGAAGGCAAGGATCTGACCGTGCGCGGCGACCGGCTCTATCTGAAGACGCTGGCAGGCCTCGAACGCGTGCACGTCGTGCTGCGTCGTCTCGACGACGCATTCTGCGACCCGGTCGAGCTGCGCGCCGACTCGACGATCGGCGTGCCGGGGCTGTTGCAGGTGATGCGCGCGGGCAATGTGATCGTGTCGAACGTGCCGGGCTCGGGGTTCACCGAGTCGCCGGCGCTGCACGGTTTCATGCCCGGTATCGCCGAAGCGTTGCTCGGCGAAGAACTGCTGCTGCCCGGCGTTCCGACCTGGTGGTGCGGCGAACAGGCGGCGCGCGAGCATGCGTTTGCCCACCTCGACGACGCGTTCGTCGTGCCGACATGGCCGCTCGCGGGACGCGATGCGCCGCCCGGCATCGAAGGGGGAGGACAGCCGCTCGCGGCATGGCGCGAGCGCATCGACGCGTGGCCCGACGCGTTCACGATCCAGCAGGAGCAGCGCTTTTCCTGCACGCCGCGCTACGAGGAGGGCACGATCGGCGGGCGGCCGTCGGTGCTGCGCGTCTATGCGATCGCCGACGTCAACGGCGGCTGGCACGTGATGCCGGGCGGCTTCACGCGCATGGCCGCCGAGCGTCAGACCACGGTATCCATGCAGCATGGCGGCAGCAGCGTCGATACATGGGTGCTGTCGAGCCAGCCCAGCTCTACGTTCACGCTGCTGCCTTCGCCGATGCAGCCCGCCGACCTCACGCGCAAGCATCGCACGGTATCGAGCCGCGCCGCGGAGAACCTGTTCTGGGCGGGCCGCTATGGGGAGCGTGCGGAAAACAACGTGCGGCTGCTGCGGCTGATTCTCGGCTCGCTCGAAGGCAACGACGCCGACGCGATGTTCGCGACGCTGGTCGAACTCGCGACATGGTGCGGCCTCGTGCAGCCTGGCGACCTGGCGTCGCCGCACGGGCCGGCCTCGCCGCAGACCTTCGAGCGCGCGCTCGTCGCGAATCTCGGCGAGAGCGCGGGCAGTGTCAGCATCAGCCAGAACCTCAACTGCCAGGCGCGCGCGAACGGCGAGGTGCGCGGGCGGTTGTCGAATGATCATTGGCGCATGATCCTCGCGGCGCGCAACGACTTTCAGGACGCGTTGCAGGTGTTGCTGCCTGCCGTGGGCGCGGGCAACGGCGGCGCGGGTGCCGCGAGCAGCGGCAGTGCGTTCGATCGCTACGATCGCGTGACGCTCGCGAACGCGCTCGAACATCTGTCGGTGCAGCTATCGGCGATCAGCGGCGCGCAGGGCGACCGCATGACGCGCGATGAAGCATGGCGGCTGCTGTTCGTCGGGCGTCATATCGAACGCGTCGCGACGATGGCCGCGTTCATGCGCGGCGTCGCCGCGAACGGCCAGCTCGCGACGCCGGCCGGCTTCGACCTGCTGCTGCAAATGTTCGACAGCACGCTCACGTATCGCTCGCTGTACCCGGGGCGTTTCGAAGTGCCCGCGCTGCTCGATCTGCTGGTGATCGAACCGCACAATCCGCGCGGCATTTATGGCGTGTACGAACGGCTGCGCAACAAGCTCGGCGAGATCGCCGTCGCGGCGGCCAGCGTTCGGCATCGGCCGTTCGCGGAGCTGCTGCCGCCGGTGGAGATGCTGCCGTCGCTCGGATCGCTGTGCGAGGTCGACGAACATGGCTCGTATGGCAAGCTGATTGCGCTGTGCGATCAGATCGGCGGCTTCGCCAATGCGGCCGCGCATGAGATCAGCGCGCGCTATTTCAGTCACGCGACCACGGTCGCCTCGCAGGTGTGGGTATGAAGCACGCATCGACGGTGCTGTCCGTTTCTCATCGCACTACCTACCATTACTCGACGTATGTCGAAACCGCGCAGCATCTGGCGACGATCCGGCCGCTCGCGTGTCCGTGGCAGCACGTGATCTCGCGCAGCGAGCGAATCGAGCCGGAGCCGTCGTATCGGCATAACCGCATCGATGCGTTCGGCAACGACGTGCTGTACTTCGCGCTCGATACACCGCACGAGCGTCTGCAGCTCGTCAGCGAGACCACGGTCGCGCTGACGCCGCGCTGGACCAACCTCGACGCCGCGGCGACCCCGCCCTGGGAGACGGTGGCCGAGGCGCTGCGGTTTCGCGTGGGCGGCGCGTTCCGTCCCGAGGCGGAGTATTGCTTCGCGTCGCCGAATATCGCGCTGCGGCCGTCGCTGCGCGCGTATGCGTTGCCGAGCTTCACGCCGGGCCGGCCGCTCGTCGCCGGCGCGATCGATCTGATGCATCGCATTCACGAGGACTTCGCGTACAAGCCGTCGGCGACGCTGTTCGATACGCCGGCCGAACGCGCATTCGAGCTGAAGAGCGGGGTGTGCCAGGATTTCGCGCAGGTGATGATCGGCTGCCTGCGCTCGCTCGGTTTGCCCGCGCGCTACGTCAGCGGCTATCTGCGCAACGATCCGCCGCCCGGCCATCCGCGTCTGATTGGCGCGGATGCTTCGCACGCGTGGGTGTCGGTGCATTGTCCGGCCAGCGGCTGGATCGATCTCGATCCGACCAATGACGTGCTCGCCGATCTCGATCATGTGACGCTCGCGATCGGGCGCGATTACAGCGATGTATCGTTGCTGCGCGGGACGATTCTTGGCGGCGGCGCGCATCGGATGGAAGTGGGTGTGACGGTGCTGGCGTTGTGAAGCGGGCGCGGCTCGTCGCAGGTACTCGACTCAGTTCGGCCATAATGGAGGAAACGTCGCCGGAGTTCACCCGCTCATGAAGTCTCTTTGCTTCGCAGCATTTCTCGTTTTCGCTGCCGGCTGCACGTCGACCTCGCCGCCGGCGAGTCCTCAGGCGGCGCACGATACTAACGCCTACCTGCTGCACGCTCCCGACGCCGCTGCGAGACCACCGCGACTCACCGTCGGCACCAGCTATTCCGACACGCAACTGATACTGCCGTGGTTCCTCAACGACATTATTAACTTCGTGAACTATCGCTAGTCTGGAAACTTTTTTCCAGAAAGCGGTCACAGCCAGCGACGCACAGACGCCTTGTAGGCCAGGTATTCCGACGGAAAGCGGCTTTCCAGATAGCGCTCTTCCCGCGGGATGACCACGAGTGACATCAGCGCCACCGCCGGCACGAGGGTGAGCAGTAGCCAAAGACTGTTGACCGAGAACGCAATGCCTAACTGGAGCAGCGAAAAAGCCAGGTAGATGGGATTGCGGCTGTATCGAAAGGGCGCCTTGCTGACGATAGCGGTGGTGGGCCGATTTCCCGGCACGGGGGTGTCGGCGGCCCGAAGCGTGCGCACGGCCCAGAGAAACAGCACGACAGCGACCAGCACCGCGCTGCCCCCGAGTGGCCCGCTCACTGTATGAGGCACAAGCTGCACTGGCCATACGAAATGCAGCAACACGCCAAGGGCGATTGCACTCAGGTAGACAAAAGGCGGCCGTATGATCCCCGGGTTTGCGACTGGCGGCGCCATCGCTGGCTCCGCCGTTTCGTTGCGGTCCTCGCTTGCCATATCCGCCTCCAACTCTCGCTGCAGCTCGACCCCTCGATTACGACGCACCGGGATTGGCGCCATAGCCCACGCTGCCGCTCCTGGCCGAAGCCAGCATTCATCTCGTGTCTGCCAGAAATCGCCGCACTTCGGCTGCTAACCAGTCGCGTAGCGCGCAGACCTTGGGATGATCGCGATTGCCGACGCGATAGACCAGATCATAGCCGCGCTCGACTTTCAGGCGAATGTCGGGAAATGGCGCGACGAGGCGTCCAGCCACGATGTCATCGCCTACCAGGGCGCTGCGTCCGAGAGCTACGCCTTCGCCACGAATGGCTGCCTCGATGGCCATGCTTCCGTGACTGTATGCGGGACCTCGACCTCTGCGGTTCCTGTCCACGTCCGCGTAGGCGAACCACTGTTCCCAATTGGCCAACATCCGGTCTTCATGCAGCAGCGTGCAGCGTGTGAGATCAGCCGGAGTCGTCAACCCGCCGACTTCTTCGCGGTAGCTGGGGCTACAAACCGGTGTCACGGTTTCTTCGAGAATCCGTTCGGACTGCACGCGAGGATAGCGACCCCCGCCGTAACGCACGGCTGCGTCGACCTGCCCATCGTCCAGATCGACATTGCGATCGATCACGTCGAGATGCACATCGAGTTCCGGATGAATCGCCTTGAAACGATGAAGGCGCGGCGCCAGCCACTTGGTCGCGAACGAAACGCTGGTACTGATCGTCATGCTTGCGAGGCTGTCGTGTCCGCGCAGGCTCTCGGCTTCCCTCGTCAGCTCGCCCAGTAGTCGAGCTACAGCAAAGTGAAACTCGGTTCCCGCATCGGTCAGGATGATCCGGCGCGTGAGGCGGCGGAACAGCGGAACACCGAGATGATTCTCGAGCGTCTTGATGTGCCGGCTCACTGCGCCGTGGGTCACGTGCAATTCCTCGGCGGCCAGCGTCATGCTCAGTAGTCGCGCAGTCGCTTCGAACGCGCGCAGGGTTTGCAGCGGTGGAAGCCGATCGAACATGATGGGCTGTTATGTGTGAGTTTTACTCACGCATTATATGACGACAAATCGTTTGTCAACGATCCGCGCGGCCGCGAATATCTCCATTCAATGTCTTTTTCGCACCAACGCCCATGTCGAGCCCAAGCCTGAGTGATGCCCGTTCCGGGGTGGTCGTCAATGACCACGCAGCCAAGACGATCACGATGCGGAGTTTCGGCGCATTGCTGGTCCTCGCGGTGATGTGGGGACTATCCATACCGGTGACCAAACTGGGACTCGAGTCGCTACCCCCGCTGACGCTCACCGCAATGCGTTTTGCCGTAGCCGTGCCGCTACTGCTCATCTTCGCGGTGGGCCGGCATCCGTTGCCGCGGCACGCATGGCCGCGCGTCGCCATGCTAGGCGTGCTGGGCATCGGCATCGGACAGGTCGCGCAGACCTTTGGCGTCTCGGGCACCTCGGCGTCTGTCGGCACCATTATTTCCGCGACCATTCCGGTTTTTATCGTGTTCTTTGCGGCGCTGCGCCTCAAACAGCATGTATCGGGTTGGCAAAAGCTGGGACTGCTAGCGGCATTCGCGGGCATCGCGTTGGTCGCGTTCGCCCGCGAGCACGGCGCAGCGACGCTGTCCGATACCACTGCGGGCGGCGCGATTTGCGTGCTGCTGTCGGCGCTCGCGATTGCGTTCTATTACGTCTGGAGCGTCGAACTCACGACCGCATATGGCACTGCGACGGTTGCAGCCTGGAGCACGCTGTTCGGTTTCGTTGCACTGCTGCCGTGGGCGGCGTGGGAGATGTGGCACGTTCCATTTCACGTTACCACGCAGGGTGTATCAGCCGCGGTATATCTCGGGGTGATCGTGACTGTTGCCGGCCTGTTTATGTGGCTCAACCTGCTGCGTATCGTTCCGGCGCGGGTTGCCGCGAGCGTTCAGTTCCTCCAGCCGATCTTCGGCATTGCCGCTGCATCATTCATGTTCGGCGACAGGGTCGGCCCATCGTTCGTGGTCGGCGTGGCTCTCGTGCTGGCCGGACTCGCGCTCACGATGGTTTCTCGCAACGAAGCGGGTAACCGCGCTTGAAACAGGAACGTCCGCTAGCCAGCGAAGCGGACTTTCGAGTCAGGTGTTCGCAGACAATAGCCTGCGCCGCGCACTGTCACGATCCGTCCTGCTCCGATTTTTCGTCGCAAGCCACACACTTGCACTTCGATGGCATTGCTGGCGATTTCCTCGCGTGGATCGCATATCCTCGCTTCAAGTTCCGAGCGAGTGAAAACGCGCGCCGGATCTTCGATCAGCGCCTGTAGCAGAGCGAACCCGCGCGGCGCCAGCGTGAGCGGTTCTCCATGCAGGGTGACTCGATGAGAGGCTGCATCCAGCATGAGGCCATCGTACGCGAGAACGGGAACCGTCCGTACCACTCTGCGACGCGTCAACGCACGTACGCGCGCCGCAAGTTCATCGACGTCGAATGGCTTGACCAGGTAATCGTCCGCGCCTGCGTCGAGTGCGGCAATACAACTTTCCAGTTCCCTCTGTGCCGTCACGATGATGATCAGGGCACCGCCACCGCACTCTCGATAACGCTTCAGCGCGTCAATAAGGTTGATTCCCGACAGGTCAGGGTCGAGCATGATGAGGTCGTACAAGCTGTAGTCCGGCCAACTCATGGGCTCGCCAACGACACTCATCCAATTGACGGTATGGCCCGCACGTCGCAACGTATCGACGACCGGTCCAGCGATCAACTCATCCTTTCCCATCAACAGCAACTGCATGGCAACAGATCCCTTGAATGCGCGGCGGTTGTTCGTCTTGTCGGTTCGGCGCGATCGTAAGGTAACCATGCTGAAGAATTGCTTAAGAGATGCGGACTGGCTGTTCGCGAGTAACGCAAACGTTCGCTACCGCACCGATTGCTCGAAAGCTTTTGCGGACACTCCTGACGAATGGACCCTTTCGATACCGCAATCCAAACTTTCCTGACGCACATGGCGCTGAGTTGCGCCATGTTGAATCACGCCATAAGAATCATCGCGGACCTATACACATTCAAGGGTTTGGTGCTCATACCCGTATTGTGGTGGATATGGTTCAAACCCAGCCAGCGTGGCGATTGGGAGCGTGAAATGGTCGTCGCGACGATCGCGAGCGGCCTTCTTGCGCTCGCGATATTCAGGCTTATTGCTCATTATTTGCCATTCCGTATACGGCCTCTGTTTAATCCTGAGCTACACCTGAGTTTTCCGTCGGGTGGTCTGGAAGCGGCCGTGTTGCCAGCCTGGAGCTCCTTCCCAAGTGACCACGCGATGCTGTGGATTTCGGTCGCAACCGGGATCTTTCTGGTGTCGCGCCGCGCCGGTGTGCTCGCGCTTTTATACACCGCGATCTTCATATGTCTGCCTCGCGTTTATCTCGGATGGCACTATCCGACCGACATAATCGCGGGGGCGGCGATTGGCGCGACCATCACATGGATAATGACTCGGGACGCCGTTAGAACACGTATTTCAGTGCCGATTCTGGGGTGGATGCACAGATTTCCCGGGCCGTCTTATATGCTGTCGTTTGCTTTATGTTTCGAATTGGTAACACAGTTCAACGAGTTACTCGTTCTGGGGCGGTCGATATTACAAGGCTCATGAGTTGAAAGCGGTCGCGGCTAGCGCGGCCGTACCGTAATCGCCAAATGGTTGCCAGAAATGGCGGCCAGACCACAGGTACTCCTGCAGACCGGCAATCAGCGCCCATTTTGGGTACTCGCCGTGCGGCTCTTCACATGATCGATGAACGCGCGCAGCTTCGGCATGATCTGCCGGCGACTCGGATAGTAGAGAAACACGCCAGGGATCAGCGGCGCATACGCCTCCAGAACGCGCACGAGCTTTCCGGTTCGCAACCCCTCGGCGGCCATCGGCTCGGGTAGCTGAGCAAGGCCGATGCCTGCGTTCGCCGCACCCAGCATGCCCAGAAAATCGCTGGCGATGAAAGGACCGGAAACGGCGACTTCGATCGGCTGGCCGTTGTCGTTGAACGACCACGACGCGAGCGCGCCGTTGGAGCGCCGCCAGCGAATGCAGGCATGCGTACGCAGATCGTCGATGTGCTCGGGGTGGCCGCGCGCCGCGAAATAGCCGGGACTTCCCACCACGACGAAGCGGAATGGCGCCGTCAACGGCACCGCGACCATGTCGGCGGCAACGAACTGGCCCAGCCGGATGCCGGCGTCGAAGCCTTCCGCCGCGAGATCGATCAGCTCCTTGCTGGCCGCAATCTCCACCTCGACCTCGGGATTGGCCTCGCAGAACGACGCGATCAGCGGCTCCAGCAGGATCGGCACGACCGCGCGTGGCACCGAAAGACGCAACAGGCCGGACGGCCGCTCGCCGAGTCCGCGCGCCACCTCGCTGGCGGCGACGAGTTCCTCGAAAGCGGGCTTGGCGCGCGCCAGAAAGCGCTCGCCGGCTTCGGTCAAGCCGACGCTGCGCGTCGTGCGAATGAAAAGCGTCGCGCCGATGCGCGCTTCGAGCACACGCACCGCCTGACTGATCGCCGACGGCGTCACGCCGAGCGCCGCGGCGGCGCCGCGAAAACTGCGATGCTCGGCCACGCTGAGGAAGACCTCGACGCCGTCGAGTGCACCCTGCCTGACTGTGAAGTTCTGCTTCATATCCTGTCAACATTGTGAGGAATAGTCGCTCGCGCGAGACGATGGTACACCTATCACCTGCGCATCCAACATTCGACAGGAGGCATCATGTCAGCGCGGCTTCTCTTTCAGATGCATCTCGTTCTGGGCTACGTTGCCTGGTTGTTGTGCTTCGGCACCTACGTGTGGCCGAAGCTCAGGTCGATGGCGCCGTTCGACGCGCAACGCGCGATCGCCACCTTGCACAGCTTCCGTTTTTTCGGGCTCGCGTTCCTGCTACCCGGCGTCGTCAGTCCGCAACTGTCCGCGAGCTTCGCCGCGTTCGCCGCTTACGGAGATTTCGCCACGGGCGTGCTGGCGATGCTGGCCTTGCTGACGGCGCGGATACGGCCGCTTTTCTGGTCGTTCGTGGTTGCTTTCAACCTGGTCGGTATGGCCGATCTGCTTGTCGACTACTACCACGCGACAGCGGCCGATCTGCCCGCGCATTCAGGAGAACTGGGCGCCATGTACGCGATCCCGATCATCTATGTACCGACGCTGGCGATCACGCATGTTGCCGCCTTTTATCTGATGCTGCGCCCCCGGCTCAGGAGGAGACTTCACGCCGCGCCCGCCGTGCGTCGCGACATATCCAAGGCGTAGCCTGCGTCACCTGCCGCAGTTCGGTAACCTAACGAAGAATCCAGGCAGACATCGAACAGCATATTTCCGCCATCTACCTGCGTTATGCTGTCGGTCGTCGAGTCGATTGCTCGCGGCCTGAGCGACGCAGGTGCGCAAACCCGGCGTAACGTGGCCGGGTGGTGACCTTCACTGGCTTTTCCGGCTTTCGGGCATGCGACCTGATGCTCGCGTCCCTTCGCCAGGCGACGCGGGCCAACGCCCGGAACAACCACTGAACTCACCGAGGTGCCGACGTGAAATACCGCTTGCTCCTGCTGCCGCTCGTTCTCGCCGCGTGCGCGCAGACACCCGAAGTGACAGCGCCGGCTCCCGCGGCGACCACGGCCGCGGCGAACCCGGCGGCGCCGACCGGCACCGATCAGCTGGCCCGCTACCACTGGCAGCTGAGCAACGCGATCGACAGCAACGGCAACCGCATCGATGCGCTGTTCGCCCGCCCGGACAAACCGGTGCAACTGGACTTCAGTCCGTATCGGATCACCGTCGTCAATAGCTGCAACAACATGGGAGCGGGTTACACGGTGAGGAAGGGGTATCTGCAGATCGGCCCGATGGTCACCACGATGATGGCCTGCAACGACCCCGCGCTTGCCGCACTCGACGATGCGATCTCGCAGCGAGTGCGCGGCAGCGTCAATGTGAACCTGCTCGCGCGCGACAACGGGCCGCGCCTGCAACTCGTCACGGATAACGGCGATACGCTGAGCTTTACCGGCGTGCCGACGGCCGAGACGCGCTACGGCGGCCCCGGTCAAATTGCATTCCTGGAGGTGGCGCCGCAGTCGGTGCCGTGCACCCATCCGTTGATGCCGGACGGGCAATGTCTGCTCGTGCGCGAACGTTTCTTCGACGAGCAGGGGCTGGCCACCGGCACGCCCGGTCCGTGGCAGCCGTTCAATCAGAATATCGAAGGCTATACGCACACGCCGGGCATCCGTAACGTGGTGCGCGTCAAGCGTTTTACGATCACGAACCCGCCCGCCGACGGACCGTCGGTGGCTTATGTACTGGACCTCGTGGTTGAATCGGAGAAGGTCGGGCAGTGATGCTTCTGCTAGCGTGCCGCCGGCCAGGCCGGCGGCACCGTTATCCCGCCTGCAACATCATCCCTTGTGAATCAGCCGCCCGAGCGGCGCGAGCGGTCCCACCGGCAAATACTCATACTTCATCAGCCCGTCGGCCACGAGCGGCAACGCGTCGAGTATCAACCTGGCCTCATCGACCGATGCGACGTTCATCAGGAAGATCGGTCCGGCCTTGTCGCGGAACCAGAACTGCTCGACCTTGCCGTCCAGATAGAACTGCAGAGTGGCCGGCACCTCGTGGGGCAAGTGCTGCTGGAGCTTGTCCGGGGTGAGGGTCGGTTGTGCGGATGCGATGGCGAATACTTTCATCTGTGACCTCCTTGGTCGACGTTCGTTGCGATGTACAACGGAGTTCACTGTAGCCCTCGTCCGGAAAAAGCTGTATCGTCGCAAATGACAACTTTAGGGTCATTTACGCCATGCGCATCGCGATCCTCGCCCTGCAGGGGCTGTTCGATACCGGCCTCACCGTCATGCTCGACGCGTTCTCGCTCGCCAACCGGTTCGCGGCCGCGAAGATGGGCGGACGGCCGCACTTCGAGCTGTCGATCGTCGGCGTGCGCAAGAAGGTCCAGTCGGGGCAGGGGTTCGCGATCCCCGTGCAAGCGATCACCGCCGACCTGAAACCGGACTGGGTGGTCATTCCCGCGCTCGGCACCGGCACCCCGGAGCAACTGGTGCCGGCGCTCGAACGGCCGGACGTGCGCGACGCCAGGGAACAATTGCTCGCGTGGCATGCACAGGGCACGTTGCTTGCCGCGTCATGCATCGGCACGTTCCTCGTCGCGGAAACCGGGCTCCTCGATCATCGCGAAGCGACGACGACTTGGTGGCTGAGTCCACTGTTCCGGCAGCGCTATCCGGCGGTGCTGCTCGACGAGTCGCGCATGCTGGTGCCAACGGAGGTCGGGGTGACGGCGGGCGCGGCGATGGGGCATCTCGATCTCGCGCTGTGGCTGATCCGTCGCGCGAGCCCCGAACTGGCCGCGCTCGTGTCGCGGTATCTGCTCGCGGATCTGCGCTCATCGCAGGCGCCTTACATCATTCCCAACCACCTCGCGCAGGCCGATCCGCTGATTCAGCGTTTCGAGCGATGGGCGCGCGATCATCTGAAGGAAGGGTTCTCGCTGCAGCACGCGGCAGCCGCACTGGCGACGAGCGCGCGCACGCTGCAGCGTCGTTGCCAGGACGTGCTCGGCAAATCGCCGTTGGGGTACTTTCAGGATCTGCGTGTCGAGCACGCGCAGTCGCTGCTGCATGGCAGCGGCCTCGGCATCGACGCGATCGCGGCCGAGGTCGGGTATGTCGACGGTGCCACGTTACGCACGCTATTGCGCCAACGACTGGGCAAGGGTGTGCGTGATCTGCGAGCGGATTTGCGGTGAGGGCTTGCAGTGCGTGCGCAGAAAAACTTGACATCGTGCATATGCACACATAGACTTCGCTCCATGAACCGTCCTGTCTCCTACGATGAATGCAACTGCTTCGCGCTGCGCCAGGCGGCGCGGCACGTCACGCAGATCTACGAGCGCCATCTCGGCAGCGTCGGGCTGACGGCTGCGCAGTTCACGATCCTGGCAAAGCTCGCGCGCACCCCGAACCTGCCGATGGCGGAGCTCGCGGACGCGATGGTCATGGAGCGCACCACGCTGGTCCGCGCAATGAAGCCGCTGCAGCGCGACGGTCTCGTGTTGGCCGAAGCGGCGGACCACGACAACCGCACGCTGCTGTTCAGCCTGACGGAAAAGGGCGTGACTACCTTCGATCAGGCCTCGGTCGCATGGCGCGCCGCGCAGGACGAGTTCGAAAAGAAGTTCGGTCGCGCCCGCGCGAAGACGCTGCGCGCGGAGCTGTTCAGCATCACCGACTAGATCGGCACCGGAGCCCGCCTCGGCGGGTTTTATAATGCCGTTTCATGTGCATATGCACTAACGAGCAAAAGGAAGGGCAGCGAATGGAAGCGCTCCTGGATGACGACTGCTTTGCGATCCGCCAAGCGGCACGTCACGTATCGCAGATCTATGATCGGCATCTGTCGAATGTCGACCTGACCATCACGCAGTTTTCGCTGCTGGGGCGTCTGAAGCGCACCGGTCCGATGACGATGAAGCAGATCGCCGAAGCCATGCGCATGCAGCGCACCACGCTGGTCCGCACGATCCAGCCGCTGCGCCGCGACGGGCTCGTGTCGAGCGAGGCACTGGGTGCGGATGCACGCACGCTGCTGATCTCGCTGACACCCGAGGGCGAACAGCGGTTAGCCTCGGCCCGCGCGTACTGGTACGCCGCACAGGCCGAGTTCGAACACCGCTTCGGCGAGAAGCGCGCGGCCGCGCTGCGCAGCGAGCTATTTGCGATCACCAAAGATTCGCTTTGACATAAACGCTGAAGGTAGCGGAGGCCGGCGCACCGCGCCGTTTTTTTCAACCTGAAGAGTGCATACGCACATATCGACATCATGTCCACAACTCCCTCGACCGTCGCGCCCCCGAGCGCGGTACAACCAGCCCGAGCGGCGCGGCGTATCCCGTGGATGCTGCTCGCGATCCTGTCCGTTCTCGTCGTGCTGGCGCTGGCCACGTCGTACTGGTTCTTCGTCGGCCGCTTCCTCGAGACGACCGATGATGCCTACGTCGGCGGCGACGTCACGGTGATGGCGCCAAAGGTCAACGGCTTCGTCACCGACGTGCTGGTGCGCGACAACGAGTTCGTGCATGCCAACCAGGTGCTGGTGCGTCTCGACGCCCGCGATTACGACGCGCGTCTCGCGCAGGCCAACGCGGAAGTGGAGAGCGCGCAGGCCGCCGTCACCGAGCTCGAAGCGAAGAAATCGCTGCAACTCGCGGCGATCAACGAGCAGGCCGCGGAGGTCCGCGCGTCGGGCGCCGAGCTGACGCGCAGCGCGGCCGACCAGATCCGCTACCGCGAGCTCGTGAAGGACGACGCAGTGTCGAACCAGGTCGTCGAGAAAGCCGATGCCGATCTGACCAAAGCGCGCGCCGCGGTCGATCGCAGCGGCGCGGCGCTGCTCGCGGCGCAACGCCAGATCGCGGTGCTCGACGCGCAGATCGGCGACGCGAAAGCGCGCATCGCGACCGCGCAGGCCGCGCAGCGCGTCGCCGCGTTGAACGTGGAATACACGACGATCCGCTCGCCGATCGACGGCTATGTCGGCAATCGGACCGCGCGCGTCGGGCTGCTCGCCAACACCGGCGTGTCGCTGCTGACCGTCGTGCCCGCGAGCGGCCTGTGGATCGATGCGAATTTCAAGGAAGATCAGCTGCGCAAGATGCGCGCGGGCGACAGCGTCGAGGTCCAGCTCGACGCGTCGAATACCGTGCTGCACGGCGTGGTCGAAAGCCTTGCGCCGGCGACCGGCGCGACCTTCAGCGTATTGCCCGCGGAAAACGCGACCGGCAACTTCACGAAGATCGTGCAGCGCGTGCCGGTGCGCGTGCGCCTCGACGTGCCGAAGGACATGCAAGGCGTGTTGCGTCCCGGCCTCTCCGCGACGGTGAAAGTGCACGTCGATGCGGGCCATCCGGCCGCGCAGGGATGAACCGATCATGACCGACGTTCTCGACAACCCCGCCGACCAGCCGACCCGCACCAAGGTCTTCGCATTCGCGCTGATGTGCGTGGGCTTTTTCATGGCGACGCTCGATATCCAGATCGTCGCGTCGTCGCTGCGCGATATCGGTGGCGGGCTGTCCGCGAGTCAGGACGAACTGTCGTGGGTGCAGACCTCGTATCTGATCGCGGAGATCATCGTGATTCCGATGTCGGGGTGGCTCACGCGCGTGTTCTCGACACGGTGGCTGTTCACGTTTTCCGCGTTCGGCTTTACGGTGACCAGCATGCTGTGCGGGCTCGCATGGGACATCAACTCGATGATCCTGTTTCGCGGTCTGCAAGGCGCGCTTGGCGCCGCGATGATCCCGACCGTGTTTACGGCCGCGTTCGTGCTGTTTCCCGGCAAGCAGCGTTTGATCGCATCGACGACGATCGGCGCGCTCGCGTCGCTGGCACCGACGATCGGCCCGGTGATCGGCGGCTGGATCACGTCGCAATGGTCGTGGCACTGGCTGTTCTATCTGAACCTGGTACCGGGCGTCGCCGTTACGCTGCTGGTGCCGAAGTACGTGCATATCGACAGGGTCGATCTGTCGCTGCTGAAGAAGGGCGACTACGTCGGCATCCTGCTGATGTCGGGTTTTCTCGGCTGCCTCGAATACGTGCTCGAAGAAGGGCCGCGCAAGAACTGGTTCGGCGACGACGTGATCGTGCTGTGCGCGTGGGTCGCGGCGATCTGCGGGTTTCTGTTCCTCGTGCATGCGTTCACCGCGAAGGAACCGATCGTCGACCTGCGCGCGCTGGCGCTGCGCAACTTCGGTATCGGCAGTCTGCTGTCGTTCATCACCGGGATCGGGATCTTCTGCACCGTGTTTCTGACGCCGGTGTTTCTTGCCCGCGTGCGCGGCTTCGATTCGTTGCAGATCGGACTCGCGTTGCTATCGGTCGGCTGTTTTCAGTTGCTCGCGCTCGGCGCGTACTCGACGCTCGCGCGCTTCGTCGATATGCGCTTGCTGATGGTGTTCGGCCTCGCGCTGTTTGGCATCGGCTGCTATCTGTACGTGCCGTTGACGAACCAATGGGGCTGGCAGCAACTGCTAATTCCGCAAGCCTTGCGCGGAATCGGCCAGCAGTTCTGTATTCCGCCGATTGTGACGATGGCGCTCGGCGCGTTGCCGCCGTCGCGGCTGCGCTCCGCGAGCGGACTGTTCAATCTGATGCGTAATCTCGGCGGCGCGATCGGCATCGCGGTCAGCAGCACGATGTTGAACGACCGTCTGAATCTTCACTACGAACGGCTCGACGAACATCTGAACGCGGGCCGTCCGGTCGTCGAATCGATCTTGCAGAAGCAGGCCGAGTATTTGTCGGCAGTCGGCGGCAACGTATTGAATGCTGCGAATGCGGGGCTCGCCGAATTGCACGAGGCATTGATGCGCGAAGCGCTGGTGCTCGCGTTTTCCGACGCCTTTCTGGCGGTTGCGCTGTGCTTCGTGGTCGCTTTGCTGAGCGTGCTGTTTTCGCGGCCGTTCGGCAACACCGCGCCCCCGCCCGATGCCCACTAGGAGTCCAACATGAAACGGATGGCGATGAAATTAGTGGCGAGCGCGGCATTTTTGACGCTCGCGGCCTGCGCGGTGCAACCGGCCACGCACGCGGATTTGCCGCATGCGGTGCAGACGCTGGCGCCGGCCGCCTGGAGCGTCGACGCACCGCAGGATAGCGTGAACACCGATGCCTGGTGGGCGCAATTCGGCGACCCGGTCATGCATCAGCTGATCGAATCGGTGTTGACCGGCAACCTCGACGTGCAAGCCGCGGCCGAGCGCGTGAAACAGTCGCAGGATCTGGTGACGCAGAATCGCGCCGCGCTGCTGCCGGAGCTGAATGCGAACGCGGGCGCTTCGATCGAGCGGCAGAACACGCCGCCGCCGCTCGGCTATGTGCGCCAGGCCGGCTTCGGCCTCGCCGCGAGCTGGACCCCGGACGTGTTCGGCGGCGAACGACTCGCGGTGCTCGCGTCGCAGGCGCAGGTGTCGGGTAGCGTTGGGGCGCTGAACCAGTTGCGGCTCGCGCTCGCGGCGAACACGGCGGCAGCATATATCGATCTGCGCTGGGCGCAGGCGCAATTGCAGATCCTCGACGACAACGAGCAGATCCGCAGCCGCGCGCTGAAGCTCACGCAGGCGCGTCTGCATTACGGACTGTCGACCCAGCTCGACGTCGCCCGCGCGCAGAATCAGTTGCAGGATTTGCAGGCACAGATTCCGCGCATGCAATCGACGGTCCAGCATCAGCTGAGCCTGATCGCCGTGTATTCGGGGCGTACGCCGGAAAGTCTCGATACGCTGCTGCTTTCCAGCGCGCGCGAGATTCCGGTGCCTGCGCAAAGCGCGCCGCAGGTATTGCCGTCCGACGCGTTGCTGCATCGGCCCGACGTGCGCACCGCTTATGCGCTCGTCGAACAGCGTGCGGCGGAAGTGGGAGTATCGAAGGCCCAGCGCTATCCGCAGTTCAAGATCAACCTGACGAATGGGCTGCTCGCATCGTCGTACCTTGGCTTGCCGACGCTGACCGACAATCTGTTCAGCGCCGCGTTGAATGCAACGAGCCCGATCTTCAACGCCGGGCGCATCACCGCGAACATCGACGCGAGCGAGAGCCGCATGCGCGAATCGCAGCTCGGCCTGCAGCAGACGATGCTGCAGGCGCTCAAGGAGGTCGAGGACAATCGCAGCGATCTCGTCAGCGGCGCGGCGCAGGTGCAGCGCCTGGCCGGTGCGCTCGATGCGTCGAATCATGCGCTGCGTCTGTCGACCGAGTTGTATAAGGGCGGCGCGTCGAGCTTCCTCGACGTGCTCGACGCGCAGCAAGCGTATCTGCGCGATTCGGAATCGCTGAATCAGGCCCGGCGCGAGCACGCGCTTTCGGCGATCGCGCTGTACCGGTCGCTGGGGGGCGGGTGGGAGCAGGGAGAAACGGTCGCGTCCGGACAGTAAGGCACGCGTCAGCGCGATTGCAGCCAGAAGGCGCGGGACTTCGAAAGCGTCCGCGCCACAGTCGAGCCTCCCCGGAACCGATTCCCAATCTTTGCTACATTCTGCACAAGAAGCACACGGCAACATCGGGATGCGTCCACCAGCGACGCGCATGATCGGCAAACCGAAATCTTTCAAGAGGCTCAAGATGCGAATTCTGGTAGTAGGGGCAGGCGCGGTTGGCGGTTATTTCGGCGGACGTCTGGCGGCGGCGGGGCAGGACGTGACCTTCCTCGTACGCGCCGGTCGCGCCGAAAAGCTGCGGCGCGACGGCCTCGTCATCAACAGCCCACGGGGCAATCTCCAGTTGCGCGACGTGAAGACGATCCTGGCAGGTGTCGCCAGCGAGCCGTTCGACCTCGTGCTGCTGAGCTGCAAAGCCTACAGTCTCGACGACGCGATCGATTCGTTCACGCCATTCGTCGGCGAAGAAACGCTGATCCTGCCGATGCTTAACGGCATGCGCCATATCGAGGTGCTGAGCGCGCGCTTCGGCAAGGAGCGCGTGCTCGGCGGCCAGTGTGTGATCGCCGCGACGCTCAATGCGGAGCAGCACATCATGCATCTGAACGACATGCAGGCGATTACGTTCGGCGAACTCGTGGGTGGCACCTCGGAGCGCACCCAGGCGATTGCCGATGCGATGTCGGGCGCGAAGTTCGACGTCGCGGTCAGCGACAACATCCTGCTGCGCATGTGGGAGAAATGGGTATTCCTCGCCACGCTGGCCGGCACCACCTGCTTGATGCGCGGTTCGGTCGGCGATATTCTGGCCGCGCCTGACGGCAAGCGCGTGATCGAGAAGCTGCTCGGCGAATGCCGCGCGGTGGCCGAACACAATGGCTTCACGATGGACGCGGACTTCGACGCGCGCGCCATCCAGGTGCTTCTGACGCCGTCGCCGCTCACCGCGTCGATGCTGCGCGACGTCGAAAACCGCTCGCACACCGAGGCGGATCATATTCTCGGCGACCTGATCACGCGCGGCGGCGACGCGCAAAAGGGCGAACACGCGTTGTCGCTGCTGCGCATCGCCTATAGTCATCTGAAGACGTACGAAGCGCGCCAGACCCGCACTTCCTGACGGCTCGCCGCGGTCGGCGCGAACGCGGACCGGGCGAACGGCGCGCCGCGCATGAGCGCCGCCGCAACCTGACGATCGGAGGTCAAGCATGCCGACTCCCACTGGATCGGTGCCCGCGCTCAGCGCCGCTTCCGCGACCGTGTTCTCGATCGGCATCGTGTTTCTCGGCTACTGGGGCATGTATGAGCCGACCGCCTGGCACAAGGCCGACATCGTAGTCTTCGTGCTCGCGCTGGCCGGCTTCGCGTGCCTCGGCCTCGTGCCGTGGATGGCGACGAGTCCCGTCGAGCCGGAGAACAGCGACTCGCGCGTGCGGATCGCGCGGCATCTGTTTCTCGCGGGCGTGACCTCGATCTGGCTCGCGGTGGCGGTTTCCGTGATCTTCTGAAGCCTCGCGACTGCCAGGGCGCGCCGCTTACTCCGGCATCTTCCTGAACGACACCGCAATCCGGTTCCAGCCGTTGATCGCAACGATCAGCAGCGTCAGGTCGCTGATTTCCTGCTCGCTGAAATGCGGCTTCACTGTTTCCCATACCGTATCCGGTACGCGCGTTTGCGCGATCAGCGTCACCGCCTCTGTCCATTCGAGCGCCGCGCGTTCGCGCGCGGTGAAAAACGGCGCTTCGCGCCACGCGGCCACCGTCGCGAGACGCCGTTCGGTTTCGCCGTGCTTGCGCGCGTCGCTCACGTGCATGTCGAGGCAGAACGCGCAGCCGTTCAGCTGCGACGCGCGAATCCGCACGAGTTCGGCGAGCGTCTTGTCGATCGTGCTCTTGCCGATCGTTTCCTCGAGCGCGAGCATCGCGCGCGTGCCGCTCGGGCTGGCCTTGTAGAAGTCGAGACGTGCTTGCATCAGAGAGTCCTGGTGAGTGTGCGAGGGGCGTCCAGATGGGCGTCCGTGGAGGTAAGCTTACGTTCGGCACTGGTCGTTCGAAATAACCATTTCGCCGTTATTTGAGGTAACCACCCGAATGGACATTCACATCGCGGTCGAAGGCCATCACGATCTGTCCGGACAGATTTATCGGCAGTTGCGCGCGGGCATTCTCGAAGGGCGGCTCGCCGGCGGCACGCGTCTGCCGTCCACACGCGATCTCGCGACCCAGCTCGGCGTGTCGCGCAAGACCACGCTCGATGTTTTCGAGCGGCTGCTGTCCGAAGGCTACCTGAGCGCGCGCGCCGGTTCGGGCACCTTCGTCGCCGACGGGCTCGAACGGCTGCCCGCCCAGCGCTCCGCGCAGGCGCGCGCGGCGGCTCGGTCGCGCGAGCGGGACGCCGCGCAAGCGAAAGCCGCCGCACGCGCGCAGCCGCTGTGGGAACAGATGCCCGACAGTCTGCCGTTGCCGCGGCCGTCGGTGCCGTCGCCGCTCGACTTCATCGGCGGCGCGACCGACAAGACGCTGTTTCCCTTCGACGTCTGGCGCCGCTGCGTGAATCACGCGCTACGCGGCCAGGCGCGCAGCCCCGGCACCTATCGCGAGGCCGCCGGTGAGCAGCAGCTGCGGCTCGCAATTTCGCGCTACCTCGCCTTCAATCGCGCGGTGTCGAGCAACTGGG
Organism: Paraburkholderia sp. BR14320; assembly: GCF_040948665.1. NCBI lineage: Bacteria > Pseudomonadati > Pseudomonadota > Betaproteobacteria > Burkholderiales > Burkholderiaceae > Paraburkholderia > Paraburkholderia sp. BR14320. Next base: position 38,401 of record NZ_JBFPKG010000004.1, read on the forward strand.
ACGACGTGATCGTCACGCAGGGCGCGCAGCACGCGCTCGATCTGATCGCGCGCATCACGTTGCGGCCCGGCGACATCGCGGCCATCGAAGACCCCGGCTACCCACCCGCGCATGCCTGCTTCACGGTGACGGGCGCGCGCGTGGTGCCGGTTCCGGTCGATAACGAAGGCCTGATCGTCGGCAAGCTGCCGGACAAGGCGCGGCTCGTCTACGTGACGCCATCGCATCAGTTTCCGCTCGGCATGCCGATGAGCCTCGAGCGTCGCGTCGAACTGCTCGAATGGGCGCAAAAGCGTGGCGCGGTCATCATCGAGGACGACTACGACTGCGAGTACCGTTTCGAGGGCCGGCCGATGGAGCCGCTGAAGAGCCTCGATCGCGCCGGTCTCGTCGCCTATGTCGGCACGTTTTCGAAGACGATCTTCCCCGAGCTGCGCATCGGCTACCTGGTGCCGCCGGCGTCGTTGCACGGCCCGCTGCTGAAGGCGCGGCAGATCGCCGATTGTCACGGCTGCACGCTGACGCAGACGGCGCTCGCGGCGTTCATGCTCAATGGCGACTTCGCGCGTCATCTACGGCGCATGCACAAGGCTTATGCGGCGCGCCGCGCGATGCTGCTCGAGCATCTGCAAGGCGACCTCGCGCGCTGGTTCGAACCGATCGTGCCGACTGCCGGCATCCATCTGGCGGCGCGGCTGAAGGAGCCGTTGGCGTCGCTCGGCGAAGAGGCGCTCGTGGCCGCCGCGCGTGAAGCGTCGATCGGCCTCTATGGACTCGCGCCATTTCACCATCGCGTGACACCGCAGCCTGGGCTGATGTTCGGCTATGGCAGCATCGCGGCCGAGCATATCGACACGGCGCTGACGAAGCTCGCCGGCATCCTGCCGCGCATCGCACGCTGAAACGGAACCCGGCGCAAGCAAGGCGTAGGCATCGTCGCAGCGTCGGGGTTGCGTTGCTTGACGTGTCAAACGAAGAAAATGCCTTGATTCAAGGGACGAAAACACCAGCCCGCCTCGCCACGACCGCCTCGAAACCGCCGCCGAAACGAACTGTAACGAGCGTTACTCCTGCATGTTGAAGACCTCGCGGCACACGTTTTAGCCGCTAAAACAGGTGCTAAAACGTGTTGGACCGTTGGCGCCACGCAAAAAACTTCATCGCAATACATAAAAGAGTCGCGCAAATCGCTTTAGCGCTTGTAGAATCCGGCGTTGAAGCGTGCGCATACGGTGTGCGCTTCGAGCAATTCACTGACCACAACAGGTAGGAGAAACATGCCGACTTCCGCAAAAAAGGTGGCCAAGAAGGCTGCTGCCCCGGTACCGACCAAGAAGGTTGCTGCAAAGAAAGTCCCTGCGAAGAAAGCCGTCGCAGCCAAGAAGGTCGCCGTGAAGGCGTCTGGCGCACCGACGCCGATCAAGGACACCTTCACGAAGGCCTCGTTGGCAGCTCACATCGCTGAACGTGCTGCAGTGGAACCGAAGACCGCCAAGGCTGTGCTGGCCGCGCTCGAAGACACGATCCTCGGCACGGTGCATAAGAAAGGCGCTGGCGAATTCACGCTGTCGGGTCTGCTGAAGATCGTCGTGCAGGCTGTGCCGGCGAAGAAGAAGCGCTTCGGCAAAGATCCGTTCACGGGTGAAGAGCGCTGGTTCCCGGCCAAGCCGGCAAGCGTGCGCATCAAGGCACGCGCGCTGAAGAAGCTGAAGGACGCAGCGGCTGCCTAAGCGCGTTGCGCTCACGCTCATGCGTCGGCATGGCGCGGTTGTGCTTAACCATGCCTGACGTTTGAGGGCGTGAAAAAGCGCCTGCATGCAGGTGATCGAAGTCCCCGTGGGTGAGAATCCGCGGGGACTTTTTTTATGCGCTCGCTGCGTAGCGCTCATCGCACCCATTGGCGAAACGGCGGGCGCGACTCTCATAGTGTGCTCCCTGATGGCGCGCGCGCACCTGACTGGCGCATCATGATCCACGACAGTACGATCAACGCAATTCGACGCCCTGCGGATGCGCCGCTAGCGTGCACGTCGACGCGCATCATCACGACATATTCAATGGCATAACGCTTGCTTGATCAAGGTCGAATACCGAATGCGCAGCGCATTCGCCTTTATTCGACAAACAAGACTGGGGCTGACATGCGATGCTATGACGAGATGCGCTATCACGACGATGGCGTACGGCCGCATTACGCGCGCTTCGAGCGATGGTTGGATAGCCAGGGCAACGAAGCGATCGCACGCAAGCGCGCGGAAGCGGACCTGCTGTTCAGGCGCGTCGGCATCACGTTCGCGGTGAACGGCGACCTGTCCGGCACCGAGCGGCTGATCCCCTTCGATCTGATTCCGCGCATCATTCCGCGCGGCGAATGGCAGACGCTCGAAGCGGGTTTGCGACAGCGCGTGCAGGCTCTCAATCTGTTCATCCACGACGTCTATCACGATCGCAACATCGTGCGCGCGGGCATCGTGCCGGCCGAGCAGGTCTATACCAACGCGCAGTATCGTCCGGAGATGCAGGGCGTCGACGTGCCGCTCGGTGTTTACGCGCATATCGCCGGCGTCGACGTGGTGCGCGCCGGCGACGAAGGCGAGTTCTACGTACTCGAAGACAATCTGCGTGTGCCGTCGGGCGTGTCGTACATGCTCGAAAACCGCAAGATGATGATGCGGCTCTTCCCCGAACTGTTCGTGCAGAACCGCATCGCGCCGGTCGCGCATTACCCCGATCTGCTGCTCGATACGCTGCGCTCGGTCGCGCCGGAAGGCGTCGACGATCCGGTCGTCGTCGTGCTGACGCCGGGCATGTACAACTCCGCGTATTTCGAGCATACGTTCCTCGCGCAGCAGATGGGCGTCGAGCTCGTCGAAGGCAAGGATCTGTTCGTCGACGACAACTACGTGTTCATGCGCACCACCCAGGGACCGAAGCGCGTCGACGTGATCTACCGGCGCGTCGACGACGACTTTCTCGATCCGCTCGCGTTTCGCGCCGACTCCGCGCTCGGCGTGCCGGGTCTGCTGACCGCATATCGCGCCGGCCGCGTCGCGCTCGCGAATGCGATGGGCACCGGCATCGCCGACGACAAATCGATCTACCCGTACGTGCCAGGCATGATCGAGTTCTATCTCGGCGAAAAGCCGATTCTGAACAACGTGCCGACCTATCAGTGCCGCAATCCCGAGGACCTCGCCTATACGCTCGCGCATCTGCCGGAGCTGGTGGTCAAGGAAGTGCACGGCGCGGGAGGCTACGGGATGCTGGTCGGCCCTGCCGCGACGAAGGCCGAGGTCGAGGCCTTCCGCGAGCGGCTGATCGCGCGTCCGGCCGGTTATATCGCGCAGCCGACGCTGGCGCTGTCCGCGTGTCCGACCTTCGTCGAAGCGGGCATCGCGCCGCGCCATATCGACCTGCGGCCGTTCGTGCTGTCGGGCAAGAGCACCACGATGGTGGCGGGCGGTCTCACGCGCGTCGCGCTGCAGCAGGGCTCGCTCGTCGTCAATTCATCGCAGGGAGGCGGGACCAAGGATACCTGGATGGTCGACTGATGCGCGCGGCACGCAATGCGCGTGCGCCGCCGTCGCTCAACGGATAACCAGCGCGGACTTTCGTCGCCGACGAAGGCCTCGCGCGTTCAGATCACAGACATGGAACGCCGTCATGCTTAGCCGAACCGCCGATCACCTCTTCTGGATGGCCCGCTATATGGAGCGCGCGGAGAACACCGCGCGCATGCTCGACATCAACCTGAAGGCGCAACTGCTGCCGCAGACGCCCGAACAGGAGGCTCGCGCGCAGCGCTCGGTGCTGCGCATCTCCGAGCTCGAAAGCGCCTTCGCGCAGCGTTACGACGAACCGACGCTCGAGCACGTGCTCGACTTCATGGTCGCCGACGCGAGCAATCCGTCGAGCATTCATTCATGCCTGCAGGCCGCGCGCGAAAACGCCCGCGCGGTGCGCGGCACGCTGACGACCGAGTGGTGGGAAACCATCAACGACACGTGGCTCGAATTCAACGAGCGGCTTGCGAGCGGGCAGGCCGCGAGCAATCCGGGCTCGTTGTTCGAATGGGTCAAGTTCCGCTCGCATCTGTCGCGTGGCGTGACGATCGGCACCGCGCTGCAGGACGACGCGTTCTTCTTCACACAGCTAGGCACCTATCTCGAGCGAGCCGACAATACCGCGCGGATTCTCGATGTGCGTTTCGCGAACGTCGAGCCGAACTCGCGCGACGCCGCGCGCCAGCTGGAGGACTTCTATTACTGGACCTCGATCCTGAGCTCGGTGTCGGCGCTCGAAATCTATCGCAAGGTGTATCGCGACGTCGTGACGCCCGCGCGCGTCGTCGAGCTGATGATCCTCAATCAGCAGATGCCGCGCTCGCTGCTCGCCTCGCTGGACGGCGTGTGCAGCAATCTCGCGATGCTGCGCACGTCGGGCTCGAACCAGTGCGAGCGCTTCGCCGGCAAGCTGCGCGCCGAGCTGCTCTATGCCGACATCCGGCAGATTTTCGAAACCGGTTTGCATGGCTATCTGACGCAGTTCCTCGCTCGCGTGTTCGAGCTGGGCAATCTGGTGGCGCGTACTTATCTGATGCTGCCAGTGGCCTGACGGAGTTTTCTCATGTACCTGACGATCCGCCACGACACCTCTTACCGCTACGAAGCGACGGTTCACTATTCGATCCAGCAGTTGCGCCTGACGCCCTCGAGCGGCGCCGGGCAGACCGTGCGGCGCTGGAGCATCGACGCGCCGGGCAAGCTGGACGCCACACTCGACGCCTACGGCAACGTGCTGCATACGCTCGTCATCAACAAGCCGCACGACGAGATTCATCTGCGCGTGTCGGGCGAGGTGGACACAATGCCGCTCGTCGACGGGGTGCTGCACGATCCGCCCGGCCCGATTCCGCTCGAGCATTTCACCTGCGCGACCCGTCTGACCGAAGCCGATGGCGCGATTCGCGAGCTGGCGGAATCGGTGGCGAATCTGGCGAGTCCGGCAAGCCTGATTGCGCTTGCCGAGCAGATCGTGCAGCGCGTGCAATACCGGCCCGGCGTGACCGAGGTCACGAGCACGGCCGCCGAGGCGCTCGCGCTCGGCAACGGCGTGTGCCAGGACCATGCGCATTTGATGCTCGCGTGCTGCCGCGCGCGCGGCGTGCCGGCGCGCTACGTGAGCGGTTATATCGAACCCGGCGACGTGCCGCATGGCGCGAGTCATGCGTGGGTCGACGTCTGGCTCGAAGGCAAAGGCTGGATATCGCTCGACGTCACGCACGCCGGGTTTGCCAGCGAGATCTATTGCCGCCTCGCTGTGGCGCGCGACTATGAGGCGGCCGCACCGGTGCGCGGCCGGCGCATCGGCGGGCTCGAAGAGGAGCTTCACGTGGCGGTGGCGGTCAGCACGCAGATGTCGCAGTAGCCGCGTTGCAACGCTAAAGGCTGCGAAAAAGGCCATAAAAAAGGCCGTAAACACGGATAAAAGGCGCCCGTGCGCCGCATTACAATAGGTCCGTTCCCTCGCGTTCTGCGGATTCGTTATGACTTACTGCGTAGCGATGGCCGTCAACGACGGTCTCGTATTCCTGTCCGATACGCGTACCAATGCGGGCGTGGATCACATCAGTACCGCGCGCAAGATGTCGGTGTTCGAGCAACCCGGCGAACGCATGCTGGTGCTGCTGGGTGCCGGCAATCTGTCGATCACCCAGGCGGTGCTGCACGAGCTGTCCGAGCCCGCCGATGCCGGCGAGCCGACGCTATGGAGCGTGCCGACGATGGCCGACGCCGCGCGCGTGGTCGGCAGCGCGGTGCGCCGCGTGCACGAGCGCGAAGCGGCAGCGCTGCAGAAGTTCGGCGTCGACTTCAATTGCAGCTTCATTCTCGGCGGCCAGATCGCGGGCAACCGCATGCGGCTTTTCATGATCTACGCGGCGGGCAATTTCATCGAGGCGTCGGCGGTGAATCCGTACTTCCAGATCGGCGAATCGAAGTACGGCAAGCCGATCATCGACCGCGTGCTGACGCCGTCCACACCGCTCGACGAGGCCGCGAAGTCCGCGCTGATCTCGATGGACTCGACGCTGCGCTCGAACCTGTCGGTGGGCTTGCCGCTCGATCTGCTGGTGTACGAGAAGGATGCGCTGCGCGTCACGCGGTTCGTGTCGATCGATCGCGACAACGCGTACTTCGACATGATTCATCGCACGTGGGGCGAGCGTTTGCGCCAGGTTTTCGCCGAGATTCCCGATCCGGACTGGCAGCTGTCGCTGGATGCGCCGTCGCTGCATCCGGAGCGGGCGCTGGTGCTATATCGCGCGCCGGTCGGCGCCGATGGCGTCGAGCATGAGCACGATGTGCCGCCCGCGCAGATTCTCGCGCAAGCCGATAAAGGGAAGGCGCAGCGGCGCTAGCCGTATTGGGTTCGGGGCGCGCGCCAAGCTCGTCCGAACCCGCCACCAGAATCTCGGGACGAAAAAAAACCAGCCATCGGCATCGCCTCTGGCTGGTTTGTGGTCTCTGGCTACGCAGCTCGTCAGCTGCGTAGCAGGTCCGACTCGAAGTCCGATTAGAACTTGTGGCGGATACCGAGGCTGACCATGACCTGGTTGTTGGTGCTCGACTGGTTGCCATACGAACCGATCGAAGCCGTAGCCGATTGAAGGGTACTGGTGCCCGGTACACGCTGTTCGCCGCTTGCGTGCTGCCATGCGCCGACCAGGTAGAAGTCCGTGCGCTTCGAGAGGTTGTAATCGCCGCCCAGCGACACTTGGTTATACGTTGCGGATGCGTCGCCGTGACCCTTCGTGTAGGCGTAGCCAATACCCACCAGTGCTGCCGGCGTGACCTGGTAGCCCAGGTACGCACGACCCACTTCGTACTTCTGGGTCGTCGTGAAGCCCGAGCTTGCGTCCGGACGGTATTGTGCGTTGCTGTACGACAGGTTGCCGGTCCACGGGCCCGTCACGTACTGAACCGCGACCGACGCGATGCCGATCGACTTCGATGCAGCGTAAGCCGAGTTGATGCCGGCGTTGGCCGGGAAGTTGGAGTCAAACGTGGCGCCCGGCGCTGCCGTACCTGCCCAGCCGCTATTAGCCGCACGCGTAGCCGGCGAATTGGCATTGCTTGCATGCAGGTAGCCAGCAGCGATGCTGAACGGACCCGTTGCATACGTTGCTGCGCCCGACCACGTCTGGCCCGAACCCGTCGCGCCTGCGACGCCGCCCAGAGCATACAGACCTTCGATCTGGAAGCCCGACCAGACAGGCGACACGTACTTCAGCGAATTGATGACGCGGAAGCTGTTGTCGTTGTTGTCGACGTCGCCCGGCGTAGCGAATGTGCTACCGAAGTAGTTGTCGCCCGTCAGCGGCTGGACCATGTCGACCAGCGGGTCGTACTGACGACCAGCCGTGAACGTGCCCCAGACGTCGCCCGTCAAACCGACGTAAGCCTGACGACCGAACATCGAGCCACCTTGCTGCAGCTTGCCGGTGTTGATGTCAAAGCCGTTTTCCAACTGGAAAATTGCCTTCAGGCCGCCGCCCAGGTCTTCCGTGCCCTTCAGGCCGAAACGGTTACCTTGGATGTTGCCGCCAAACAGTTGAACGAGGCTGCCGCCCTTCGGCGTAGCGTTGTTCACGTACTGGATCGACTCATCCAGCACGCCATACAGGGTCACGCTGCTTTGCGCGTGTGCGACACCGGCGACGCCGAGGAGCGCCAGCGAGAGGGTAGACAGTGCGATTCGTTTCATCCATTTCTCCACGCAGATGATTGTTCGTTGTTGCGGAAAGCAGAATAGCTCAGCGCATCCGCCCGGTAGAAACGGAAAAAAAAGAGTGTCGCCAAAAACTGACAATCGAGGCAAACCCTTGTATTTACAGTCCATCAACGATTATTTCTATTTGCGCAACATTTATTGGTCTGATGCGCATTATTGTTGATTTGTTGATAGTGACGGGGTGACTTAACGCACTTTCGGCATCGATTTGCATGCTAAATGTAATCTAGTCGTCTACCCGTCCGCTCGACCTTGTAGTGAAAACATAAAGAAACAGCCGGCGAAATGACTAGACAGGCTGGACAGAAGGACCGCGTTGTGTCCAAGCGTCGTCGAGCGGTTTGACGGCGCAACGCGTTTCAGCGCCTATCGGCGCCACGGCGCGCCATGACCGCGGCCGTGAGTCCCGCGGCGGCCGCGAGCAGCACCGAGGTCCACGGGTTGCGTCGCACGTAGCGGTCGGCGGCCGTCGCCTGGCGGCGCGCTTCGACGATGGCCGACGCCGCGAGACGGGTGGCTTGCGCTTCGACGTCGAGCACCTTGCGCGTGACGTCGACCGCGGTTTCATGCGCAGAGCGCTTTGGCGCTGCCGCCTCGATCCCTGACGGCGGCAGCGGCGCGGTCGTTTGGCTTGCAACACGCACAGCCGTGCGAGCCGACGAAACGGCGTTCCCCGCGACGGTCGATGCCGCCAACACCGACGCAAGCTTCGCGCGGCTGCCCGGCGGCGCTTCCCCCTGCATGCCCCAGCCGCCGCGCGGATCGTGCAGCCTGCCGCGCGCCGCCGAGAACTCCGCGCCAAGCAGCAGCACCAGCGCCGAGAAGTACAGCCACATTAGTAGCACCGCGAGCGAGCCGGCCGCGCCGAACGCGCTGGCCATTCCCGCATGCGCGAGATAGAGCGCGAACAGCTTTCTGCCGCCGGTGAACAGCACGGCCGCGACGACGCCGCCCACCAGCGCATCGCGCCACAGCACCCGAGCGTCGGGCAGGAACTTCAGCAGTGCGGCGAATGCGAACATCAGCACGAGCAGCCCGACGCCGAGCTGCAGCAGATTGCCGATCACGACATAGGGCGAGTCGCCCCACAGCCACTCGCCGATAAAGGCGATGACCGTATCGAGCACCAGCGACACGATCAGCAGGAACGCGACGCCGAGCACGAGTCCGAACGAAATCAGCCGTACCCGCACGAGCGCGAGCCAGCTGGCCGAGCGCGGCCCGGTGTAGGGCCATACTATATTGAGCGCGCTGTTCAGCGACGAGAACGTCGCCGACGCGCCGATCGCCAGCAGCGAGAACGAAATGATCGTCGCGATGCCCCCTTTGGCGCCCGCGTGATGCGCGTTCTCGACGATCGTCTGCACGCCGGCCGCCGCCTGGTCGCCGATCAGGCCGTTGATGTGGCCGAACAGCTCGCCGCGCGCGGCCGCCGGGCCGAAGAACCAGCCGGCCACCGCGATCACCATCACGAGCGTCGGCGCGAGCGAAAACGCCGCATAGAACGCGATGCTCGCCGCCATCTCCAGACAGCGGTTCTCCGTGAACTGCCGAAGTGCGCCCATCGCCCAATTGGCCTGGTGACGCGCGGCCTGCTGGAGGTTCTCGCGAGAAAGGGTATCGATGTCCATGATCGTGTCTGAATCGTGACGGCGCTTTCACGGTGTTTGCCTTGTCGCTTTGCGCAAACCTCGTGCCCGTCACTATACAAGTTAAGCGGTGAGCTTCACGGCCTGTTTTCATGGCCTGCTTCGATGGCCCGCTCCGCGGCCGCCCGCCCGTACCGCTAGAATGCAGCGGGTTAATGTCACCTTTCCGCTCATCATGCATTCGCACGAACTCGTACGGCAACTGGACGTCATCGAGCGCGACCAGTGGAGCGCGCATCTGCCCGCGCATGTCATCGAACAATTGCCGGCGCACGGCATCACGGTGTTCGCCGTTACCGACGACGCCTCCGACACCGCAGCATTCAGCGCGCGCTATGGCTTCGGCCTCGAAGACTGCGCGAACACGATCGTGATCCGCTACAAGAAAGACGGTGGCGAGCACTACGCGGCGCTGGTGTCGCTCGGCTCGCGGCGGCTCGACATCAACGGCGCGGTGAAGGCCGCGCTCGGCGCACAGCGGCTGTCGTTCGCGAAGCGCGAGGCCGCGGTCGAGCATAGCCGGATGGAGTTCGGCGGCATTACCGCCTTTGGTCTGCCGGCCGACTGGCGCGTGTTGGTCGACGCCGCGGTGATGGACCGTGCGCAGATCGTGATGGGCGCCGGCGTGCGCGCGGCCAAGCTGCTGATGTCGCCCGACGTGCTGCGGCAATGGCCGCGCTGCGAGGTGGCGGCGCTGACGCTGCCGGCGGACTGAAGCCCGCAACCTTGAAGCAGCACTGAAGTTTTCCGCCGTCGCGCCGTTAATCCCGACAACGACATGAAACGTTTGCGGCTGTCCGCTCGCGCCGACAACCGCGAACCACGACAAGGGATACGGAAGATGGAACGGTTTCGCCTGAAGGTGCGGCTGTGGCTCGCGCTCGCGGTGATGTGCATGGGCATTCTGGCGATCGGCCTGTGGGGTGCATACAAGACGCGCGACACGATGATCGCCGATCGCGAGGACGAGCTGAAAAACGTGGTCAGCATCGCGTACAGCGTGCTCGATCGCTACAACGCGCTCGCCGCGGCCGGCACGATGCCGCTCGCCGACGCGCAGCGCGCCGCGATGGACGACCTGCGCGCAATGCGCTACGACGGTGCCGGCGGCTATCTCGTGCTCGAAGACAGCCGCGCGCGCGTGCTGATGCATGCCACGCGCGCCGACCTCGTCGGCAAGGACATGAGCACCGTCACCGATCCCGACGGCCGCCATGTGTTCAAGGAGGGTTCCGAGCAGACGCAGCGCGAAGGCGAGGCATTCGTCCATCTGATGTTCCCGAAGCCCGGCACCAACCAGCTCGCGCCGAAGAGCAACTACATGCGGCTTTACAAGCCGTGGGACTGGACCATCGTCACCGGCGTGTACACGGACGACATCGAGGCGGTGTTCTACCGCACCCTCGCGCAATACGTGATCGCGGCGCTGGTGCTTTGCGCGCTCGTGTCGCTGGTGATCGGCGTGATCGTGCGCAGTATTCTGCGTCAGCTTGGCGGCGAACCGGCGTACGCGGTGCAGATCGCGTCGCGAATCGCGGACGGCGACCTCGACGTGATCGTCGACACGAAGACCGGCGACAGTACCAGCCTGCTCGCGGCGATGAAACGGATGCAGCAGCGTCTCGCGCAGGCGATCGAGCAGATTCGCGGCGGCGCGACGCTGATTTCGTCGGTATCCAACGAGATCGCCGCGGGCAATTCGGATCTGTCGCGCCGGACCGAGCAGCAGGCGGCTGCGCTCGGCGAGACCGCGTCGAGCATGGAGCAGATCACCGCGACCGTGCGTCAGAACGCCGACAACGCGAAGCAGGCGAGCCAGCTCGCGCACAACGCGTCTGAGACCGCGGCGCGCGGCGGCGCGGTGGTCGGTCAGGTGATCGACACGATGCGCGGGATTTCACAGTCGTCGCACCGGATCGGCGACATCATCGGCGTGATCGAAGGGATTGCGTTTCAGACCAACATCCTCGCGTTGAACGCGGCCGTCGAGGCGGCGCGCGCGGGCGAGGAGGGCCGCGGTTTCGCGGTGGTCGCGGGCGAAGTGCGTACGCTCGCGCAACGCAGCGCGGCGGCCGCGAAGGAGATCAAGGCGCTGATCGAGGAATCGGCCGCGCAGATCGCGGGCGGTTCGGAACATGTCGGACTCGCGGGCGACACGATGCAGGAAGTCGTGCAGGCCGTACGTCGTGTCAACGACATCATGGGCGAGATCAGCGCGGCGTCGGTCGAGCAGACCTCGGGCATCGAGCAGGTCAACATCGCTGTCGCGAGCATGGATCAGACGACGCAGCAGAATGCGGCGCTCGTCGAGGAAGCGAGCGCGTCCGCCGATGTGCTGAAGACGCAGACCAGCCAATTGTCGGCGGCGATCTCGGTGTTCAAGTTGCCGGAGCAGCGCTAAAGCGCCAGGCCGCGTTGCCGACGCACGCGCGAGCATTCACCGCACGCCCGCTCGCAACGCGGTGCGTGTGTCACGCGAAGCCGATTCCCGCGCGGCTCAACAATTGGCGGTTGCGCTCCGACAGGTTCTGCATCCGCAACTCTTTGCCCGCGTTGCGATAGCGCTCGGCCAGCCCCTGCAACGCGGCGAGCGCCGAATGATCGGCGAGCAGGGGTGACTGCAATCGACAGTCACGCTCGCCGGGTCTCGCGCGGGATCGAACAGCTCGTGAAAGCGCGTCGTCGACGCGAAAAACAGCGTGCCGCGCGGCACGTAGGTCTTATGGCCCGCGCGATCCTCCGCGGGCGCGTGAATTTCGCGCGCATGCTGCCACGCGAAGTTGAGCGCGGCGATCACGATGCCGCACATCACCGCGATCGCGAGATCGGCAAATACGGTGATGACCGTGACCGCGACGATCACGAGCGCGTCGTTGCGCGGCACCTTGCCGAGCACGCGCAGCGAGCCCCATGCGAAGGTCTGCCGCGCGACCACAAACATCACGCCGACCAGCGCCGCGAGCGGAATCCGCTCGATCAGCGGCGACAGGAACAGGATGTACAGCAGCATCATCACGCCGCTGACGATTCCCGACAGCCGCGAACGTCCCCCCGAATTCAGGTTGATCATGGTCTGGCCGATCATCGCGCAACCGCCCATGCCGCCGAACAGTCCCGAGGCGATATTCGCCGCGCCGAGGGCGACGCATTCGCGATTCGGCTGACCGCGCGTTTCGGTGATTTCGTCGGTCAGGTTGAAGGTCAGCAGCGTTTCGAGCAGACCGACGATCGCAATCAGCACCGCGTACGGCAGGATGATGCGCAGCGTCTCGAGATCGAGCGGGCGTTGCTGCGAATGCCGGACAGCCAGGCGGGCCGACCGGAAGCGGGACTAGCGGTGATCATGTTTTACGAGGTGGCGCGCGAGCGCAATGCTGAGGCCTGCATGCGCTGCGCTGAACGGGCTTGGCAACGCGCGCGGCTGCGCGAAGGATACGTCCGCTGAACACGGACGGTTTGCGAAAGGCGTGGATTTTTCCGTAGCGCGATGAATGGCGCTGGCGAAGCGGGCGGAACGCGATGGTTTGAACGCGCGGCGCGGATCTGTCGTGCAGTCGCGCGGCGCGCTCGCACCACAAATCCGCAAGAGCGGAGGCTCCGCTCAGATACTCAGATAATCAGCCGGGACACCTTCGTGCCTTCGAGCGACACGCCGGCCATCAAACCGCCGTTGGTCAGCACGAAAGCCTGCACCGGGCTCGTTGCGGTCGAGGAATCCACCGCGCCGTTCGCGCCGACCTTCAGCACGGCGACGGTCGCATTCGCGCCGACCGCCCAACCCTGGCTGTGCATGAATTCGTCGAGCGCTTCCTGCGTCATGAACAGAAACACGAGCGCCTTCGACTGCGCGCCGATCTGCAAGCCGAACGAGCCCGCGACCGTGCTGAAGTAGCCGACCGTGCGGCCGCCGATGCGCATCGCCCCTTCACCATACTGCGCGCCGACCCAGAAGCCGGCCGAGATCACCGACGGAAACACCAGCACGCCGCGCGCTTTCGCAACGAGCTCGCGCGAACCGTCGACGTTTTCGTAGAGGCGCGCAAGCGTCGAGTCGACGCCCGCGTTGATCGTGTCGCGCTTGCCGGCATTGGCCGACGGGGATGCGTTCGAGGACGGCGAAGTCGTCGTGCAACCGGTGAGGCTCAGGCCCGCGACGGCCAATGCAGCGCTGCCGGTCATGATGAATTGTCGTCTGCGCATGACTGTTTTCCTTTGCGTTTCTCACGCATGTTGTACGTTATGGAAGAGTGCGGCGAATCGCCCGCCTTGCTTTGCTTTGTTCTCATTTGCGCACGAGAGGTTCCGTGCGCGCGGTGATTGTCGTTGAGCGGGCGTGCCGCGACGCGCGACGCACGCATCGCGAGCAGTCACAGCTGACATTAGCAGGGAGCGTGCCCAAGCGCCGCGCCGCCTTGCGCCAGGGCGGCGCGGCCACTTGCAGTTCGCGGTTTCGCGCTGCTCGCCGTTGCGCGTCGTCGCTACACGGTTGGGCGAATGTTCTGGTTGTGGCGGAACAGGTTGTGCGGATCGTAGCGGTTCTTCACGGCGACGAGCCGCTCATAGTTCGGCCCATAGGCATCCGCGATACGGCCGCTTTCTTCCTCCGTCATGAAGTTGACGTACACGCTGCCTAGCGCAAACGGGCGCGCCGCTTCGAAAAAGGCGCGCGCCCATGCGACGCAGCGCTCGTCGTCGCGCGCATCGTCCCAGCGGCCGTGCACGTTCATGCCGTATAGCGTGTTGCGGGCCGGGTAAGCGGTTGCGTCGACCGCCACGCGCTGCGTTTGCGCACCGATCAGCCCGAAGAAAATTTCGCATTGCGTGGACGGCAACGTGTCGATCGCGCGAAGCAGTGCGTCGATCAGACCATCGTCGATGGTGCCGAGGTTGTGCGACTTCCAGTAGTTGCGCGCGCCTGGCGTCAGCAGCGGATCGAAGGCCTGTTGCCAGATTTCGTAGGGCATCGGACCAAGATGTTCGCCGAGCGGCTTGCCGAAGCCGCGCACGGCTTCCACCGCGGCCGGGCCTTTGTCGACCGGGCCGTTGTAGCACATCGCGAACACCAGCACGGGTTTGCCGTGCACGTCGGGCGGCAGGAACGGCAGCGGCGGCGCGAGCCGCGCGACCGCCCAGACGGCCAGCTCGTCGGGCATTGCCGGCGCGGCATCGCGGTATTTGATCAGTGCTTCCTTCGCGTCGGCGAGCGGCAACACGACGAGGCCGCCATACACGAGCGGGCCGACCTCATGCAACGCGAACTCGAATAGCGTAACGACGCCGAAATTGCCGCCGCCGCCGCGAATCGCCCAGAACAGATCGTCGTGCGAAGTGGCGCTCACGTGGCGCAATTCACCGTCGGCGGTGACGATGTCGGCCGCGACGAGGTTGTCGATCGTCATGCCGTAGCGGCGGCTCAGCCAGCCGAAGCCGCCGCCGAGCGTCAGACCTGCGACGCCGGTCGTCGAGTTGATGCCGAGCGGTGTCGCGAGTCCGAATGCCTGCGCTTCGTGATCGAAATCATGCAGCGTCGCGCCGGGTTCGACATACGCGCGCCGCGCTTGCGGATCGATACGCACCGATTTCATCGTGGACAGATCGAGCATGAGGCCATCGTCGCACACAGCGCTGCCGCCGATGTTGTGGCCGCCGCCGCGAATGGCGAGCGGCAGGCCGTTGTCGCGCGCGAAGGCGACGCCGCTGCGCACGTCGGCAACACCCGCGCAGCGCAGGATCATCGCGGGCGTACGGTCGATCATCGCGTTCCAGATGCTGCGCGCCGTGTCGAAGCCCGGCGTGTCGGGCAGCAGAAGCTGGCCGCGCAGTGTGGATTTGAATTCGTCGACGGCGCTGCTGGAGATAGTAACCATGTTGTACCTCGTCGGAGAGGGGAGGGCGCTCGCAGAACTCTGCTCAGCAGACCAAACAAAATGCGGGCGGAGAATGAAAGCGGATTGAGAGGTTCGGCTGCGTGCAGTAAACGGGGCGGCGCGACGAAGTCAAACAAAGGTTTACCCGCGTATGGGGGCGATCCCGCGCAGTAGCTTGCGGGGACGGGCGTTTGCGGGCAGCGCAACCCGACGATACGCGACGCTGGCGCCGAAGATGGTGGGAATGCTCCGGAAAAAGCGTGCGCGCCAATGTGTTGGTTATCTGACGCGCTGGTGGTTGTGCCACGACACTTTGGATATCGCGTGGGTCGCGATGGTGTGTGGCTGAGGCGCACGTTCGGCGACTCTGCGAGGCAGCGCGCATCGCCACATCGCTTTTTGCGACGCGCACGCGTTATGCAACTACGCGTAATGTTTCGCGCGCGCATTTCCGTGATTTTTATGGTGTTGTCTATTGGATTTCTCTCATTCGGCTTTCCCAATTTTCATTCTTATGTGCGAATGGCCACATGAATAAAACGGATGACGTGTAAATGGTGTCGGAATTCATCCGATAAAACCGAATGTTAATTTTCTTTTTGTCGGTTAAATTGCATCGCGGGTGATAGTTTTAGCTTCCCGTCTGAAGAATCTGGATTAGCGGATTTGACGGACGCATCGTCGTTTCCCCCTGCCTGGAAAGCCGTCTCGCCAATATCGCATTGCGTGGTCTAACGCACGGTCGCGCGATTGCACTGCGAATAACTTCAACGTCCATCAAGCCTCGCTGTGCGGCTCTCACGATCACGTGCGCGCACGGCCAGCCCATTCTCTCGAAGCACGCCAAATCGGACCGGGGATTTTCCGTGAGAGAAGTATTTAGTGCGAGCGCATTTTAATTCGCATTAGGCGAAGTTGCGCAAAGGCTTTGACTTTCATTTTTTTGACGAGCCGAGATTCACTCGTTAATTGGACCGGTCGCTCAGGGGAAATAATTAGGAGGGTGAAATGAAAAAGCAAAACGGGGACGCGTGGATACTTGGCACGCGGCGGGCGGCGTTGGCGGTCGCGGTCAGTCTTTATGCGGCGATGGCGGGTGCGCAGACGAATTCGGGGAGCAACGCCGCGCCTGCAACCAATCCAGGAGTGATGGCGCTCGCCGAGGCGGGCGTGCAAGGCGGATGTCCGTCGGGCGGCGGGCCGGGCTGCACCTCGCACGGATTCGGGCAGCTCGGGGCGGGTGCCCTCGGCATCGCGGCGGCGGGGCTTGGCCCGACGTCGTCCACCGGCTCCTCGGCGGGCAACGGGACGTCGTCGACGGGCGCGGGCAGCAGTGGCGGAAATAGTTCGGCTAATTCCGGCACGGGCGGGGTGGGCTCGGGAGATACCGGCGGCAACAACGGTAATGGCGGTTCCGGCAACAACGGTAACGGAGGCGCTGGAAGCGGCGGTGATGGTTCGGGGAATGGCGGCACGGGCGGCGATGGCGGCAACAACGGTGGCGGTGATAGCGGTGGGGATGGTGGTGGGCATGGGCATGGCCACGGTGGTGATGGTGATGGCGACGGTGGTCATGAGCACGGCCATGGCGGCGATGGTGACGGCGATGGTGGTCATGGGCACGGCCATGGCGGCGATGGTGATGGCGACGGTGGTCATGGACATGGCCACGGTGGTGACGGCGATGGCGATGGCGGTCATGGCCACGGCCATGGCGGTGATGGTGATGGCGACGGTGGTCATGGTCACGGCCACGGCCATGGCGGTGATGGTGACGGCGACGGCGGTCATGGACATGGCCACGGTGGTGACGGCGATGGCGATGGCGGTCATGGACATGGCCACGGTGGTGACGGCGATGGCGATGGCGGTCATGGACATGGCCATGGTGGTGATGGTGATGGCGACGGCGGTCACGGACATGGCCACGGTGCTGACGGCGATGGCGATGGCGGTCATGGCCACGGCCATGGCGGTGATGGTGACGGCGACGGTGGTCATGGTCATGGCCACGGTGGTGACGGCGATGGCGATGGCGGTCATGGCCACGGCCATGGCGGTGATGGTGACGGCGAAAGCGGTCATGGCAACAGCCATGGTGGCGATAGTGACGGTGATGGCGGTCATGGTCATGGTCATGGCCACGGTGGCGATGGTGACGGCGATGGCGGTCATGGTCATGCCCACAGTGGCGACGGTGACGGCGATGGCGGTCATGGCCACGGCCACGGTGGCGACGGTGACGGCGATGGCGGTCATGGCCACGGCCACGGTGGCGATGGTGACGGCGACGGCGGTCATGCCCACGGCGGAGATGGGCATGCCGGCCACGGCGATGGCGGCCATGGCGACGGCGGCCATGGCGATGGCGGTCATGGCGAAAGCGGCCATGGCGACGGCGGCCACAGTAGCAGCGGTGGCGAAGGCAAAGGCGGTTCCGCCAACGGCGGCCATAGCGGTGGCAGCTCGGGCAACGGTGGACATGGCGGTGAAGGTGGCGGCCAGGGCAGCGGCGGTTCCGGACACGGTGGCCATGGCGGTGAAGGCGGCGGCCAGGGCGGTGGCGGCTCGGGCAACGGTGGCCGTGGTGGTGAAGGCGGCGGCCGGGGCAACGGAGGCTCCGGACACGGTGGCCATGGTGGCGAAGGCGGTGGCCAGGGTAACGGCGGCCCGGGCAACGGTGGCCATGGCGGTGAAGGCGGCGGCCAGGGCAACGGCGGCTCGGGACACGGCGGCCATGGTGGTGAAGGCGCCGGCCAGGGTAACGGCGGCTCGGGCAACGGTGGCCATGGCGGCGAAGGCGGCGGCCACGGCAACGGTGGTTTCGGACACGGCGGCCATGGCGGTGAAGGCGGCGGCCAAGGCAACGGCGGCCATGGTGGTGAAGGCGGCGGCCAAGGCAACGGCGGCCATGGCGGTGAAGGCGGCGGCCAGGGCAACGGCGGCTTCGGACACGGTGGCCATGGCGGCGAAGGCGGCGGCTACGGCAACGGTGGTTCCGGAAACGGCGGCCCTGGCGGCAACGGTGGAGGGGAAGGCAACGGCGGTGGCCGGGGCGGAAACGGCGGCGCCGGTGGTGGCCAAGGCGGCGGTGGTTTCGGCAACGGAGGTCGCGGAGGCCATGGCGGCAATGGCGGCGGCCAAGGCAACGGAGGCGGCTTCGGCAACGGCGGCTTCGGCAACGGTGGCCGCGGAGGCCACGGCGGCTACGGCGGCGGTGGCTCCGGCAACGGCGGCCACGGCGGCGGCAACCACTAGGCAGTGGCAACGGTCCCGCGAACCTCGCGGGGCTCCCTCCAGGAGAGGAGGCCGGCGCCGCCCGGCCTCCACACCGACCGCGCTCGAGCACCGCGGGAAGTTTGCAGCGAAAAAGCCAGCAAAAAACCACGCTAGCGAATCAGCAAACCAACCCGCAAACAAAAACGCAATCAGGCAACGAAGTGGACGGCCCCCGCCGACCACTCAACCCCTCAACTCGATCACCCTCTCCTGCACGACCAGAAAAACTCTCTCCCCCAAAACGCGCCCCGTCTCACGCGCGCCTCCAGTAAAGCTCCCGAACGCCGGCAGCACCCCCCGATCGATCCCGAAGCGAAAGCACGGCACGCGCACTGAATCGGTCCGCGTGGCGATCCGATAGACCGGATGCACATGGCCCGCGAGCACATACGCATGATCGACCGCATGCGGGTGATGACACAGCGCCCACGCCCCGAAATGCCACGGCTCGCGCACAGACTCGACATCCAGCGTAAGCGGTAACGCACCGGCATGCCGATCGTGATTGCCTTCGACCAGCACCACGCGCATCGACGCATGCCGCGCGCGCCACGCATGCAAAGCATCGAGCGTAAGTGTCGACAGCGACTCGCGCGCATGCAGCAGATCGCCGAGAAACACCAGCGTCGCCGGCTCAAACTCGGCGATCAGACGATCGATCCGCAGCAGATTCTCCGCAGTCGAACCAGTCGGCACCGGAATGCCACGCGCGCGAAACACCGCATCCTTGCCGAAATGCGCATCGGCGATAAAAAGCGCGCGCAGCACCGGATCGAAGCACGCGCGCAAGCTCGATAGCACGAGAGGCCGTCCGCCGACGTCGATCGCAAGTGAGTTCACCGTCATCGTTGCGCCGCCCTTTCGAGTTCGGCCAGCATTCGCTCGACGCGATCGGCGAGCTTCTCGGTGCTGACTTTTTCGCGCAGGCGTCCGACGATCAACGGAAACGCGAACGGCGTCGCCTTCCTGGGCCGCGTGAGCACGACGCGGCTCGCGTTCATTCGTTCGAGCGCAATACGAATGCGCCGCACGTCGAGTTCCTGTAGCAGTACTTCGGTATCGGCCTGGCCCAGTAGCAAATTGCCGCGATCGTGCTGACGAAAGATCTCGTAGAAAAGCCCGCTCGAGGCCTGCAATTGCCGCGCGCTTTTCTGCTGTCCGGGATGCGCCTGAAACACGAGGCCCGACACCCGCGCAATCTCGCGAAAGCGCCGCAACGAGAGTTCGGACGAATTGAGGCTCGCAAGAATGTCGTGATCGAGTTCGTCGGGTGAAAGCAGGCCATTGCGCAGGTGCGCGTCCCAATCGAACGCCTGCGCGCACAGCAATTCGAAACCGTAGTCGTTCATCGAAATCGAAAACGTGCCGGGCTCGTCGCGCGCGACCCGCCACGCGAGCAGAGCGCCAAGCCCGATATGCGCTGTGCGCCCGGCGAACGGATAGCAGAAGAAGTGATGACCCTCGCGCGATTTCAGCAGCTCGACGACCAGCACGCCCGGCTCGGGCAACGCCGACCACTTCTGCTGCAATTCGAGCAGCGGCCGAACCGCGCGCATTTCCGGCTCGTCGTAAATGCCGTCGGCGGCGCGCGCGAGCATCGTCAGTGTCGCATCGGCGAGTTCGGACGATAGCGGCATGCGGCTGCCGGCCCATTGCGGCATTGCCCCACGCGATGAACTCGCACGCCGCACCCACGCCGTCATATCCTGCACGCGGATCAGTTCCAGCGCGCGGCCGCCGAACGTGAATACATCGCCGGGTCTGAGCCGCGAGATGAACGATTCCTCGATCGCGCCAATGCGGCCGCCCGATAGATAAGCAACGTTCAACGTCCCATTCGCGACGATGGTGCCGATGTTGTTGCGATGCCGGCGTGCGAGATCGTCGCGCGGCACGCGGTACAGACCGTCGCTATCGCGCGCGACGCGATGGTAGTCGGGATACGCGCGCAGCGTCGCGCCGCCGCCTTCGACGAAACTCAGCGCCCAGTCGAACTCCTGCTGCGTCAGATCGCGATATGCATAGGTATGCAGAAGTTCATCGTACAGCTCGCGCGCGTCGAAGCCGCCGCCGATCGCGACGGTGACGAGATGCTGCACCAGCACGTCGAACGGCTTTTGCGGCGTATCGCGGCTTTCGATCTGCCGTTTGTCGACGGCTTCACGCGCGGCCGCCGCTTCGATCAAATCGAGCGCATGCGTCGGTACGATCGTCACCCGGGACGGCAAACCGGGTGCGTGTCCCGAGCGGCCCGCGCGCTGCATCAAACGCGCGACGCCTTTGGGCGAGCCGATCTGGAACACGCGCTCCACCGGCAGAAAATCGACGCCGAGATCGAGACTCGACGTACATACCACGACCTTTAGCAAGCCGTTCTTCAACCCGCGTTCGACCCACTCGCGTACCTGCTGATCGAGCGAGCCGTGATGCAGCGCGATCGCGCCGGCCCATTCGGGGCGCGCATCGAGCAGCGCCTGATACCACACCTCGCATTGCGAGCGCGTGTTCGTGAAGACGAGCGACGTGCGTGCTTCGTCGATCGCGCGCGCGACCGCATCGACCTGACGCATGCCCATATGACCGCCCCACGGAAAGCGCTCGATCGTGTCGGGAATGATCGTGTCGACGATCAGTGCTTTCGACAGCGCGCCGTGCACACTGACGCGCGGCGTCGCGACCGGCGCGAGCAGGACCTCGGTCGCGAACGACAGATTGCCGAGCGTCGCCGACAGCCCCCACACCTGCAAGCCGGGCCGCCAATGCGTGAGACGCGCGAGCGCGAGTTGCGTCTGTGTGCCGCGTTTGTTGCCGAGCAGTTCGTGCCACTCATCGACGATCACGAGCCGCACTCGAGACAGTACTTCGCGCGCATCGGCGCGCGTCAGGATCAGCGTCAGACTCTCGGGCGTCGTGACGAGCGCGGACGGCATGCGCCGGTTCTGCCGCTCGCGTTCGGCGGCCGACGTATCGCCGGTGCGCAGACCGACGCTCCAGGGTACCGCGAGTTCAGCCGCGGAGCCTTGCAACGCGCGGGCGGTGTCGGCCGCGAGCGCGCGCATCGGTGTGATCCAGAGCACCGTCAGCGGTTCGGGATGCTTGCGCTGTGTCGACGCGGCACTCGCGAACGCGGCTAGCGCGCCGAACCACACGGCCCAGGTTTTGCCGGCCCCGGTGCTTGCGTGCAGCACGCCGCTCGCGCCAGCGGCGATGTTGCGCCATACCTCGCGCTGAAACTCGAACGGCTGCCAACGGCGCGCGGCGAACCATGCGTCGAGTTTGTCCGCGAACGGGCGGCGCGCGTCCTCGGGTGAATACGAGGGGAACGGCAGCGGCTCGAAAGCGGGTTCGCGCGCATCGAGCCGCGCCTGTTGGGCGCGGCTGCGCGGAATCCGGCGCGGCCTTGGCGCGCGAACGCGCTCGTCGGCGGGCGGTGGCGCGGCGGTCGGGTCGTCGGCGGGGTGGTCGGAATGGGCCGGCTCGGTCATTGGAAGCGCTCTCAACGGTGCGGCGGATTCGCGTGCCGGCGATTCGCGCCGGACGTTCATGTGGACCGCGGGCTCGCGCGGCGGTTCAGCGAGGTTCGTGACAGGCGCGCAACGACCCACGGCATCCGGCAGTATCTGGGAGCCTCGGCCGACACCCGATCCGTTACAATCAAACGGACTACCCCACTGGAGATTTGCTTTGAAATCACTCGTTGCTTTGCTGGCCGCAGCCGTTCTGTCCTCGACCGCGATGGCTGCCGCGCCGACCACGGAGAAGCTGCCGTCCGGCGTCATCGTCGAACATCTGACGCAAGGCACGGGCCCGCAACCGTCCGCGACCGACGTGGTAAAAGTCAACTACCGCGGCACGCTGCCCAACGGCACTGAATTCGATAGCTCGGCCAAGCATGGCGGCCCGGCCACGTTCCCGCTCAATCGCGTGATTCCGTGCTGGACGCAAGGCGTGCAGAAGATGAAAGTCGGCGGCAAGGCGCGACTCACGTGCCCGGCGGCGACCGCATATGGCGATCGCGGCGTCGGCCCGATTCCGCCGAATACCGATCTGACCTTCGAAGTCGAACTGGTCGACATCGTCAAGTAAAGCGCGCGAGCGGCGCTAAACATGCACTGCCACCGAGCCTCGCTGCGCTAATCGCAGCGAGGCTTTTTTATGGGCGCCGAATGGCCCGCCAAGGGGACTCACGATGAAACGTGACAAAGGTACCGTACAGGTGGCCAGTATTGGTTTTACCGGCAAGAGCGCCCAGAAGTTCTTCGGGTTGTTGAAGGATGCCCAGGTGCGCACGGTGCTCGACGTTCGCCTCAACAACACGTCGCAATTGGCGGGTTTTGCGAAAAAGCAGGATCTGCCGTTCTTTCTCGAGCAGTTGTGCAATGCGGCGTACGTGGAAATTCCGGAGTTGGCTCCCGAGCCGGAACTGCTCAAACGCTATCAGGGCAAGCAGTTGAGCTGGGAGAACTTTCGCGAGGAATATCTCGACCTCATCGCGCGCCGCCGTGTGGAAAGCAATCTGGATATCGCGCTATTTGAATCGGGCTGCCTGCTTTGCAGTGAACATTTACCACATCATTGTCACCGGATGTTCGCGCTCGAGTATCTGAACCAGCACTGGAACAATCGTCTTTCCGTTACACATTTGACCTGACCGGCGCCGGTCGGGCCGGGTTACGTTTTCGGCCTCGTGGCCCGGCGGCTTGCTGTGCCGGCAGGTTGCATTTCGCTGGCGCCGCCGGCGTTTTCCTTCAGTAGCCCGAATAGTAGCCTGGCGCGAAACGTGGAAAAACACGCCCAATACGCATGTTATTTCAAGGCGAGTGCCGCTCGCTCGTCTACTATCTACTCACGCGCAGCTCCCTGTATTCGTCTCGCCCTATCGCCGGCCACAGACCGGCCGTGATTATGCGCGCCAGGAGCGCCTGCCATGAATATCGACTTCCATTACGGCGTGGTCTACATCGCCGCGCGCGTCGGCGGCATGACGGCCGGCGATGCGCAAACCGTCGCGCATGCCTGCCAATACGTCGACGACGCAACGACGAGCGGAATACTTCGGTTCAGGGGCGGCGAGACATTCGAGCGATTCGCGACCGCGCACAGGTTATTCGATTACGCCAATACCGAGAACGACCAGAATCGGCTCGTATGGGCGCCGTTCCATTTTCTGCCGGCCGGGGTGGGTGACAGTCTCGAGGAAAAGGCGGTTTGCCGGCCCGACAGTGAAGTCGCGCGCGAAGTCGTGCGGCGCGCTATCAGGCAGCGCGAATCGGAGACCGCGTTGCACCGGCTCGGCGTGACGCTTCATACGTATGTCGATACCTGGGCGCACCAGGGATTCGCGGGCATCGAAAGCCCGTGGAATCGCGTACATCTTCTCGAAGCGCAGGATTGCACGCGCAAAGGTTGGCTCGCGAGCCTCGAACTGGCGGTCGCGCATCTGATCGAGCGCGTCGAGACGGACGT
Organism: Paraburkholderia sp. BR14320; assembly: GCF_040948665.1. Taxonomy (NCBI): domain Bacteria; kingdom Pseudomonadati; phylum Pseudomonadota; class Betaproteobacteria; order Burkholderiales; family Burkholderiaceae; genus Paraburkholderia; species Paraburkholderia sp. BR14320. Next base: position 62,453 of record NZ_JBFPKG010000004.1, read on the forward strand.
TCTGACGATCGCGTTACCGGTCGGCCACGGCGCCGCGTTGCATTATCCCGACCAGCCGTGGGCACGCTGGCATTACATCGACGGCTGCAATCACTTCATCTCACGACATAATTTGCCGGATTTCGTGCAAGCGGCGGATATGAGTTGTCGTGTCGTGCGAGCTTATCTGGCCGGACGCGAAGACTTCGAAAACCAGCCCGGCATGCCGGACGACGTCAAAGACGTACTGACCCGACTGCTCGATACGAACCGCGAACCCGACGACAACCTGCGTTTGAGAACCGTTTGCGAATGGGTAAGTGCCGGCCGTATTCCGGGTTTGAAAGAACCCGTGCCCGGCTATATCGCCAAAGGACAGGGTTCGTGGAAGTACCAGGCCACCGGTTTGTTGTGTGATGACGACACCGGGGACAGACCGGAGTGGACGACCGCGTTCGAAAAGAGCGACTACCGCCTCTTTCACGACGCGGTCAAACAGCATCGTTTCGTGACCACCCAGGAGATCTTGCCCGCGCGCGGATTGCGCATTGCCTGAGTGAATGGAGAGGGGCGTCAGTTACTGCATTCTGGCTGGCTGATGTGGCGCGGCCTGAGCCGCCGCCTGCTGTTCTTCGGCGTGTTTTTTGGCCACATGCCGTCCGACGATACAGCCGCCGACCGCGCCAACCACCGCATGATGTCCCGCATAGTGCCCGGCGACGCCGCCCACTACCGCTCCTTTCAGGCAACCGGCCGCGTTCGCGGTGCCTGCCATTGCGAACGAAACTGCCAGTGCCCCGAGGGTGGTCCGAATAAGGTCAGCTTTCATTGTAAGTACCATCGTGTTTGAGTGGATCGAAGTTAGGGTGGCCCAACGTCTTTTTCAATAGCTGCCGCGAGCATGGCGGCTGACAAAAGACTCTCTATTGGCTCTGCATCCGAGGCTGGGCACGGTTATGAAGTGTAAATGGACCTGGACAGAGCAGGAGCAACAGGTGCTGCAAGATCGGTAACGGTAAGTTACCGGAGCAGCGGTTTTGCACGTATCGTCAGTGGCGTTTCGCACACGCTTGAATCGGTTCGCTATAGCAGTTCACCAAAAAAAAGACCGTTTTCAAATAAAAAGTGGGCTACTCTCCTTTGAATATCCAAATGCCGGGCTATAGTAGAAGCGACTAAAGCCAGAAAGCATGACGGCGCGCTATTTGCCGTCGATGCGGATGACGGGGAACACAAATGACGCCATCGAATGCAGCGATCTATCAGACCAGGACTTGCACACCGGAGTCGTTGCGTACGCTCGCGAGCTTTCTCGAATTGGCGCTCGACGAGGGAAAAAGCGTGGTCGTCATGCGGATCGGCAAGCAGGCGCGCAACGTTTATGTCGGAAATCCATCGGGTGCATTGGAGGATTTAACGGATTCCGGTGTCGTCGATGCTTTCCAGGCAGATGAAATGCTGCTACTGACCCGCCTGGGCCTGAACCGGATAACGGCGGACGGTCAACACTACCGCTTTATACGGAGCGTGAGGTACATTGCCGATCGCCAGGTCGTCGTTTTTACACCTATCTGAGTGATGGAACCGAAATGAAAAAGAGAGGAATCAAGAAGGAAGGAAAGGGAAGAAAGCTTCGATGACCCGGTAGAAAAACTGAAAGCTTTTGTTATTTGAACGCTGCATCGGCGCTCGTATCGATGTATTGAAGCTCAGGATAGGTCAATAGACTGCCTTTCTTCGGTCATTCATGGCATAGTTCGACGATTACCACATAAGGAGCAATCAAATGCCTTCGTTAGAGCAAATCCAAGCAAAGCTTAAGAAGCTCCAGGCGCAAGCTGACGTTCTCATTGCCAGAAAAGCACAGGCCGCGGTCGATCAGATTCGCGAGTTGATGCTCAAGCACGGTCTAACGACTGCCGATATCGAAGCACAGGCAAAGGCACGACGCTCCGCGCGAGGTCTGAATGGCAATACGGGTACGGGCCGGGGAAGACCTGCTGGCGTGAGCAAAGCCGCCAAGTCGGCCACGCCGGCGAAGTACCGCGACCATAAAACCGGCGCGACCTGGACGGGTCACGGCCGCGCGCCTGGCTGGATCGCCGGCGCGAAGGACCGCACGGTGTTCCTGATCGATGCTGCGAGCGCAAGCAAAGCCGCGGCTACTCCCGCCGCGAAGCGCGGCAAAGGTCAGCCGAAAGGCGCCCAGCCGCCGAAGTACCTGGATCCGAAAACCGGCGCGACCTGGAGCGGACGCGGTCCGGCGCCGGCATGGCTTGCCTCAGTTAAGGATCGCAGCAAATTCCTGATCGATGGGGCGAGCGCGGCTGCCGCTCCGAAAACAGCGAAAACGGCGGCAAAGAGCGGCCAGGCGAAAGCGACCGCAAGCGCGGTAGGCAAGAAGGCCACGGCGAAAAAAGCAGTGGCGAAAGAAGCAACGCGCAAGACGGCCGTGAAAAAGACCGCAGCCAAAAAGGCAACGCCGGCAAGCCGGAAAGCCGCGGTGAAGAAAACCGCTGGCCGTAAAAGCGCTGTGAAGATGGCAAGAAAAGCACCGGCCCGCAAGGCTGCCGCAAAGAGCACGGCCGCGCCCGTCGCGCCGGCGGCTCCGCAAACGCCCGAGACGCAAGCAGGCGCGTAATAGCCGCGGAGCCGTGAAGTAGATGGTTAGCACGTTCGATGCATCCCAGCAGGAAGATCAGGTCTTCCTGCTGGACTCCGTTCCTCATCCGGCAGCCGATGCCGCCGAACCATTCATCGTCGCCAGCGATCGCCGTGTGATCGTCACTTATCCGATCGCGGAGTCGGACTTTGAACGGTTCGGGCCATTCGATCCCGACGACGATCCTTTTTGCGCGGTGTTGTTCGCCGACACCGTGTTTCATCGTCTCGGGCCGCCGGGCGATGACGATCTAGCCATTCATCCGCTCGCGGCGCAAGGTCTAGCTGGCTACGCGGCGCATGAAATCGTCAATTCGTCGTTGTGCGCGGAAATTGCCGCCGTGGCGACGGAGCCAATCACCATTGCTGCCGAGGCACCGGCGCGGCGGCATTTCGTCATTACGTTTCAGGCATCGACGTTCGAATGCGTGGCTTCGGACTATACCGTCATCGGCGTATTCGGCGCGGGCGAAATAGCCAGTCGTGAGGCATTTGCTTTGGTCAGATAAAGCGTTGGAGGCGGAAAGCAAGGCGCGGTCCCGCTGCGGGCACGCGCCGTGCATGACGCGAGGATCGTGAAAGCCGGGCAGGAGTCCGGCACTTTCCCGTCGGACGAGGGATGCGCATGCCGTGTCCCGCCGCCTGCCATCGAGGCCACGCATGCTGACCATTGCTATTACCGCGTTCGTCACGCTGGTGATCGTTCTCGTGATCGCCAATCTGTCGAGCGGCGAAAAGAAAATAGAACACAAGATCGAGCGGCTCTATAAGAGCGACGATCCGCAATTCCTGCGCTCGATGGGCCTATTGCTCGGTCCGCCTGTGGTGCCGGGTAATCGCTTCGAGATGCTGCTCAATGGCGACCAGATCTTTCCGTCGATGCTCGAAGGCATTCGGTCGGCGCGCGAAACCATCACATTTGAAACGTTCATTTACTGGTCCGGCGAGATCGGCGAGCAGATTGCGCGCGCGCTTGCCGATAAGGCGCGTGCAGGCATCGCCGTGCATGTACTGCTCGACTGGGTCGGTTCTTCGAAGATGGATCGGCGCTATCTGCAACTGCTGCGCGAGGCCGGCGCCGAAGTGGTCAAGTTTCACAAGCCGCATTGGACCGGACTCGGTCGCATGAACGATCGTACGCACCGGAAACTATTGGTGATCGACGGCCGGATCGGTTTTACGGGCGGGGTCGGCATTGCACCGGAGTGGACTGGCCATGCGCAGGACGAAAAGCATTGGCGCGATACGCATTTCCGCTTGACCGGTCCGGCGGTCGCCCATATGCAGGCCGTGTTCATGGATAACTGGATCAAGGCGACCGGCAACGTCTTGCACGGTGCGAGGTATTTCCCGCACATCGACGCCGAGCCGAAAGGAGCGGGCGAGGGTTTTGCGCATATGTTCAGCAGTTCGCCGTCGGGCGGCAGCGACGACATGCAGCTGATGTATCTGATGGCCATCACTGCCGCCACGCGCAGTTTGCAGCTTGCGAGCGCGTACTTCGTGCCCGACAAGCTGACCATCAACGCGATCGTCGAAGCCGCGAAACGCGGCGTCAAAGTACAGATCGTCACGCCGGGTAAACGCATCGATACGCACACGGTGCGCGAAGCGTCGCGGGCGTGCTGGGGCGATCTGTTGAAAGCGGGCGTCGAGATCTACGAGTACCAGCCGACCATGTTCCATTGCAAGTTGCTGGTGGTCGACGAGTACCTGGTGTCGGTCGGCTCGACGAACTTCGATAACCGCTCGTTCAAGCTGAACGATGAAGCAAACCTGAATATCTATGACCGCGCTTTCGCGAGACAGCAGACCGCCGCGTTCAACGACGACATCGCAAAATCGAAGCGCATCACATTCGAAGCCTGGACACAGCGTTCGTTTACCGAGAAGGTCGTCGAAAAGTTCGTACGGCTGCTGGACACACAGCTTTGAATAGCGGAATAGAAAGTGTCGACGCGCCGACGGATCAGTGAACGGCGCCGCTCAGATACGCTTCGACGTCGGGGCGCAAAGCCTGCGTGCCATTGTATTGCTCCGTGGCGGCCGCATCGACGAGGCGCGCTTTCGCGTGTCGATACGCGTTGGCAAAGCCGCGCAACTGCTGCGTGACCGGACGATCGTCGAGCCGGCGTCGTGTGAGCGCTTGCGCGATGCTGCCTTCGATCAACGCCAACTGGCTGTCGATATAGTCGATGCACAGCTCGCGGCAGCGCGACGATGCCGCCGCGACGCTCAGCAGTGCCGGCACGAGCGAGAGCGTTAGAAAGCCGCCCGCGGGGATGCGTGCGAGCGCGGCGGGTGAATCGAACAGGTCGGCCCGCAATGCGTCGAATACGGCTTGCGTCCAGATTGCGCGCTCCTGTGCGAGCGCGCGGCGCCGCCGCGCGAGCGCATCTTCAGCTTGCGGATCGGCAATGCGGCCCGCGTCGACCAGCAACGCCGCATCGTCGCGTTTGCCTTCCTGGATGCATGCGCTGCCGACATAGATCGCGCTGGCGCCGCGTTCGGCCAGCACCAGATGTTGCAGGCTGTCCGGCACGAGCGGGTCGAGCGGCACCACTTCGCAGGTCAGCGGCTTGCCTTGCAGATGAATCGCGCAGCGTCCGTCGTCCGCCAGAGCAGGGCAGCGCGCGAGCGACGGATAGTCGAAGCCCTGCGCGACGATGCTGAAGGTGTCCCCCGCGCGATACAGCAGCGTATCGGCGAGCGCTTCGAACGCCGCGCAGTCGGCTTCGTCGAGCACGGCTTCATGCCGGCTGACACGCAGCCGTTCGCCGGGCCGCCTGCGCGCCACGCGTCCAATCGCAATACAGCCGATAAACCGGTCGGGATGGCGAAACAACTCCGCAAGCGTCATCGACGGTGGACTGTTGCAGCATCGACCGCACGCGGAACAGGAAAACGAAAACGTGTTCACCACGGCCGCCGCACCGAGTCCTGATAACGCGTGAGGATGAAATGCGCGACCTCGTTCGAATGATAGGCGGCGACCAGTTGCGCGACCCATGGGTTCTGGCGATCGCTGTCGCGCACGGTCAGCACGTTTGCATACGGCGAGCGCGCGTCTTCGAGACTGAGGCCGTCGCGAGCGGGGAGAAGACCGGAGCGCGCCGCTGTGTCGCTGTCGATCACGGCGAACGCGACGCTGTTCAACGAGTCGTACAGGCGCGCGCGCGGCACCTGGCGAATCTTCAGGTGGAGGCGGTTGCTCGTGATGTCGGCGAGCGTCGCGTGCAGGCCCGCGCTGTCGCGGAACGTCAGCAGCGTTTCGTTTTGCAGAAGGATCAGCGCGCGTGCGGTGCCGGCGGGATCGTCGGGAATCGCGATCGTCGCGCCGCGCTGCAATTGCACGAGGTTCGTCAGCTTGCGCGAGTAGAGCGCGACCGGAAACGTGACGGTCGTGGCCACGCTCGTCAGCGCGTAGCCATGCAGTTTGCGCTGCGCGTCGAGCGCGGGTTCGTCTTCGAAGCTCGCGACGTCGATCTGTTTCGCGACGAGCGCCGCGTCGATCCGCGACGGCTGATCGAACACCACGACGTCGAGCGCCAGACCCTTGGTCGCGGCGACGCGGCGCACTTCGTTCATGATCTCCGCTTGTGCGCCCGAACTTACGCCGACTTTGATGGTCTGCGCGGCGGCGTGCGCGGGTTCGGGCAGCGAGGCAGTCCACACCGCGAGCGCAAGCGCGGCAATCGCGTATCGCTTCATGACTGATCCCTCGACACCGTGCGAAAGCCGATATGCGAAGCCGGCAAATCGGCTTCCTGCTGCTCGCGCGACGCCGCGCGATACCTGACGCAATAGTCGCGCGAGCACAGGAACGAGCCGCCCTTGATGACCATCGGCGTATCGTGCCGCCGACTGAGTGGCGCCACGGCCGCGGTATCGCCGTTCGTATGCGACTGGTGCGGACCGCTGTACACGTCCTTGGTCCATTCCCACGCATTGCCGATCATGTCGTAAAGCCTGAAGTCGTTCGCCGCATAGCAGCCGACCGGTGACAGGCCGGCATGACCATCCTTGCTGGTATTGAGCACCGGAAACACGCCTTGCCAGTAGTTCGCGCTCGGCTTGCCGTGCGCGTCGCGCGGCGCGGTGTCGAGATCCGCGCCTTCGTGGCCGGCTTTGCCCGCGTATTCCCATTCGGCTTCGGTCGGCAGATCGCGGCCGAGCCAGTGTGCGTACGCGAGCGCATCGGCCTGCGTGACCATCGTCACCGGTTGATTCATGCGGCCGTCGAGATTGCTGCCGGGGCCGCTCGGATGATTCCACGCGGCCCCTTTGACCCAACTCCACCAGGCGAGATCGCGCGCGTTCATTTCCTCGCGCGTCGGCGTGTGAAAAACGACCGCACCGCCCTGGCGCTCCGCCTCGCTGACATACCCGGTCGCGCGCACGAACGCGTCGTACTGCGCATTCGTGACGTCGGTCTGGTCGATCCAGAAACCGGCCACGTGCGTCTTGCCGTCGCCGGCCGGGCGCTCGTCTTCGTAACCGAGCTTGCTGCCGAGAACGAACTCGCCACCATGCAGATGCACCATGCCGGCTTGCGGGTCGTCGCGCCAGCGTGCGGGCAGGCCCGAGTAGCGCTCGCATTGCTGCTCGGAACCGAGCGCGGCGAGCGGGCGCGAACGGTTCAGGCTGTCGAAGGCGCTCGGCGAGCCGCCGCCGAATACCGCCGCGCTCGCCGCACCGATGGAAGGCGCGGCAAACGCGGCGGCGAATGCGGCCGCCGCGATCGCGGCGTATGCGCCATACAGCGCCACGCCGCGTTTGAGCTTGAATGAAAACGCCATCGTCTGCTCAGTAGTAGCCGCGCGGACGCAACGGCTCGACGCCGCCGACGCTCGTCATGTAGTCGTTCCACTGCTGCACGAGACCATCGATGATCGACGGATTCTGCGCCGACACGTCCTGCGTTTCGCCACGATCGGCGCTCATGTCGTACAGCTGCCAGTGACCGTCGACGGGGCCGAGCGGCGGTTCGGTCCACAGGGCTTTCCAGCGGCCGTCGGCGCTGCGCAGATAACCGCGGCCGTAGGCCTCGTCGCCGAACGACGCGCTATGCACGGGCGCGGTGCTCCGATCTTCGAGCTGCGGCAGCAGCGATTTTCCGGTGATCGGATACACATAGCGGTTGTTGTAGACCACCTTGCCCTTGTTCTGATCGACGCCAGTCAGCGTATTGATCAGCGCGGGAGCGGGCGTGGTCGGCGGCACGATCTGCGCGACTGCAAGGAACGTCGCGGTGTTGTCCGTCACGTGCGTGAAATCCCGCAGCGTCGGCTTTTGCGAAGTCTGGCCCGGCAGATGCACGATCAACGGTGTCGACACGCCGCCTTCGCCCGAATAACCCTTGGTCAAGCGGAACGGCGTCGCGCTGACTTCGGCCCAACGCAAGCCGTATTGCAGACGTTGCGCGTTCTGCTTGCCGTTGTCGGTGCCGAGTTGCGAGTAGGTCGGATCGGCCCCGTTCGCGGTGTCGGTGGCGGTCGGGTCCGCGCCGGAATCGATCGGCCAGCCCTCGGCGCCGTTATCCGACTGGAACACGATGAACGTGTTGTCGTATTCGCCGATGTCCTTCAGATGCTGGATCAAGACGCCGATGTTGTGATCGAGGTTCTCGACCATGCCAGCGTAGATTTCCATATAGCGTGCCTGCGCTTTCTTCTCGGCCGGCGACAGGCTGTCCCACTTCTTGTTCACATAGCCGGGGCCGTAATCGGTGTAGCCCTGCACGGCGCTGTTCACGGCGCTCACGTATTTCGCGTTCGTGGTGCCGTTGTTTGCGGTGGCCGGGCTCGCGGCCAGCGTCTCCGTGGCGCCGCCATACGGCACGAAGTCCTGCGGAATGATGCCGAGCGCTTTCTGCCGGGCGATACGCGCATCGCGGATCGCGTCATAGCCAGCATCGTATTTGCCGACGTAGTTGTGCAGATAAGGATCGGGCACCTGCAGCGGCCAGTGCGGCGACGTATAGGCCGCGTACGCGAAGAACGGCTTGCCGTCGCCCTTGTTCGAATCGATATAGGAGATCAGGCGCTGCGTGTAGAAGTCGGTCGAGTAGAACACGGCTGGGCTGCCGCCCGCGCCGCCCGGTTGTCCGGGCTGGCCCGGCTGCACGTACTTGCCGTCTTCGGTGTAGTTCTTCGAGCCGGCCGGTTCGTGCGCGAAGTGATTGGACGCGGCGCCGCCGAGCAGCGCGTAGCTGTGCTCGAAGCCCCATTGGTCCGGCGTCTGCCCGCTGCCCGTCGCGCTGCCGACGATGCCCGAGCCGATGTGCCACTTGCCGGCCATGTACGTGTGATAGCCGCCGTCCTTCAGCAACTGCGCAACCGATAGCGCGCGATCGTTCAGATAGCCTTCGTATCCCGGCAGTCCTTTGCGCTCGTCGGTCGGCGCGCCCATCGTGCCTTCGCCGACCAGATGGTGATCGGTGCCCGAGATCAGCATCGAACGCGTGATCGCGCAGACGGTGCCCGTGTGGTGATTCGTCAGGATGCGGCCGCTTTGCACCAGCGCATCGAGATTGGGTGTGTTGATTTCGCCGCCGAACGCGTGAATGTCGGAGTAGCCGAGGTCATCGGCCATGATGTACAGGATGTTTGGCCGCTTCTGCGCGACGACCGGCGTGGCATTCGACGCGGCGGACGCGGCCGGCAGGTTGTCTTCGCCGCACGAGGCGAGCGTGACGAGGCTCGCGACGGCGGCGCCGATCATGCCGAGACGCAATGAAGGGCGATAGCGGGTACGGCGAAATCGAGGTGTTGTCATTGTTATTGCGGACCGTAGGGGAGGGCCGCCGATGTTAGCAATGACGCTATAAAGGCCAAACGAACGATTTCTGCGTTGCTATCGACGTCTGCCGATATAGCAGACAGTTGATGCCAAAGGGCGAAAACATCGCCAGTTGCCGCGCTAATTGCCAGGATTGAGCACGGGCTTGTCCGGGTCCGCCTGCGTGCGGTACGGCAACCGCGTGGCGTGAGGATCGGTGATCGTGTTGTCGATCACGCGCTCGACATCCGCCGTTTTGGCGAGTTCGATGAGGAAGGTCTTCTTGTCGAAACCCGGCGCGACGCAGCCTTCGACGTAGATGAAGCGGCGTTGCAGCGTGAGCCATAGCGTCGATTGCTCGCGCCAGTGCGTCGCGGCGTTCAGATTCGCTAGACGCCGTTGCACGCTGTCGGCGATTTCCGCATCGTACAGATACGCGTTCGGCAAACGGCAACGGCCTTCGATCCAGCAGCTATTGCCGCGTTCGATTCTGTAATGGCTATCGTCGAGCCATTCCTTTTCGGTTTCGAATGGGCCGAGCGGCGTCGGGCAATCGGCGACAGCTTTGGAGATCTGCAGAAATGGATCGTGGCCACGATTGACCCGCGCCGGTTCGCCATAAACGCGAGCCGCGGCCACGCATAGCATCAGGCTGGCGAGACTCAGTTCGAACACGCGTTTCATGCTGTGGTGGCTCCGGGTGTGGACCGCCCATTATCGCGCGCCCGCGAACCTCAACGCTTGTTGCGCCGATTCTCGACCGCGAACTTGATCAACTCGGCCTGTCCTTCGATATCGAGCTTGCGCTTCAGATTCAGCCGATGCGTCTCCACGGTTCGCACCGACAGATCGTTGCGCTGCGCGATCTGCTTGCTCGACAGCCCCTCGGCAAGCGCATCGAGAATGTCGCGCTCGCGCGGCGTCAAACGTTCGACCGGCGATTGCTTTGCCGACGCCTGGATCAGTCGGGCACTGATCTCTGCGCTGAAGAATGTCTTGCCGTCGAGTACCGCGCCAATTGCCTGAATAATCTCGAGCGCCGGCGAATCCTTCAGCACGTAGCCGCTCGCGCCCGCTCGCACTGCCTGAGTTACGTATTCGAGGTTGTCGTGCATCGACAGCATCAGTACGCGAATCGCCGGAAAGCGCTCGTGAAAAAGGCCTGCCAGCGCAATGCCGTTCATACCGCTTTTCATGCCGACATCCATCAGCGCCAGATGCGGCGCCTGGCGTTCGGCCAGCGCGAGCGCTGCCTGCGCGTCGCCCGCTTCTCCGACCACTTCGAAGTGGCGCACTGCTTCGAGACGTGCGCGCAGACCGTCGCGCACGAGCGGATGATCGTCGACGAGCAGCAGACGCGCGATGGAAGGAGAGGTCGTGTCGTTCATGATGAGAGTTCCTGCAGGGGCGGCACCGTGGCGTGCGTCGTTGGCAGCGGCACGCGCGCGGTAACGACGGTGTGTCCCGGCTGCGAGTTCAGCGACAGTGTGCCGCCGAGCGCTTCGAGCCGTTCGCGCATGTTGCGCAGACCGATGCCCTCGAGTCCGCCGACGAATGCGTCGGCCACGTCGAAGCCGCGGCCGTTGTCGGAGATCGTCAGCGTGACCGCGTCGCGCGACACTTCGAGCGCAAGCGCCGCGCTCGACGCCTGCGCGTGCCGCACGATGTTCGTCAGCGCTTCCTGAGCGATACGAAACAGCACGGTGTTGACCGTATCGGGCAGCGTGGCCGCATGCGTGTGCGCGATCTGCGTGAAGCCGATCGCGATGCCGGACTCGTCGCCGAGTTCGCGCGTCAATTGTTCGAGCGCGGCGGCGACGCCGAGATCGTCGAGCATCGACGGACGCAACGCATGAGAAATGCGCCGGACTTCGCGCAGCGTATCGCCGAGCCGCGTGAGTCCGGTGGACAATGCGGCCTCGGCGGCGGGCACGCGCGCGTCGCCGCGTTCGAGCCGTGCGAGCGCCGATTCGAGCAGCAGCTTCACGGATACCATCATCTGGCTGATGCCGTCGTGCAGTTCGCGCGACAGCCGTGCACGCTCGTTTTCCTGCGACTCGACGACCTGCTGCGCGAGCCGCTTCAGCTTCGCGTCGGCGCTGCGATATTCGGTCACATTCAGCACGAGTGCGCACAGCGCAATCACCGCGAGGCCTGCCACCGCGATCGCGTCGATCCACTTCATCGTGCGAGCGATATTGGCCGCAGCCTCGGCGTCGATATGCGCGAGCGCGGTGTCGACGTCGTCGAGATAGATGCCGGTGCCGAGCATCCAGCCCCAGCGTTCGAGCGGCACCACGTAGCCGAGTTTCGACTCCTCCTTGCCGGTCGACGGCCGATGCCACAGATAGCGCACGTAGCCGCCGCCGCGCGCGGCCGCGGCGAGTAGCTGCTGGATCGTCGGCGCGCCGTGGCTATCGCGCAACGACCACAGATCCCGGCCCACCAGATCCGGCTCGCGCGGATGCATCAGCGTGCGGCCGTGCAGGTCGTACACGAAGAAATAGCCGTCCTCGCCGAAATTCATCTTCTCGAGCACCGCGAGCGCGCGCGTGCGCAGCAGCGCGTCGTCGCGCGCGTTCTCGCCGCCGGCTTCGTAGAGCGGCGCGATCGCGGTGGTCGCGAGCTCGACGTAGTGCTTGAGCTCGACCTCCTTGCTGGCCATGTAGGCGGCCTGGGTAGTCGCGTGCTGCCGCTCCGCGAGCGCCGTCGCTTCGCGGCGCACGCCGGTCTCGATGCTGGCGATCGCCGCCAGAAAGGGCACGATCGCCAGCAGCACAATCTTTGCTTTGAGTTTCATCGTTGAAAAAAGCCAGTCAACGGGCTACGTATTATTACGTAGACGGCTTACGTAGTTGCGCGCTTGTAAGGAAACGCGCGAAGGCGAATACTACATGCCCGTCGCGTACCGCGCTGCGCCAGGCCTGGCGGGCGAGTGTGCGGCGTTCCCGATTTCCCCGCACGAGCCATCGCGCGTGCTGTCGATAATACTCAAGGAGACGTTCGTGGAGACCTCCCCGCCGGCCGGCCGTTCATGGCTCTGGCTCATTTTGCTGATCCCCTATATCGCGCTGCTGTGGCTGCCGTTCTATAACGACACGCATCCGTCGCTCGCGGGCTTTCCTTTCTTCTACTGGTATCAGTTTCTGTGGGTGCCGTTGACCTCGCTGCTGATTTACATCGTGTATCGAGGTCTCAAATGAGCGATCTGAATCCTGTGAACCCGGTTGCGATGACGGTCTTCATCGCGTTCTTCGTGCTCGTCACGGTGATCGGCTTTTTCGCGGCGCGCTGGAAGCGTGGCGATCTGACGCAGTTGCACGAGTGGGGCCTCGGCGGCCGGCAGTTCGGCACGATCATTTCCTGGTTCCTCGTCGGCGGCGATTTCTATACCGCTTATACGGTGATCGCAGTGCCCGCGCTCGTCTATTCGGTGGGCGCGTATGGCTTCTTCGCGCTGCCGTACACGATCATCGTTTATCCGTTCGTGTTCGCGGTGATGCCGAAGCTGTGGAGGGTTGCGCACGCGAAGAACCACATCACCGCGGCCGACTACGTGCACGGTGAATACGGCGGCAAGTGGTTCCCGGCAGCCATCGCGCTGACCGGCATCGTCGCGACGATGCCGTATATCGCGCTGCAACTGGTCGGCATGCAGGTCGTGATCAAGGGTCTCGGCGTCACCGGCGAATTGCCGTTGATCGTCGCGTTCGTGATCCTCGCGCTCTATACGTATGCGAGCGGCCTGCGCGCGCCGGCGATGATCGCCTTCGTCAAGGACATCATGATCTATATCGTCGTGATCGCGGCGGTATGGCTGATTCCGGTGAAGCTCGGCGGCTATGGGCACGTGTTCGAACTGGCCGATGCGCACTTCCAGGCGAAGGGCGGCGCGACCGGCATCCTGCTGAAGCCGAACCAGTACACCGCATTCGCATCGCTCGCGCTCGGCTCGGCGCTCGCCGCGTTCATGTATCCGCATACGATGACGGCGGTGCTGTCGTCGTCGTCGGCAAAGACGGTTCGCAAGAACGCGATCTTCCTGCCGGCCTACACGGTGCTGCTCGGCCTGATCGCGCTGCTCGGCTATATGGCGATCGCCGCGGGCGTGAATGTGAAGTCGGCAAGCGATGTGGTGCCGACGCTGTTCGGTACGCTGTTCCCGTCGTGGTTCGTCGGTTTCGCGGCCGCCGCGATTGCGATCAGCGCGCTGGTGCCGGCCGCGATCATGTCGATCGGCGCAGCGAATCTGTTCACGCGTAATCTGTGGCGTCCGCTGGTGTCGCCGAATCTGTCGCCTCAAGCGGAAGCGGCCAATGCGAAGATCGTCTCGCTGGTCGTCAAGTTCGGCGCGCTGCTGTTCATCGTGTTCCTGCCGACGCAGTACGCGATCGATCTGCAACTGCTCGGCGGTGTGTGGATTCTGCAGATTTTCCCGGCCATCGTGTTCTCGCTGTACACGCGCCGTCTGAACACGCCGGGTCTGTTCCTCGGCTGGCTCGTCGGTATCGTGCTCGGCACGGGCCTCGCGATTTCGCAAGGGCTCAAGCCGGTGTATGGCCTGCATTTCGGCCACGAGAACTACCCGCTGTATATCGGCCTGATCGCGCTGGTCGCGAACATCGTCGTGAGTTTCCTGGTGTCGGCACTGTCGCCGCGCCGGGCTGCCGTGACGGCCTGATCGACGTTTGTCCGGCTCGATGAAAAACGCCGCGGGGCTGTTGGCCCGCGGCGTTTTTTATTGCATCGAAGGTTCGTGGCTGGGCGCGGATCAGGCGTCGGCCCAGCGACGCAGCAGATTGTGATAGATGCCGGTGAGGCTCACGACGGTCGCGTCGTTCGAGCCTCGTTCGGCCGCGAGCGTTTGCACGTCGTTGTCGAGTTGGAACAGCGTCGCGCGCTGGCCGTCGTCGCGCACCATGCTCTGAATCCAGAAGAACGACGCGACGCGCACGCCGCGCGTGACCGGGTTCACGTGATGCAGGCTCGACGCGGGGTAGAGCACCATGTCGCCGGCCGGCAGTTTCGCGCGATGCACGCCGTAGGTGTCCTCGATGCAAAGCTCGCCGCCGTCGTAGGTGTCGGGCTCGGCGAGGAACAGCGTCGCCGACAGGTCGCTGCGGATGCGGAAGTCCGTGCCGCGCAGCTGGCGGATCGCATTGTCGACGTGCGTGCCGAAACCGTCGCCGCCGGTATAGCGATTGAAAAGCGGCGGGAAGACTTTCAGCGGTAATGCGGCGGAAAAGAAGCGCGCGTTGCGGCCGAGCGCGTCCTGAATCGCATCGCCGATCGCGCGCGCGGCGGGCGAGCCTTCGGCCAGCTGCTGGTTGCGCTTGGCTTGCGCCGATTGCTGGCCGGAGGTTGCATTGCCGTCGATCCATTGCGCCGCGTCCAGCATTTCGCGGCATTGCGCGATCTGCTGTTTGCTGAGTACGGCGGGTAAATGCAGCATCATGTGCGCGGCTCCTGCGCCAGATTTGGCGTGGCGCTGATTTGCGTGTTCATGTTGGGGCTTGCATTCGCATTCGTATTGGCGTTTGCGCCAAGGCTGCGTTCGAGTGCGCGAAACGCGCTTACGGAAGAAGCGGCCAGCCATGTGCGCATCTTCGCGACGAACGCGCCGGTCGCGGTGTGCGGCACACGTTGCAACCATTGCAATGCTTCGGCGATTTCGCCACGCTCGGCGAGCAGCCGCGCGTAATTGAACTGCCCGCGAAAATCGCCACCGTCTGCCGCGCGTCGATAGTAGTCAAGCGCGATATCCGCATCGGCATCGACGGTCCAGCCATCCTCGTAAAAGCTGCCGACGAAGTTCAGCGACTTCGCGTGCCCGAGTTCAGCCGCACGCAAGAACCACTGCAATGCCTGCGCGCGATCGCATTCGATGCCATGACCGAGCGCCAACGCCGACGCGTAGTTGTACATGCCCCAATCGAGCCCGGCTTGCGCCGCGAGCCGATACCAGTACACGGCGACCGGCGCGCACGCGGCCGTACCCCAGCCATGTTCGTAGCAGCGGCCAAGCATGTTCATCGCCATCGGATGATCGCGCCGCGCCGCGTGCCGGAACCAGACGAACGCTTCGTCGACGTCGCGCTCGACGCCGTGACCGTCGAGCAGGTACTGCCCGTACACCGCCTGCGCCTCGACGATGCCGTTGCGCGCGGCCGCCGCGACCCACGCGGCGGCACGCTCGGGTGGCCCCGCGAGGATCGCGGTGAATTCATCGCGCGACACGCTCGCGAGCGCCTGCACCGAGACCTGGTTCAGCGCGCGCGGCATCAGTAGTGCGCGTTGAGCGTCAGGAACGCGGAGCGTCCCGGCGCGATCGACGCGTAGTGCGACGCGTACGCCTGGTCGTAATACGTGCGGTTGAAAATGTTCTGCACGTTCAGCTGCAGATCGACGTGCTTGTTCACGCGATACGAGGCCATGCCGTCGAAGCGCCAGTACGACGGCACCGCCCGCAGATTCGCGGTATCGCCATACACCTGCGACATATAGAACGCGCCGCCGCCGATCGTGAACTTCGGCAGCACGTCGTAGTTGGTCCACAGGCTGATGCTGTTCTTCGGCGTGTTCGGGAACTGATGGCCGTTATCCGACGTGGTCTTGCCGTTGTTGCGCAACTCGCTCTTCAGATACGTGTAGCCGCCGAACACCTGCCACTTGTTGGTCAACTGACCCGCCACGCCGAAGTCGAACCCCTGCACGCGCTTGTTGCCGGCCATCGCGTAGGTGTTGTCCGGCAGCGTGACGCGCGCATTGGTCGTGTAGATCTGGAACAGCGCGCCGGTCAGCGACAGCTTGTTGTCGAGCACGTTCCACTTGCTGCCTACTTCGACGCTGCGGTTCTTTTCCGGCGACAACAGCGCCGCGTTCGGACCAACGCCGCGGGATGGAATCAGCGACTGCGTTTCGCTGCCCTGGCCGAGCAGTGCGCCAGCCGGCGTCGACGACGTGGAGATCGACGCATAGATGCTGCCGTTCGATGCCGGCTTGAACACGAGGCCGAACTGGTAGTTGAACAGCGTGTCGTCGCGCGACACACGCGCCGCGCCGTTGGCGACGGTAGTGCGCAGATCGGTCGAGTAATCGTCGACGCGCAGGCCGACGTTGGCCTGCCAGCGCTTCGTCAATTCGATCGTATCGAACGCGTAGATCGATTTGGTGGTCGTGCGCTGCTCGCTCGGGTCGTTGGTTTGCCTGATCGATCCGGCCCACGGATCGTTCGGATTCGGCGTCCAGAGACTCGTGCAGTTATAGCCCGACGCCGCGCCAATGCCATTGGTGGCGCAGATCGCGCCGGTCGCGGCCGCCACCGTGTACGAATCGTTGACGCTGGTTTCGCGCGACAACTCGATGCCGGTCGTGAAGCTGTGCTTAAGGAAGCCCGTCTTGAACTCGCCGAACAGTTCGGTCTGGTTCGCGAGGCTGTACACGTTGCTCGCGCGCGTGTTCGCGCGGCGCCACACCTTGCCGTTGACCACGTTGCCCTGGCTGTCGTCGGGCTGGGTCCAGATGTAGTCCTGGGTCGACTTCGTGTATCGCGTCGTATTGCGGATCGTCAGGTCGCCGTTGATGTCGTGTTCGATACGCACGGTGCCGATATCCGAACTCGTCTTGCGAAAATCGCGGTCGATCAGGCCGTAAAAGTTGTGGCGGTCCACCGGCGCCGGGAAGATCGTGCTGACGTTCGCCGGCTTGTTGGTCGTCGTGTAGAAGTACGGAATGCCGCTGTCGGGCAGATCGTCGGTGGTGAGATGGTAGTAGCTCGCCGTCACGCGGGTCGGCGTGCCCAGACCGTACGTGAACGACGGCGCGATGCCCCAGCGCTCGTTGTTGACCGCGTCGCGGCCGGCCACGTCGTTGTTGTGGCTCATCACGTTCAGGCGGAACGCCGCGTGGTCGGCCATCTGCCAGTTGCCGTCGGCGGTAAAGCGGCGATAGCGGTCGGTGCCGAGGCCGACGCTGCCGTCGGCGGTCGTGCCCAGATGCGGCGTCTTCGTGATCAGGTTGATGCTTCCGCCCGCGCCGCCGCGGCCGCCGAACGTGCCGTCCGAACCCTTCGTCACTTCGATGCTTTCGATGTTGAACACTTCGCGTGTGGTCGCGCCGATATCGCGCATGCCGTCGACGAACGTGCTGCCCTGCGCGTCGTAGCCGCGAATGAACGGCCGGTCGCCGAGCGGGTTGCCGCCTTCGCCGGCGCCGAACGTGATGCCGGGCACAGTGCGCAGCGCTTCGGTCAGCGTCGACGCGCCGGTGCTGCGAATCAGCTCCTCGGGAATCACCGTGACCGACTTCGGCGTATCGACGAGCGGTGCAGTGAATTTGACCGATGCGGAGTGATCGGTCTTGAAGCCATCGTCCGATTCGCCTTGCACGGAAATCGGCGCGAGCTGGCCCTCGCGCTCGGGCGGCGCGCCGGCCGTGGTGCCCTGCGCAAGGGCGGGGCCGGCGGCCAGTACGCCGCATAGTGTCGTGCTGATTTTGCCGAGCTTCGGATCGTCGGACCGCAACTTCATGTTTATCCCCGTCGAGTTCGGGAAGCCAGGGCGGGGTCAGTTTCCTTACCCGGGCATTCCATGTTTATTACAAAGTGATTTCGAGCGGATTGTATTCAATTGCCGCGTAATTGAGAAGCGTTCTCAATAGATATTTTGGCGGGAGCTGGCTGGGGAAGAGTGCGGTGAACGCGAGGTTGAGGGTGAAATCGAGGGTAATTGAGCGATGAAGTCGGATAGTTGTCGGCTATATCGCGCAAAGCCTGGCTGTGAAAGGATGGCTCCCGGGGCATGGCGAGGAGGGGGTTTTGAGAACCGCTGTCCTTGCCCAGTTGCGGAAGAGGGCAAAAACCGGTCGTTCAAGAGGCCCGTTGCGGGCACTCTTGTCCGTCGTTTCCTTCATGGAAGTAACAAGGTCAGGCGCTCGCTCGAGCCGCTCTCTGACCATCCGGGCTAAAACCGCTCGACCCGAAACGGCCGCGGATCGACCAGCGTCTGCTCGCCGGTCATCATCTCGGCGATCAGCCGCCCCGTCACCGGCCCGAGCGTCAGACCATGATGCGCATGGCCGAACGCGAACCACAGCCCCTGATGTTTCGTCGCGGGGCCGATGATCGGCATCATGTCCGGCGTGCACGGGCGCCGTCCCATCCACGGTTCCGGGTCCAGACGTTCGCCGAGCGGAAACAGCGTTCGCGCGATGGGCTCGGCCGCATCGAGCTGCACTGGCGTCTTGGCCGCTTCGGGGCGCGCGATTTCGACGCCCGTGGTCAATCGGATGCCGCGCGCCATCGGTGCGAGCACATAGCCGTGGTCGACGTCGAGAATCGGATGGTTGAGGTGTGCGGTCCGACGCGCTGCGTAGTGCATGTGATAGCCACGCTTGACCGCGAGCGGCAGCCGATACCCGAGCCGCGTGCTCGCGCGATCCGACCACGGCCCGAGCGCGATCACCGCCGACGCGGCCGAGATCGGCCCGTCCCGCGTTTCGACCTGCCAGCCTTCGCGCAGCGTATCGGCATCGCCGATGAAGAACCGTCCGCCGAGCGCTTCGAAGTACCGCGCGTACGCGGTGACGAGCGCATTCGGATCGCTGACCGAATCGGATTGCGGATAGCGCAGCCCGCCTTGCAGGCGCTTGTCGAGATCGGGTTCGAGCTGTTGCAGGCGCGGGGCGTCGAGCGTTTCGAACTCGACGCCGTATTCGCGATGCCACCGTTCGGCAAGCGTGATTTCGGCATCGCGCGCGGCGGTGTTGCGAAACACCTTGATCCAGCCGATGGGCCGCAGCAGCGCGCTCGCACCAGCGTCAGCGGCGAGCGCGCGATGTTCGCTGACGCAATGTTCGATCAATGTCGCGTACGACTTCGCGATTTCCGCGTGCGTCGCCGGATGTGAGTTGCGCCAGTAGCGCCATAGGAACGGTGCAACCTGGAGCATCGCGTCGGCGTGATAGCGCACGTCGGGCGACTGGTTGCGCGCGTAGCGCAGCAGCGTGCCGAGCCCGCGCGGAAACGCGTACGGATAGACGCCTTCGCGCTGGATCAGGCCGGCATTGCCGAACGACGTCTCGTTGCCCGGCTGCTTACGATCGATCAGTGCAACCGCGCGCCCGCGCTTCTGCAGATGCACGGCGACGCATACCCCGACAATGCCGGCGCCGAGCACCACGGTATCGAATTTCATGCTCCCTGTCCGCCTTGCGTGTGTTCTGTGTGTTGTCGACGCTCCGCAGTGTTCGGTGCGAGGCGAGGCGCCAGCTTTCATCTTATACAGGGATAGGCTTGCTTCGCTATTGGCAAAAAACCGCGCTCGGGAAAATGCGCGAATGCCAGGTTCGATCGGGCAAAACCGTGTCTTTCGACGCACGATCGAGCGAGCGACTTCGGACTCGTTGGCCTCAGCGTGTAAACTGCTGACTTTTTTGCGTCCGGTGGTATGTTGCAAGCCCCTCAGCGCAGCGCCCTCAGCGGGCCCGCGCTCGTTCGCTTACTGGCCCGTCTCGCCGAGGCCGACGTCGCCGAATCGCGCCAATCGCTGGCGGATCGGCTGAGCCAGTGGCTCGGCTGGACCGACGCTATCGCGTTGTCATCGGCGCTCGACGGCAAGCCGCCGGCCGTCGCTGGCGGCGCGCGCGCGTTCGGCCGCGTGGAAGAGGAAGAGTGCACGCGTGTGCGCCGCTCGCTGGTGAGCGCAATCGCCAGCGATAGCGTGCTCGCGGGCTCCCGGCGGCGCAGCTCGCCACCTTTGTCCGCCCGGATGTCGGCGCCGCGCGTGGCCGTCGACACGCAGGCCGACTACGCGGTGTTCCGGCAGCGCTACCTCGCGCTTCAGCAGTCGATGGAAACGGCGATCGGCACGTTACGCGGCCGGCTGCGCGCGCTGCTGGCGACGCAAGCGCCGGCGCTCGCGCGGCTCGCGGTCGTCGATGCGGTGATGGAGCGTGCGCTCGGCGAGCGCGAGCGGACTTTGCTCGGCGCGGTGCCCGGCCTGCTCGGCGGGCACTTCGAGCGCTTGAAAGAGGGGGAGGCCCGGAGGGTCGCGGAGGCGGAAGCGACCGACGCCAGCAACGCTGCCGCGCCGCTCGCGTCCGACGCATGGCTCGACGCCTTCCGCAAGGACATGCAAAGCGTTTTGCTGGCCGAGCTGGATGTTCGTTTTCAACCGGTCGAAGGGCTGCTCGCGGCTCTTCGCGCCTGCTAACTGGGACCCCATGTCCAGATATCGTATCGATCTCGTCGTATTTCTCGCGGGGCTCGCCGCGGCGTGCTGGATCGCCGTTGGTTACGCCGTCTCCAATCCGCTCGCGTTCGCCGTCACGCTGCTGATCGGCGGGTTCTATGTGCTGGGCGCGCTCGAATTGCGCCGCTATAGTCAGGCGACTACCACGCTGACGGGCGCGCTCTCCGCGCTGTCCGGACCACCGCCGAGCCTTGGCGCGTTTCTCGAACCCATCCATCCGAGTCTGCGCAATAGCGTGCGGCTGCGCGTCGAAGGCGAGCGCGTCGCGTTGCCGGGACCCGCGTTGACGCCGTATCTGGTCGGCCTGCTGGTGTTGCTCGGCATGCTCGGCACGTTGCTCGGCATGGTGATGACGCTGCGCGGCACCGGCCTCGCGCTGGAGAGCGCGAGCGACCTGCAGGCGATCCGCGCATCGCTGGCCGCGCCGGTCAAGGGGCTGAGCTTCGCGTTCGGCACGTCGATCGCGGGTGTCGCGACGTCGGCGATGCTCGGGCTGTTGTCGGCGCTGTGTCGCCGCGAGCGGCTCGAAGCGGCGCAACAGCTCGACGTGAAGATCGCGACGACTTTGCACGTGTACTCGCAGAGCCATCAGCGCGACGAAAGCTTCCGGCTGCTGCAACGCCAGGCCGAAGCGACGCCGCTGCTGGTCGAACGTCTGCAGACGATGATGAGCGCGCTCGAACAACAGAGCGCCGCGTCGAACGAGCGGCAAATCGCGAGCCTCGACGCGTTTTACGGCCGCACCGAAGCTGCTTATCTGCGTCTGGCCGGTGTGATCGAACAGTCGCTGAAGGATAGCGTGGCCGGCAGCGCGCAGGCCGCGGGCAGAGCCCTGCAGCCGGTCGTCGAAGCGACGATGGCCGGCCTGTCGCGCGAGACCGCCGCGTTGCACGAAGCGGTGACCCAGGCCGTGCAGCGTCAGCTCGACGGCATGTCGAGCGGCTTCGCGGCGACCAGCGCGAACGTCGCCGAGATTTGCGGCAGCGCGCTAGCCGGACATCGACAGGCGAGCGACGAGTTGGCCGCGCAACAGCGCGCTTCTGTCGAACGCGTTGCCGAAGCGTTCGAACAGCGCTCGGCCGCGTTGCTCGACGGCGTGTCCGCGCGGCTCGAAGCGACGGCCAGCGGCATGTCGCAGGCGTGGGGCGACGCGTTGGCAAAGCAGCAAAGCGCGGGCGACAAGCTCGCCGCCAACAACGAACAGGCGTTGGCGCGCGCCGCCGCGACGTTCGAACAGCATGCCGCGGCGTTGCTGAGTGCTGTCGGTAGCTCGCATGCGAACTTGCAGACGGAACTGACCGCGCGCGACGAGCAGCGTTTGGGCGCATGGGCGGAGGCGCTCGACGCGATGGGCGCGAAGCTTGGCGAGCAATGGCAGCAGACGGGTGCGCAAGCCGCCAGCCATCAGCAGCAAATCTGCGACGCGCTTGCACAGACGGCGCGCGAAATTTCTGCGCAGACACAATCGCATGCCAGCGCGACGATCGCCGAAATCGATCGACTGGTGCAAGCAGCGGCTGAAGCACCGAAGGCGGCAGCAAACCTGCAAGCCGGACTCGCCGCGCGCGACGAACAGCGCTTCACCGCATGGACCGAAGCGCTCGGTGCGATGACTGCAAAGCTCAGCGAACAATGGCAGCAGACGGGTGCGCAAGCCGCAAGCAATCAACAGCAGATCTGCGACGCGCTTGCACAGACGGCACGGGAAATTTCTGCGCAAGCGCAAACGCATGCCAGCGCGACGATCGCCGAAATCGATCGACTGGTGCAAGCAGCGGCTGAAGTACCGAAGGCGGCAGCAAACCTGCAAGCCGAACTCGCCGCGCGCGACGAACAGCGCTTCGCCGCGTGGACCGAAGCGCTCGGTGCGATGACCGCAAAGCTCAGCGAACAATGGCAGCAAACGGGTTCGCAAACGGCGACCCGTCAGCAGCAGATCTGCGACGCGCTCGCGCAAACCGCACGCGATATCTCCGCGCAGACACAATCGCATGCCAGCGCGACGATCGCCGAGATCGAGCGCCTCGTGCAGGCGGCATCGGAAGCGCCGAAGGCCGCCGCCGAAGTCGTCGCGGAGCTGCGCCAGAAGCTCTCCGACAGCATGGTCCGCGACACCGCGATGCTGGAAGAGCGCAGCCGTCTGCTCGCCACGCTGGAAACGCTGCTCGACGCGGTCAATCACGCGTCGACCGAGCAGCGCACCGCCGTCGATGCCTTGGTCTCCACGTCGGCGGATCTGCTCGAACGCGTCGGCAATCGCTTCACCGAGCACCTCGAACACGAGACCGGCAAGCTCGGCACGGTCGCCGCGCAGGTCACCGGCAGCGCGGTGGAAGTCGCGAGCCTCGGCGAAGCATTCGGCGCGGCCGTCGGCATGTTCGGCGAAGCGAACGACAAGCTGGTCGCGCATCTCGAACGCATCGAAGCGGCGCTCGACAAATCGCTTGCCCGTAGCGACGAACAGCTCGCCTACTACGTCGCGCAGGCGCGTGACGTGGTCGACCTCAGCGTAATGTCGCAGAAGCAGATCGTCGAAGACCTGCAGTTGCTGGCCGCGCAGCGCGCGACCGCCGGAGCCGACGCGGTATGAGCGAGGACATCGACGGCGGCGTGGAAACGGCCGCGCCGGTCTGGGCCTCGTTCGGCGATCTGATGTCGGTGCTGGTCGGCGCGTTCGTGCTGATTCTGGTGAGCGTGATCGGCATGCAGCTCGTGCTATCGAACAAGCTCGAGCAGGAGGTCAAGCAGCGCCAGGCCGAAACCCAGCGCCGCAAGACGCTCGAGCAGGCGCTCGCGGGACCGCTCGCGGCGGGGCGCGTGACGCTCGTCAATGGCCGCATCGGCATTAGCGGCAATGTGCTGTTCGCGCTGAACTCCGCGCAGCTGCAGCCCGAGGGCCGCGCGCTGCTGAAGAGCCTCGCCGGTCCGCTGTCCGCGTATCTGCGCGCGAGCGATCAGATCCTGATGGTCAGCGGCTTCACCGACGATCAACGCCTGCGCGAAGGCAATCGACGCTTCGCCGATAACTGGGAGCTGTCGGCGCAGCGCGCGTTGACGGTCACGCGCGCGCTGATCGACGAGGGCTTGCCGGCGTCATCGGTGTTTGCGGCGGCGTTCGGCTCCGAGCAGCCGGTCAGTTCGAATGCCGACGAATCCGGCCGCGCGAAAAACCGCCGCGTCGAAATCGCGCCGGTGCCGCGGCCGTCGAGCGCGGCGGCAGCGGAGAAGTCCGGTGCTTGAGGACGCAATCGACGCGGCTCGCGCGACGCTCGATGCATGGCGCGCGAGCGGTGCGGATCGGCTCGATCCGCTGCGCTTTCATCTGCTCGAAGCGCTTGCGCGGCGCGCGGCGCGGCACAGCGGCGAGACGCGACGGGTGATCGAGCAACGGTTGGCGGCATTACTGGCCGAATATACGGCCGAGGTCGAGCGTGCAGCCGCGGCCGAGAGCGCGTTGCAAGCCACTCCCATTGAAGCCGACACGGCCAGCGACGCCACGCTCGCGGCGCTGATCGAACAGCTCGCCCGCCACCACGCGCGGGCCGACGCTCCGCACGCCGCCGCCTATCCCGAACTCCCCGTGCTCGACTACTTCCGCGAAGTCTGGTCGAAAGTCCGCACCGAAAAGCAACTGCGCCAGTCGCTCGCGCAGGTGCCCGGCAACGCGGGGCCGCTCAATTCGAGCAGCCTCGTGCATCGCGCGCTGTCGTTGATGCGCGAGCTGTCGCCGGGGTATCTGAAGCAGTTTCTGTCGTATGTCGATACGCTGTCGTGGCTCGAGCAGATGAGCGGCGCCGCGCCGGTCGAGAAGGAAGCGCCGCGCGCCGCGACGACCGGCAAGGGCGCTCGCAGGAAGGCGCGCTGACGCGCCAACGGCGGCTGGAAGCTGCTTGCGCCAAGCCGCCGGGCATTTCATCACGGCATTACTCCTCGTTGCTTGCCAGCCGTTTCGTCTTCGCGCGCCGCGCGAGCATGTTCATCCCCTCCACGAACGCGGAGAACGCCATCGCCGCGTAGATATAGGCCTTCGGCACGTGCGAGCCGAAACCATCGGCGATCAGCGTCATGCCGATCACGAGCAGGAAGCTCAGCGCCAGCATCACGATGGTCGGATTGCGATTGATGAAACGCGCGAGCGGTTGCGCCGCGAACAGCATCACCATGATCGATACGATCACCGCGACGAACATGATCGGCAGGTGCTCGGTCATGCCGACCGCGGTGATGATGCTGTCGACCGAAAACACGATGTCGAGCAGGATGATCTGACCGATCGCGGCGGCCATCGTCAGCTGCACGGCCGAGCTGGATTTCGCGGTGACCTCGTCATCGGGAATCATGTGCTGACGGATTTCGGTGGTCGCTTTCCACACGAGGAACAGGCCGCCAGCGACGAGGATCAGATCGCGCCACGAAAAGCCATGATCGAAAAGCGTGAACGCGACCGCGGTCAGCTTCGCGATCCACGCGACGGTGCTGAGCAGAATCAGCCGCATCACCAACGCGAGCAGCAGCCCGGTGCGCTGCGCGCGTGCGCGTTGCGCTTCCGGCAAGCGGTTGCTGAGGATCGAAATAAAGATCAGGTTATCGATGCCGAGTACGATTTCCATCACGATCAGCGTGACTAGCGCGGCCCAGGCGGCGGGATCGGCAACGAGTGCGAACAGGGAGTCCATGATGTGGGGCAAGGGAGTGCGCCGCGAGCGGCGGAACCGCCATCATCGGCCTGTTCTCGGTTCGAATGAACCAGTGATAACCTGAACGACATTTCGGTTTTCTCGAAGTGTCGGATCCGCATGCTCAACTATCGTCACCTGTACTACTTCTGGATCGTCGTGAAGGAAGGCGGCTTCGCGCGCGCGGCCGCCAGACTCGACATGGCCGTGCAGACGATCAGCGCGCAGGTTCGCGAGCTCGAGAAAGCGCTCGGACGCCAGCTGTTGAAGCCGGCCGGGCGTGGCGTCGCGATGACCGAGGCAGGCGAGCAGGCGTTCAATCGCGCGGAGCAGATCTTTCAACTGGGCGAGGCGTTGCTCGACGAAATGCGCGAGACGAGCGGCGCGGACTCGGTGCGGCTCGCGGTCGGTTTGTCGGATGGGATTTCGAAGCTCTCCGCGCATGCGTTGCTTGCGCCGGTGCTGGCCACGCCATCGCTAAGGCTGCTGTGTCACGAGGGAGAGCCCGCACAACTGTTGTCGGAGCTCGCGCTGCATCGGCTCGACCTGGTGCTCGCCTGTCAGCCGGCGCCGCACGGCGCGGACCTGCGCGTGCTGAGCCAGCGCGTCGCGGGCTCGCCGGTCGACTGGTACGGGCCCGCGCAGATCGTGCGCAAGTCGGCGCGCGACGGCTTTCCGCACTGTCTCGCGGACCTGCCCGTGCTGTTGCCTACCCGCCACGGCGCACTGCGCGCGCGGCTCGACCGCTGGTTCGAGGCGCAGGGAATCAGGCCGCGCGTCGTCGGCGAATTCGAGGACAGCGCGTTGATGGCGGTGTTCGCGGCGCGCGGGCTCGGCGTGTTTCCGCTGGCGGAGCTCGGCGCCGACGATCTCACGTTGTTGCGGGGCTTGCGCTGGCTCGGCCCCGCGGACGGCGTGATCGAGGAGATTCACGCGATCCGCTCGCGACGCGGCCAGCATCATGCGATCGCGTCGCGGGTGATCGCGGCGGCGCAGTCGTGAGGGCGTCGCACTATCGCCACGCGCCACGCGCCACGCCCGCGCCCGCGCCGCGCAAACATCAAAACGCGTGGCGCATGCCCACCGTGACCGCGACCTGCGAATTCGTCGACGACGGCGACAGCGTGTTGATCATCGCGTGCGACAACACCGAATCGGCCGGTGCGCCGTGGGCGTTCTGGTACACGCCTTCGAGGTAGAAGTCGGTGCGCTTGCTGAGCGCGTAATCGGTCTGCAGCATCGCGGTGCTCCACGCCGGCGACGAGCCGTTATACGCGCCATGCGTGAAGGTGTACGCGCCCGATACGCTCCAGGCGGGGCTCAGCGCGTACTTCGCGTTGACCTCGTAGTTGTCGAGGCGCAGCGAGCCGCCGAGCGTGCCGGTCGCGTCGCCGGTCGCGCCGAGATAGCTGCCGGTGCCGAACGAGAACACGCCCGCGACGTCGTCGATCTGCGTATGGCTCCAGACGAGGCCGACGCTCGCCGGTCCGAACGTGTAGTTGCCGCCGAGCGACCACACGCGCTCGCGCGTGGCGATGAAGTTCGCGCTGGTGTCGGCGGTGGTCACGGCGCCGGCGCCGTTGCCTGCGTTGTTGAACTGCAGGTAGCCGGCCGCCAGGTTCAACGGGCCCCGCGCGTACGAAAGGCCGAATCCGTAGGAGCGGTTGTTCGCGAAGCCGCCGGCCTTGTTGCTGAACGAGTACATCGTCCCGAACGTGAGACCGTGGTACAGCGGGCTCGCGTACTTGACCGAGTTGTTGATCACGACCGAGTTCGCGGCGAGATTGTCATTTTCGAACGGATGCCCGGCGAGGCTGCCGCCCCACGTGTTATAGCCAGCCGTCAGCGGGCCGACGGCGTCGTTCATCACGTCGAACTGGCGGCCGAACGTCAGCGTGCCGTACGAATCGCTTTGCAGGCCGACCCATGCCTGCGAGCCGAACGCGCTGCCGGCGAACGCCTGCGCGCCGTTGTTCATCAAGAAGCCCTGCTCGAGCTTGAAAACCGCGTGCAGACCCCCGCCGAGGTCTTCCGAACCCTTCAGGCCGAATACCGTGTTCTGCGTGGTGCCGCTCGCCAGCTGCCAGTTGCTGTGGCCGAGCTGATTGTTCGTATAGACGATGCCGGCATCCATCAGGCCGTACAGTGTCACGCTGCTTTGGGCGTGCGCCGATATCGTGAAGGCGCCGCACAGCGCGGCGGCGACCAGGGTTTTTTTCATCGCGGGTTCCTTGATTGACTAACGTGTTTTTGGGACGCAGTGAGCCGATGGCTGGACAACCGGTTATCGGGTGATTTAGCGAATCAGCCACAAGCACGCGGCGTGCTCGGGCCTGACGCGGGGCGCGGAAATCGCGCTCGGGTCGTCCAGCGGGGAAATAAAGCGGGATTTTTCGAAAAACGGTAGACGGTGCAAACAACGAGGCGGCGAAGCTTACCGTGTTCGGGTGTGCGCCGGGAGAGGGCGCGGCGAAATCGGGGCAAATACGCACGAATCTGTGGTAATTCGCGCAATTCTTTTAGATACCCGAACCTGCGGAAAGGCGGCGGCCCGCCCAGGCCGCTTCATCGACACATGGCATAGTGACTGAACCCATCATCACCGGAGGCCGGCATGCGTATCCAGACATCCTTTCTTTTCGACCTCGACGGCACGCTCGTCGACAGCGTCTATCAGCACGTGCTGGCGTGGAAAGAGGCGCTCGACAGCGAGGGTATCCCGCTGTCCGTCTGGCGTATCCATCGCAAGATCGGCATGAGCGGTGGGCTGTTCACGGACCAGTTGCTGCGTGAGACCCACGGCGAAATCAGCGTCGAACGCGCCGAGCGGCTGCGCCACGGGCATGCGGCCGCCTATCAGCGGATGCGCGCGCAGGTCTGCCCGCTGCCGGGCGCCCGCGAACTGCTCGCCGCGCTGACGCAAGCCGGCACGCCGTGGGCCGTCGCGACGAGCGGGCGGATGGAAACCGCGTCGCTGAATCTGGCGGCGCTCGGCGTCGATCCCGCCAAGGCGGTCGTCGTCACGCGCGACGACGTCAAATACGCGAAGCCCGATCCCGACCTGTTCCTCGCCGCGGCCGAGCGGCTCGGCGTGCCGATCGAGCACACGGTCGTGGTGGGCGACAGCATCTGGGACATGCTCGCCGCGCGCCGCTGCCGCTCGCTCGGCGTCGGCCTGCTGTCGGGCGGCTATGGCACCGAGGAACTCGAGCGCGCGGGAGCGTTGCGCGTCTACGACGATCCGGCCGATCTACTCGCGCATCTCGATGAGGTGGCGTCGCGGCCGTGAGCCCGGCTTCGCTCAGGGTTTGTTGAGGATCGGCGGCTCAGCCGGGGGCTGAGTGGGTCCCTGAGTTGGTCCCACTTTCGACGATTCCCGCACGAGCTTATCGGTCATCGCCGACGCGACCGGATTCGTACTGCCACGGCCGACACTCGGGCCAGGTCCGGGGCCGTTGTCAGACGGCAGCGGCACGGTGACGCCAGACGGCATCGGCAGCGAGGGGTCGGGTTTCGCCGATTCCTTGACCAGCTGATCCGTCAGCATCGCGGCGACGGGGTTGGCGCCGTTCGGGTGCGTGTCGTCGCGCCGTCGGCCTTGGGTCGTCTGGTCGATGCGCGGCCCGTACTGTGGCCTCGATTGGGCTCTTTGCTGTGCGTACGACTGCTGTCTCGAGCGCTCGCGCGCGACCGCGACCGGATTGCCCGCAGCCGGCGCTGCGTTGTCGATGCGGCCGCTGGCGGTCTGGCCGGCATCGGGCGTGACGCTCGGCGCGGGGGCGGCCGCGGTTGCGGGCAGGGATTGGGCGGGAGCGGGTGCCAGAGCTTGCGCCTGAGCCGGTGCCGGTGCCGGAGCAGCCGACTCCGTCCGCGGGGGCGCCGATTGCGGCGTGATCGGGGCGTTGTTCGCAATGTCCGCGCGCGGCGCGGGCGGCGGGCTCGCCGGTTGCGCCGGCCTCATACTGCCGCCAATCGCATGCGCCGCGTCCGTCTGCGGTTGCGATTCCACCGTGCCGGTGACGCTGCGAGTCACCTGACCGGTCACGGCCGGCACCTGATCGTCCCTGGGGTACAGCAGATAGCCGGCGACGCCCGCATCGATCACGAGCAGTCCGACTATCATCATCTTCCCGGTATTCGTCATATCTAAGCAACAACCATTAAACAACTGCGATTGACTGATGATAAACGACCATTTCCCCATCGACGCTTCTCGTCCGCATATTGCGGCGCATCATGATGGCAGATGTCTGATCGGACCTGGCACCGAGCGGCGCACGCCTGCCGTTAATAGGCCTTTGCCGGCACGAGGGAAGCGGGCATCTTTTCCGTGTGCCGCGGTTTTCTTTTCGATCAATCAGTCGCGCGCTTTTGCGCGATAGGTGCCTGCGGGAAAGCGATTTAAGTTGTGCCGCCAATGCCCGGAGCCTGTACTATACGAACCATTGCAGACGACCGGCAGCCACCGTTCGATTATCCGGCGTGTAAATGTGACTTGCAGCGACTGGCTCGCAGTGCACATGCCGGAAGGCCCGCCCGGCTGCGCCATCCGAGACGCGCGAACAGCGTCGATAGCGGCGACGGCAGGCGGTGACCGGAAGTAGCGACAAGAACCCATTGATCATGCGGACCCGCGGGCGAGACATCGACCGGCATACCTTGGGCAGTCGCTTTGCGAAACGCCAGATCTACCAATCGACCGACCGGTCGGTCTCGGGGGCGTTCGCGGCGGCGTGGGAAACACGTGAAGATATGAACAACTTTATTCGACCTCCCGTTTTTTATCCGTCCACGGTGGTTTTCGTCGACGACAACGACAGCTACCTCGACGCGCTTCGCCGGTTTTTTCCGGGCACCTACACGAACCTGTTTTTCACGCGGCCGCAAGCGGCTCTCAACTATATCCGCCAGCACGCGCGCGAGAATTCGCTCGAATTCGCGGCGGCATCGGCGTGTCTGAGCGAGCCGGGCGTCGAGCGCTTCGTCGAAACCTCGGCGGAACGCGATATCGTCGCGCGGCCGTCGCGCTTCGAGGAAGTCGCGGCGGTCGTCGTCGACTACGACATGCCGGGCATCGGCGGCGTCGAATTCCTGTCGTCGATCTCGCATCTGCGTTGCGCAAAGGTGTTGCTCACCGGGGTCGCCGATGAAACCGTCGCGGTGAAAGCGTTCAACGCCGGCATCGTCGACCTGTACCTGCGCAAGACCGACGCGGATTCGGCCAATCGCCTCACCCATTTCCTGAAGGACGCGAAGAGCCGCCATTGCGGGGAGTCGGGCTGGCTTGCGCTCGGCGAAAACGGCATGACCTACTGCGATCCGCGCACCCGCAAGGTGATCGACGAAGTGGTGGCCGCGCAGGGCATCGTCGAGTATTACTGGCGCCCCGAGCAGAACGTGATCCTGATGTTCGACGCCGCCGGCAACCCGAGCATATTCGTCGCGTGGGCGGAGAACGACTGGATCTCGCAGGGTGAAATCGTCGCCGACGAGGGTGGTCCGTCCGACCTGCTGCGCCAGCTCGCCACGCGCGAGGTGATGCCGTTGTTCTGGCCGGACCTCGCGTATCGTTCCGGCATGAAGTTCCGGTCGCTGACGCCGCAAAGCATTCCCGGCTGGGACGACGCGTTCTTCGGCTGGACCCGCATCGAGCCGGGCGAGGTCGGCCTCGATCTGGTCACGTTCGCGCAGTGGCGCGCTGACCGCAATCGCTGAACCGCACGGTAGCGCACTAGGCGCACCGATTAGTGTCGCTGCGCTAATGACGTGCGCGTTCGCGGAGAAAATCGCATACGGCCTTGTGCATGGCCTGCACGCCGGGGCTCGTTTCAAGCGCGCGCCAGCATCCATGCACGAGCCCCATGCCGATCAGCAGCCGGGCATCTCCACCAGCCTCGCGAATCCGCTCGACGAACACGCGCGCGTCGTCGCGTAGCGGGTCGTGCTCGGCCCCGAATGCCAGCGTCGGCGGCAGTCCGTCGAAGCGGGTTGCGGCGAGCGGAATCGTCCATGCGGGGCCGGGCGTGCGGTCGCCGTTTTCTTCGCGTCTTTCTCCACTGTTTGCCCCGCTGGTCCCCCAGTACGCGTGGCGAAACTTGTGCACGTCCGCGAGCGTCAGCATCGGCGCATCGGCCTCGGTGTCGCGCGCGGGTGATTGCGGCTCGGTGCCGAGCATCGGATAGACCAGCGCGATGCCGCGCACTCCGCTCACGCCGTCGTCGCGCAAGCGCAGCGCGACGCTTGCCGCGAGCGTGCCGCCGGCGCTATCGCCGGCGAGTTGCAATCCGGCGTGGTCGGGCAGATCGAACGGCAGGCGGTTGTTCAACGCGGCGCGCGTGATCTCGAGGCAGTCCTCGTGCGCGGCCGGCGCGCGATGCTCAGGCGCGAGCCGGTAGTCGACCGCGATCACGTCGAGGCCGGTGTCCGCGGCGAGGCGAGCGGTCACCATCTGATGACTGTTCAGCGAGCCGAGCACGAAACCGCCGCCATGAAAATACAGCACCGTGCCGCGGATCGCCCCGGATTCGCTTGCTTTCGCTCGATGCCGGTAGAGCCGAAGCGGGATCGCATGGCCCGCGTCGGTGCGAAAGCTTGCGTCCTGGGTGGTGAGTTCGCTGGGCAGGGGTGGCGTCAGCGTGGCAGCGTAGCGGTCGTACAGATCGCGCTGCTCGCGCGGCGTCATCGCCGCGTGATGCGACGGATAGAGCGCACTTGCCCGTTCGATAAACGCGGCGATTTCCGGCTCAAGCATGGTCACTCCGTTCGGGTAGTGTTTCCCGTTGCGTTGCGCAGGGCAATGCGATCACACGTCCGGCGAAACGCGCCGGCGGCAATGCCGCATGGGCTTGCGCGAGTTCATGGATGCGCGCTTCGACGTCCGGATCGAAAGCGACGCCACGCGGTCCGCTGGTATCGACGTGCAGCAGCATCTGCTCGCCAGCGGCGACCGGGCCGCTGCGTTGGCTTTGCGTCGCGTCCAGCGCAAACATTTCGAAGTAGACATGCATACGTTTCGCGTCGTAGCCGAGCACGCGCATGTCGACACGCACCGGCGTGCCTTGTTTGATTTCATGCAGATAGTTGACATGCGCTTCGAGCGTGTAGATCGATCGATGCCGCTCTTTGCGCACCGCATCGTGCAGGCCGATCAGATCGATCAGCTCGTCGGTCGCGAGACTGAAGATCAGCAGGTAGAACGCGTCGCGCATGTGGCCGTTGTAATCGACCCATTCGGCGCGCACGCTGTCGCGGTAAGACGGCAGGGCAACGGGATGCGACATGAGCGTCTATCTCCTCGATCGAATGCGATGGCTGGGGCGCGTCGTTTTGGCGTTATCAGTGTAGTTCATCGCGATGCCGCCGCGCCGGAACGCGTTGGCCTCGAATTGTGGTCGCTATGGCAACAGTGAATTCATGGTTCAGGGCTTACTGCGTGGCCTGACCGCCTCCTAAACTGGCTTCGCTGCTGCGGATGGCCGATGGCCGATGATCGCACGAGGCTCCGCGGCAATCGGATGAAGCCATCTCTGGAGGTTGGAAATCATGAAGTCCATCAGGTCGCTGATCGAAGCAGGGGTTATCGCCGCTGTCATTTCCGTGCCGTTCGCGGCGTTTGCGCAGTCGAATCAGGCCAATCAGCCGCCCTCGCGCGCACAGGCGCACGATCCGTCCAACCCGAATGCGATCGACTATCCGGCCCATCTCCAGGCGGCTAAAGCAAAGGTCGCGGCGCAAAACCAGGCAGCCCAGAATAGCGGCTACGGTGCGCCGTCGAATGGTTCGTCGCAGCGCAGCGGCCGGACCGATTTCGCGCCGACTTCGTATTCCGTGCCGGTGGTGAATTACACGCGTTGATTACGCCGGGTTCCCATCAAATCCGTATCAACACCGCCCCGAACGTCACGAGCACACACGCCACGATGCGTCGCGCGGTGAGCTTCTCGCGCATGAAGATGCAGCCGATCAACACCGCGAAGATCGAACTCAACTCGCGCAACGCGGAAACCATCGCGATCGGCAGATAGCGGTACGCCTCGATGATCAGGCAATACGCGCCGAGCGCGATCACGCCCGACGCGATGCCCTTCACCACCACCGCGCGGCCGATGAACATCCCCTTTGCGCCGCCGCGCCAATGCCACGCAAGCAGGAACTGCGGAATGTTCCAGATCAGATAGACCCACATGATGTAGCTGAGGCCATTGCCCGCGAGGCGCGCGCCGAGGCCGTCGACGACCGAGTACGTCGCGATGAACAGCCCCGTCAGCAGCGCGAACGGCACGCTCTCGCCGGAAAAGCGCATGCCCCGCCGAAACGCGAGCGAGACGATGCCGCACGACACGAGCGCGACGCCGAGCGCGGCGAGCGGCTTCAGCACTTCGCCCGCGAACACGAGCGCGCCGACGAACACCAGCATCGGCGAAAGACCGCGCGCGATCGGATAGATCTGGCCGAAATCGCCGCTTTTATATGCGCGAATCAGCGCGAGCAGATAGCCCCATTCGAGCACCGCCGACGCAACGATATACGGCCACGCGGCCGGCGCCGGCAGCGGCAGCACCAGCACGCCGATCGAGCTGACCGCGAGATACGGCATCGCCATCATGCCGAGCAGCCAGACGCGGTCTTCGGACACATGCAAGAACGCGTTCCAGGTTGCGTGAAGCAGTGCGGAGAACAGCACCAGCAGGACGACAAAGGGTTCCATCGACAGCGGGATCGGACGAAGAGAGCAAGGAAAGACCGCAGGGCGGTCGCGAGCCCGTGATTATTCCAGCAGAGCGCGGGAATGGAGGAGTGGATGACTGATGCGCAGGGGCTTTGTGGCAGGAAAACGGCGTTTTACGGCGCGCAGCATCGAGTGCAGATGACGCGGCAAAAAAGAAACGGGCGAAGCGGCAGTGCGCTTCGCCCGTGCTGTTCGTTTTGAATCGACCGGTCCGTGTCCCGCGCGCGCCGTACTCAGATCACCCGCTCACGCAGCCACGCCGAGCCGAGATCGATCACGGTCACGACGACGATCACCATGATCATCACGGCGGCCGTCTGCGCATAGTTGAACGAGCGGATCGCCTCGTACAGCACGACGCCGATGCCGCCCGCGCCGACCATGCCGACCACCATCGCCGAGCGCACGTTCGACTCGAAGCGATACAGCGCGTACGAAATCCACAGCGGCAGAACTTGCGGCAACACCGCATAGACGATTTCGTCGAGGCGCGTCGCGCCGGTTGCGCGCACGCCTTCGGCTGGGCGCGGATCGATTGCCTCGACCGCTTCGGCGAACAGCTTGGCGAGCACGCCCGTGGTATGCACCCACAGCGCGAGCACGCCGGCGAACGGCCCGAGGCCGACCGCGACGATGAACAGCATCGCGAAGACCATTTCATTGATCGCGCGGCACGCGTCCATCAGGCGGCGCACCGGTTGCAGTACCCATTGCGGCGCGAGATTGTGCGAGGACATCAGGCCAAAAGGCACCGCGCAGACGAGCGAAAGCGCGGTACCCCAGATCGCGACCGCCAGCGTCACGTACATCTCGTGCACGTAGGTGCGCCACTCGGTGAAGTCGGGCGGAAAGAAGTCCGCCGCGAACTCGCCCATGTTGGCGGAGTCGCTGAGCAGATCGAGCGGACGCATGTCGGCGCCGTGCCAAGCGCCGCCGAGCACCGCAAGCACCGCGATCCAGCCGAGCAACGACCACCAGCCGCGCTTGCCGGCACGAACTTTTGCTTGCGCCGCCTGCGCGGCGGCCGCTTCGCTCGGGCGCGCCGGCGACACGATCAGATCGGCCGTGTTCATTGCTTCGGCTGTGCGGCGCCGAGCGCGCTCAGCTTCGCGTCGAGCGCGGCCAATTGCGTCTTGCGGTCGCTATCGGACAGATGCGTATCGTTCTCGATCTTCTGCTTTTGCTGGAACAGCACGATCTGGCGGATCGGCAGCAGTTGCTGATCCGACGA
This sequence comes from Paraburkholderia sp. BR14320, assembly GCF_040948665.1. Taxonomy (NCBI): domain Bacteria; kingdom Pseudomonadati; phylum Pseudomonadota; class Betaproteobacteria; order Burkholderiales; family Burkholderiaceae; genus Paraburkholderia; species Paraburkholderia sp. BR14320. Next base: position 97,757 of record NZ_JBFPKG010000004.1, read on the forward strand.
TGCCGAGAAGCCGCTGTATCCGGTGATGGCGGCCATCACCGCTTTTTCGTGCGGATCGGTCTTCGCGTAGTTCAGGAAGAATGTGCGCAGCTTGTCCTTCGTCGCTTGAGGCAGATCCTTGCGCCACACGAGCGGGTCCGACGGAATCAGCGGCGAGGTCCACAGCACGCGCACCTGCGCGTACTTGTCCGGATGCTGTTGCTTGAGCGTGTCCATCATCTCGCTGTTGTTGGTCGCGATGTCGATCTTGTTGTTGACGACGGCCAGAAGATTCGCCTCATGGCTCGACGGCAGCACGGTCTTGAACGACGTCTTGACCGGCGCATTGTGCTTCGCGAACAGGTAGTAGCCCGGCACCAGCGTGCCCGAGGTCGAGTTCGGATCGCCGAAGCCGAGCGTGACGCTCTTCGTGTCCTTGAACACGTCGTCGAGCGTCTTGAAGCGGCTGTTCACATTGGTGATCAGCAGCGAGTAGTAGCCACTTTGGCCGTCCGCGTGCTCGACTTTCGCAAATACTTCGCCATTCGAACGATCGACCGCTTCGATCGCCGACGCATTGCCGAAATAGCCGACCTGCACCTTGTTGAAGCGCATGCCTTCGATGATGCCCGCGTAATCGGTCGCGAAGAACGCCTTCACGTCCAGTCCGGTCTGTTTCTTCATGTCATCGATCAGCGGTTCCCAGCGTTGCTTGAGCACCGCCGACGAATCGGTCGAGATGATGCCGAGGTTGATGTCCTCGGCGTGGGCCGCGGCGACACAGGTGAAAGCGGCAGCGCCGGCCGCGAGCGTGATCAGGGAGCGCAGGAGTTTCATCGGTTGAGGTCCGGTTGAGTGGATGGAGAGCAACAACAGCGCGCGACGGCGTGCGCGGTTCAGTTCGACGGCGCGGCGTTCAGCGCGAATGCGTAGCGCGCGGCGGCGGGGCCGGTGTCCGGCCGCGCGGGCGCGGCGGGGGTGTCGGGCGCGTCATGAGTGTCGTCGGCGTCGTGCGCCGCGTCGTCGAACAGTTCGCGCGCATCGTCGCCGTAGAGTTTCTTTAGCAGCGCCGGCGTGAGCGCATTGGAAGGGCCGTCGTAGACCACCTTGCCGCGACGCAGTGCGACCGTGCGCGGGCAGTACTGCATCGCGATGTCGACCTGGTGCAGCGACACCAATACCGTGATCCGATGCTCGACGTTCAGCGCTTGCAGCATGTCCATCACGCGACGCGACGACTCGGGATCGAGCGACGCGATCGGCTCGTCGGCGAGCACGATTTGCGCGCGCTGCACCAGCGCCCGCGCGAGCGCGGCCCGTTGCTGCTGACCGCCCGACAGGTTCGACGCCCGCTCGCGCGCATGCTCGCCGATGCCGACCTCGTGCAGCGCGGCCAGCGACAACGCGCGCTCCGCACGAGGGAAGCGGCCGGAGAGACGCCGCCACCACGGCAGGCGCGCGAGCGCGCCGATCAGCACGTTGGTTTCGACCGACAGCCGGTTCACCAGATTGAACTGCTGGAACACGAAGCCGATGTCGCGGCGAATGCTGCGCACTTCACGCACGATGCGGCCGTTCTGCTGGATCGGCCGGCCGAGAATCTCGATCTGCGACGGCTGCGCGTCCGACGCGGTAAAGCCCGCGATATGCCGCAGCAACGTCGATTTTCCCGAGCCCGACGCGCCGATCAGCGCGACCATTTCACCGGGCGCGACGCGCAGATCGATTTCGTCGAGCGCTTTGCGGCCGTTGCCGAACGTTTTGCTCAAACGTTCGATTCGAATAGCTTCCCGGATCGCTTCCATCTGTATTCCCTCGATGCATCCGGACACTGCCGGCATGTGTGAGGCTCATTCTAGAAAGCGACTGTGACGGTTGAGTGAAGGCATCGCAACGTCTAGACGATTACATGTTTCTGTGTCGAATTTCCGCGGTGTCATGTGTCGTCAGGATGGCAGAACTAAGTCAGCTTGAAGTCAATGATTTGAACGGAGAGTGACATACGGATGACATGATTCGCGTGCATACGGGCGCACTCGCTGGTGTTGACACTTGGAGAGGCAACATTGTGTCGTTTGCCGTCGTCCTTAATGTTCCCGATACACGGGTCGCGCTGTCATGTCGGCTCCTTTGATCGGGGGTTTCCAGGCCGCCTTTTTTTCATCCTCCGCCAGCAGGAATATGCAATAGAAATCGAGATATCCGACACAGTCGTAAATAGTTGTCAAAACGGGCTTATCCCGATTTAAAGCGGTTGACCGTGCTCCGCTTCGATGATTAATTCGCGAGGTATCGCCTGAAAACTCTTGAGGAGAGTAATGGAGCAACTGAAACAGCAAAGCAGTGGGACGGATTGGACAGTGGAGGAAGAATGCGAGGTTTGCAGCATTACATATTCGATTTATTCCAAGTTCCCGCCGATGCCTTCCGCACAGGCCTTGAACGCCGAAACCGGTGAGTTCTTTCCGTTTGATCGGGTTCGTACGCTGAAATCCGGTTACGACATGGCCAAAGCCCTGGGTTACGCATGGGCGTGCGAGTGTCGCGGACGCCCACGAACCCCGCCGCAAAACCTGGGTAATGCGCAAGCGTTCGAGTTCACACCGCATGCGAGAAGTGGTGACGGGGTAGAACTGGCGGGCAGCCAGGGAACGCCACGCAACAATCAGGCGCAAAATAGACAGACCGATCATGTCGCCAGAATCTTGCGCTTAACTCCTCGTCAATCCCGGCAGCTCCACGATGAAATTTCAGGCCAAGGCCTCGGCTTCCATGAAATCATGGAGCGGGCAAAAGACATGTTCAACCTGTGATAACGCACGTCGTAGAGGAAGGGAATGATTCGATGATTGATACTCGAAGCGAAATTGAGCGGCGTCTGTCGGTGCTACGCGGCTTGGAACTGAGTGGAGTAAACCATGCCGCCGACATGCTGACGCTGAGCTTCGGTCCGTTGCGGCAAGTTACCAACTTTAAAGGGGCGGTGAAATATGTGGGTGTGTGGGCGCTGCACATCCAATGTGTGTGGCGACTTGAGAAAGTGGGCCGCGTCGTGGCAACAGAGGATGATCTTCGCGGGCCGGATGAGGAGGCGCACGCGAGCATCCATCGTCTCCAGGGGGTCTTGCTTGCGAATGGCCTTGCAGCGGTTGAGGCAGTGACAGCGGACGAGGCCGGTCGCGTGAAGCTCTCCCTGTCGCGCGGTTTTTGCCTTACGGTCATCCCGGACGGGAGAGTGGACGAGGAAGATTGGCGTTTCTTCGCGCCTGGCGTGGATGCAGCGCACTTGGTGATCAAAGCTGGCACAGTCGCTCCGGAATCATTTGACTGACACGGAAGGACGCAGGGCGGCGAGCGCTTGAGGAAGTCGCGCGAGTGCTTCGTCATGTGAGCGTGCGCCGCCTAACGGGGGATATCCGGCGAAGCGGTCTTTCTCGCCGACAAGCAGCCCGTCGAACTGACCCGTGCTGTCGCGATAGACGATCACCTCTAGAGGCTGCCCGCCCATCACTCGGACCTTGGCGACAACGACCGGAACGACTGCCTCAGGCGCGTTGGTCACGCTGCAACAACCGGGTACGTCCAGGTAGAGAATGACCGGCACGCCCGAGTCGATGTCGACAAATTCAATGGCTGCGCCACCCGCGTCAAGTGTGTGCATCGGCTTATTTCCCTTCCTTTAACCGCGGCGCAGCCCACGCATCGACGCGGCGCTACACCTCGATCCTACGCAACTGCCGATCGGCTGGACGCTCCCGCCTAATGACACACAGCCAGGCTATAGTGCGTCTTTTCCGGCCGCCCTTAAAAATCCCGACACCCCGGTCACGCCGTCATGCCGACTCCTTTGAGCTTCCTTCCGGACAGTTTTGCCGAATATGAAGATCTCAAGTCAATCCTCGACCAGGGCAAGGCGAGCTTCGAAATCCGCGCGATCTGCGAAACCGAAGTACGCGGCCGGCGCTTTTCCATCTACACCGCAAGCATCGGTTCATCCGATCCGCTCGCGCCGGCCATTGGCTTTTTCGGCGGCATTCACGGGCTCGAGCGAATCGGCTCGCAACTCGTGCTCGACTATATGCGCTCGCTGCTCGCGCGGCTCGAATGGGACGAACTGCTGGTGCGTGAATTGCAGTCCATCCGGTTGATCTTCTTGCCGATCGCAAATCCCGGCGGCATGTGGGCCGCGACGCGCGCCAATCCGCGCGGTGTCGACCTGATGCGCAACGCACCGCAAAACGCCGACGCTCGTGTGCCTCTGCTTGCGGGCGGCCAGCGTGTCGGCGCGTGGTTGCCCTGGTATCGCGGCCGCGCGGGCGAGCCGATGGAAGTCGAGGCGGCCGCGCTGCTGCAAGTAGTGGAAACGCAACTCGCCGCGCGGCCGCTGAGCATCGCGCTCGATTGCCATTCCGGCTACGGCTGGAGCGACAGCATCTGGTTTCCGTACGCGCGAACCCGCCAGCAGATGCCGCATCTGCCCGAAATGTACATGCTGAAGAGCATGTTCGAACACGCGCATCCGCATCACGGCTACACGTTCGAGCCGCAAAGCCATCAGTATCTGCTGCACGGCGATCTGTGGGACTACGCGTACGACCGTACGCCGGTGCCGAACATCTTCCTGCCGATGACGCTCGAACTCGGTTCGTGGCTGTGGATCAAGAAAAACCCGCGCCAGTTGTTTTCGCGGCAGGGTATGTTCAATCCGGTCATGGAGCATCGCACCGCGCGCGTGCTGCGGCGGCACGCGAACCTGTTCGACTTCCTCGCGCGCGCGGCGTTTTCGTCGCAGCGCTGGCTGCCGCAAGGCAACCAGCGCGAGCGGTTGCTGCAAAGCGCGCTCGACCACTGGTACAGGCCGGATCGCGAATGAGCACATGGATCCTGCTGCGCGGACTGACGCGCGAAACGCGGCATTGGGGGCGCCTGCCGGCGGCGTTGCGCGAAACCCTGAGCCAGATCCCGGACGATAGCTTGTCCGATCCGACGACAACCGCAACTTCCACCGCAACGACCGCGACCGGCGTCCGTTTGCTGCTGCTCGATCTGCCCGGCAACGGTGAATACGTGCGGCGGCGCGCGCCCGCGAGCGTCACGGGCATCGTCGCCTTCGTGCGGCAGGCGGCGCGCGAAACGGGCGTGCCGGGCCCCTACAACGTGATCGCGATGTCGCTCGGCGGCATGGTCGCGACCGACTGGGCGCAGCGTCATCCCGGCGAAATCGAACGGCTGGTGCTGATCAATACGAGCATGCGGCCATTCAGCCGCATGCATGAGCGGCTGCGGCCGTCGGCGTGGCTGGGTCTGCTCGGCGTCGCCGCCCACTGGAGCGATGCGGCCGATGCCGAGAGCGGCATCCATCGCCTCACGTGCAACAACCTCGACACCTTGGGCGCGGATCTCGCCGCTTGGACCACGATCCGCCGCAGCGCACCGGTGAGCCGCGCCAATGCGCTGCGGCAATTGTGGGCGGCCGCCCGCTTTAGCGCGGCGCCCGGCGCGCCCGGGTGTGCAGTGCTGATTTTGTCGTCGGCGGCCGATGGGCTCGTGAACCCGGTCTGTTCGGCGAAGCTCGCGGCGGCGTGGGGCGCGCCGCATCGCGAGCATCCGTGGGCCGGCCACGATGTGCCGCATGACGATCCCGCGTGGACCGCCGCGCAGATTCGCGCGTGGCTCACTCGGCGCGCCGAAGACAGCGATGCGGCGGCGCCGGGACCCGCACCGGCCAGGCCCACGCGTTGAGCCGCGCACGGCATTGCCGCGCCGCAGCGACGCGACCTTTTCCAACCCAACTGTGACGATTCTTCGACGGCCCGTCAGCGGGTATTACCTGACTTCGCGAAACGGACGCATCGCACACGGCAGGCGCATAATTCCAAGTCAGACGTTGCCTGCGAATCACGCGATACTCACCATTGCCGCCAGCCAGGGGAGTCGATCATGCAAGCAAAGAACGAAGAAGCCGTCACGCACCTGCTGAACGATGTCGTCGAATTTGCGCGGGGGCGGTTGCCGGAACCGACCTTCAATATCGTCGAACCCTTCCTGCGGCATTACTACGATTTCGTCGACGCAGGCGACCTGCAAAGCCGCTCGATCGCCGATCTGTACGGCGCGGCGCTCGCCCACTGGCAGACCGCGCAGCGCTTCGTCCCGGGCGAGCAACGGCTGCGCGTATACAACCCGATCCTCGAACAGCATGGCTGGCACTCCGATCACACGGTGATCGAGATCGTCAACGACGACATGCCGTTCCTCGTCGATTCGGTCTCGATGACGGTCAACCGCCATCGGCTCGCGCTGCATTCGGTCGTGCATCCGGTGTTTCGGATCTGGCGCGCGGCGGACGGCAGCATCGCGCGCGTGAGCCAGGGCGCCGAAGAAGCGGGCGATACGCGCTCGCATCTGACCTCGTGCATCCATTTCGAAGTCGATCGTTGTGGCGATGCCGCAAAACTCGATGCGTTGCGCGACGATATCGCCCGCGTGCTCGGCGACGTGCGCGCGGCGGTCGAAGATTGGCCGAAGATCATCGAACGCGCGAAGCAGACGATTCAGGATATGAAGGCGCGCGAGACCGGTCCCGAGGGCGTCGAAGCGCGTGCGTTCGTCGAATGGATGGTCGCCGATCATTTCACGTTCCTCGGCCAGCGCGATTACGAACTGGTGCAGCTTGATGGCGGCTATGGTTTGCGGGCGGTGGCGGGCTCCGGTCTCGGCATTCTGCGCGATGCACAGGGGGCGGGCGGCGCGCCTGACGTCACGCCGTTGCCGCCGGCGGCTGCGGAGATCATCTCGGGCTCGTCGCCGATCTTCCTCACCAAGGCCAATTCGCGCGCCACGGTGCACCGGCCGGGCTATCTCGACTATGTCGGCATCAAGCTGAGCGGCGCCGATGGCAAGGTGACGGGCGAGCGGCGCTTCATCGGCCTGTATACGTCGACCGCTTATTTCGTGTCGGCCGCGGAGATTCCGATCGTGCGGCGCAAATGCGCGAATATCGTCAGACGTGCCGCATTCCTGCCGAAAGGTCATCTGGCGAAATCGCTGGTCACGGTGCTGGAAACCTATCCGCGCGACGAATTGTTCCAGGCCGACGAAGACCAGTTATACGACACCACCCTCGGCGTGCTGCGTTTGCAGGAGCATCAGCGCACGCGGCTGTTCGTGCGGCGCGATCGCTTCGATCGCTTCGTTTCGTGCCTCGTGTTCGTATCGCGCGACAAGTACAACACCGATCTGCGGCAACGCATCGCGAACCTGCTCGCCGACGCATTCAATGGTGAGAACGTCGAATTCACGCCGCTGCTGTCGGAGTCGACGCTCGCGCGAATTCATTTTGTCGTCCATGCCAAAGCCGGTGGCATGCCGAGCGTCGATACGCGCGAGCTCGAAGCGCGCCTCGTGCAGGTCGCGCGACGCTGGCAGGACGATCTGGCCGACGCATTGCTCGACGCGTACGGCGAAGAGCAGGGCAACCGTTTGCTGCAGCACTACGCCGATTCGTTTCCGGCCGGCTATCGCGACGACTATCCGGCGCGTACGGCGGTGCGCGATATCGAACTGATCGAGCGCGTGCAAGGCAGCGAGCGGCTCGCAATGAACCTCTACCGGCCGATCGAATCGGGACCGCGGGCGTTCCGCTTCAAGGTGTATCGCGCGGGCATGCCGATCGCGTTGTCGCGTAGCTTGCCGATGCTCGAACATCTGGGCGTGCGCGTCGACGAGGAGCGGCCTTATCTGATCGAGGCGCCGGGTGCGATGCCCGCGTGGATCCACGACTTCGGCCTCGAACTCGCGGACGATACCGAGTTCGACATCGAGCGGGTCAAGGATCTGTTCGAGCAGGCGTTCGAGCAGGTGTGGACCGGCACGATCGAAAGCGACGACTTCAACCGCCTCGTGCTGCGCGCGCAGCTCAATGCGCGCGAGGTGACGATCCTGCGCGCGTACGCGAAGTACTTGCGCCAGGTCGGATCGACGTTCAGCGACGCGTATATCGAACGCGCGGTGACCGGCAATCCGGCGATTGCGCGCATGCTCGTCGACCTGTTCGTCGCGCGCTTCGATCCGGCGCTCGGCGCGGTACGCGAGGCCCGCGTCAACGCCTGTCTGGAATCGATCGACAGCGCACTCGACCAGGTGCCGAATCTCGACGAAGACCGCATCCTGCGGCAGTTCCTCGGCGTGATCAAGGCGACCAAGCGCACCAACTACTACCGCCATGACGCTCAGGGGCAATCGAAGCCGTACCTGTCGTTCAAGTTCGATCCCGCGCAGGTGCCCGGCCTGCCCGAACCGAAGCCGATGTTCGAGATCTGGGTCTATTCGCCGCGCGTCGAGGGCGTGCATCTGCGAGGTGGGCGCGTCGCGCGCGGCGGCCTGCGCTGGTCGGATCGGCGCGAGGATTTCCGTACGGAAGTGCTCGGCCTGATGAAGGCGCAGATGGTGAAGAACGTCGTGATCGTACCGGTGGGCTCGAAGGGCGGCTTCGTCGTCAAGAATCCGCCGCCGCAGAGCGAGCGCGATGCGTGGATGCGCGAAGGCGTCGCGTGCTATCAGACCTTCCTGCGCGGCTTGCTCGACGTAACCGACAACCTGGCGGGCACCGACGTCGTGCCGCCGCCCGACGTGGTGCGGCACGACCCCGACGACCCATATCTGGTCGTCGCCGCCGACAAGGGCACGGCGACGTTCTCCGATTACGCGAATGCAATCTCGCAGGAATACGGTTTCTGGCTCGACGACGCGTTCGCGTCGGGCGGTTCGGTCGGCTATGACCACAAGAAAATGGGCATCACCGCGCGCGGCGCGTGGGAGTCGGTCAAGCGGCACTTCCGCGAAATGGGCATCGACACGCAGAGCCAGGACTTCACGGTGGTCGGTGTCGGCGACATGTCGGGCGACGTGTTCGGCAACGGCATGCTGCTGTCTCCGCATATCAAGCTGCTCGCCGCGTTCGATCACCGCCATATCTTCCTCGATCCGAATCCCGATCCCGCCGCGAGCATGGCGGAGCGCGCGCGGCTCTTCATGCTCGACCGCTCCAGCTGGGCGGATTACGACCCGTCGCTGATCTCGGCTGGCGGCGGCGTGTTCCCGCGCAGCGCGAAGACGATTCCGCTGTCGCCGGCGGTGCAGGCGGCGCTCGGCACCAGCGCGGCGGCGCTGTCGCCGGCCGAGCTGATGCGGGTGATTCTGCAGGCGCCGGTCGATCTGCTTTATAACGGCGGCATCGGCACCTACGTGAAGGCGAGCCGCGAGACCAACCAGCAGGCGGGCGATCGTGCGAACGACGCGATCCGCGTGAACGGTGCCGACCTGCGCTGCAAGGTGGTGGCCGAGGGCGGCAATCTCGGCTTGACGCAACTCGGCCGCATCGAGTTCGCGCAGCACGGCGGCCGCATCAATACCGATGCGATCGATAATTCCGCCGGCGTCGATTGCTCGGATCACGAGGTCAACATCAAGATTCTGCTGGGTCTCGTCGTCGCCGATGGTGAGATGACGGAGAAGCAGCGCAATGCGCTGCTTGCGGAAATGACCGATGAAGTCGGTCTGCTGGTGCTGACGGACAACTACTACCAGACGCAGGCTTTGTCGATCGCGGGCCGCTTCGGCGTCGAGCTGCTCGATGCCGAAACCCGTTTGATGCGCTATCTGGAGAAGGCTGGGCGGCTCAATCGCGTGATCGAGTTTCTGCCCACCGACGAAGACGTCGCCGAGCGCGCGGCCGCGAAGCAGGGACTGACGACACCCGAACGCGCGGTGCTGCTCGCGTACAGCAAGATGTGGCTCTATGACGCGCTGCTCGAATCGTCGATGCCGGAGGACCCGCTCGTCAGCGACATGTTGATCGAGTACTTTCCGAAGCCGCTGCGGCAGCGTTTCCGTGAGCCGATGCAGCGCCATCCGCTGCGCCGTGAAATCCTCGCGACGCATCTGACCAATGCGCTCGTGAATCGCGTCGGCTGCGAGTTCGTGCATCGGCTGATGGAGGAGACCGATGCGCAGCCCGGCGACATCGTGCGCGCGTGCATCATGGCGCGCGACGTGTTCGATCTCGATCAGATCTGGCGCAGCATCGACGCGCTCGACAACCGCGTCGCGGACGACGTGCAGGCGCGCATGTTCGCGGAGGTCGCGCGGCTCGTCGAACGTTCGGCGCTGTGGTTCCTGCGGCATCTGCAAACGGGCGCGGCCAACGGCGACGTGAGCGGCCTGCTCGCGCGCTGTCGCGATGCCGCGCAGCGTCTCGCGCCGCAATGGCCGGCGCTGTTGCCGGCCGCGGATCTCGAAGCATTGTCGGAGCGGCAGCGGGCGTTCGTCGATGCGGGTGTCGATAGCGATCTCGCGGTGCGGATCGCGAGCGGCGAGGTGTCGGCCGCGCTGCTCGATATCGCCGAAGTCGCGTCGACATGCGAGCGCAATCTGGAACAGGTCGCGGGCGTCTACTTCGCGCTCGGCACGCTGCTGAACTACAGCTGGATCAGCGAGCGCGCCGCTTCGTTGCCGGCGCCGACGCACTGGGACATGCTCGCGCGCGCATCGGCGCTCGCCGAACTCGCCCGCCTCAAGCGCGCGCTGACCACGAGCGCGTTGGCTGGCGCGACCGATGCGTCGACGCCCGATTCGCTGGTGCAAACGTGGCGCGAGAAACGCGCGGCGCAGCTCGAGCGTTATACGCGTTTGCTGACCGATTTGCGTGCGACGGGTGGCGCGAGTCTTTCGGTGCTGCTGGTGGTCGTGCGGGAGATGGCCGCGCTCGAGCGGGCGTGAGCCGCGCGAATGGTGGGAAGGGCGGTTGGGGCGCTGGCGGCACGGCGACGCGTCGGGTCCGATTCCTGCGGCCTGGCGTGTCGTTGTCGTCCATAATACCGAGTGCTTGCCGATCGCTTCGGTCGTGCAATCGCCAACAATACCGAGCCCACTCACCGACGTCCGCCCGCAGATGAAAGAAGAATCGCCGAAAGCCATTTTCTACGCACTCGCCGCCAACCTCGGCATCGCCGTCTGCAAGTTCGCCGCGGCGTCGTTCACCGGTTCCGGCTCAATGTTCGCCGAAGCGATTCACTCCACCGCCGACTGCGGCAATCAACTGCTGCTGCTTTTCGGGCTGCGCGAGGCGCGCAAGCCGGTGAGCCCTTTGCATCCGATGGGCAGCGGCCGCGAAATCAACTTCTATTCGCTGCTGGTTGCGTTGCTGCTGTTTTTCGTCGGCGGCGCGTTTTCGGTGTATGAGGGCGTGCATCGGCTGATTGCGCGCGAGCCGTTGCAGTATGCGTTCGTCGCGTTGGCGGTGCTCGGTGTGTCGGTGGTGCTCGAAGCGCTATCGCTGTGGGGTGCGATCAAGGAGATTCGCAAGACGTATCCGGATAAAAACCTGTGGCAGTGGTTTCGCGAGACGCGCGAATCGGATCTGCTGGTCGTGGCCGGCGAAGATATCGCCGCGCTCTTCGGTCTCGCGATCGCCTTCGTCGCGGTGCTATTGACGATGATGACCGGCAACCCCGTGTATGACGCGCTCGGCTCGGTCGGAGTCGGTCTCTTGCTGATGACGATCGCGTGGCTCGTCGCGCGTGAAGTGAAGTCGATGATCGTCGGCGAGTCGGCGAGCCCGGAAGTGCGCAGCGCTATCGACGCGCATCTGCGCGCGCGTCCGGAGATTCGCAGCGTCATCAATATGATCACGCTGCAGTGGGGACGTCACGTGGTGGTGGCGGTGCAGGCGGAAATGATCGACTATGCGAGCGGCCGCGCGATGGTCGATGCGATCAATGTTATCGAGGCCGACTTGCAGGCCGCGTTTCCTCAGGTGCGCTGGGTGTTCTTCGAACCGGATGTGCCGCGTAATTGAATTGACGAAGAGGAGGCGAAACGGCCTGCGCTGCGATCGCAGGCCGTTCCGGCTGTGCAAATTGGGCTCCTGTATGCGTCGAAGCGCTTATTTGAACCCTGCCACCGCATGCGGCACATACAGTTCTTCGAGCCGCTGAATCTCTTCGCCGCTGAGCTTCAACGACAGCGCCGCGACCGCATCGTCGAGATGATGCAGCTTGGTCGCACCGACGATCGGCGCGGTAATCGGCTTCTTCTGCAGCACCCACGCTAGCGCAACCTGCGCGCGCGGCACGCCGCGCTCTTTCGCGATCTCGCTGACCCGCTCGACGATACGCCGGTCCGCTTCCTGCGTCTGCGCGTACAGCGTGCGGCCGAACTCGTCGGTTTCCGAGCGCGCGCTTTCGGTGTCCCAGTCACGCGTCAAGCGTCCGCGTGCAAGCGGGCTCCACGGAATCACGCCGATCCCTTCGCTCTCGCACAGCGGCAGCATTTCGCGCTCCTCCTCGCGATACAGCAGATTCACGTAGTTCTGCATCGTCACGAAGCGGGTCCAGCCATTGCGCTCGGCCACCTGCAGCGCCTTGGCAAACTGCCATGCGTACATCGACGAAGCGCCGATATAGCGCGCCTTGCCAGCCTTCACGACGTCGTGCAGCGCTTCCATCGTTTCTTCGATCGGCGTGCCGTAGTCCCAGCGATGAATCTGATACAGGTCGACATAGTCGGTACCGAGCCGCCGCAGGCTGTGATCGATCTCCGCCATGATCGCCTTGCGCGATAGCCCCGCGCCGTTCGGACCCGGATGCATGCGGCTATTGACCTTGGTGGCGAGCACGATCTCATCGCGTTTCGCAAAGTCCTTCAGCGCACGGCCGACGATTTCCTCGCTGGTGCCGTCCGAGTAGACGTTGGCGGTATCGAAGAAGTTGATGCCGTGATCGAGTGCCTGCTTGATGAATGGCCGCGCGGCTTCGTCGTCGAGCGTCCAGGTATGCGTGCCGCGCGAGGGCACGCCATAACTCATACAGCCGAGACAGAGACGCGATACATCGAGGCCGGTGCGGCCGAGTTTCACATAATCCATCGTGTTGCTCTCCTATGGTGAAGCGCACAAACCCGCTGCGAGGGAAAGACCTTCGATTATAGGGAAACGACGGCAAGCGCGTCGTCGCGGGCCGCGGCCGCTTTCAATCGCTTCAATGCAAATGGCGAGTGCCGTGAACGGCAGTCAAGAAAAGCCTACAAAGTCGTGGATTTGATGAGGCGTTGGAATCACTGGAAAAGCGGTAGACAACTGCGATCGTTAAATATCGACAAATTCAGAATAGTTCAGAATTGTCTCGTAGTCTTCATTTGCTCTCCTTGATAACCTTTTGATGGCGTTGCATTGCGCAGGGCTTCATCGGGGATCACAGGTATAGGCAATGAATAACTGTTGTTATCGGCTTGTGTTCAGCAAGCTTCGGGGTATGCTCGTCGCCGTTGCGGAGACTGCAAGCGGACATGGGAATGCCCGTTCCGGTGAGGCCGACGCAGCGGTCGCGCTGCCATCCCTCACGCTGTTCGCGATGCGTCACGCGGCCTTCGCGGTGCTGGTGCTCGCCGGATTCGCTCCCGCTCTCTCGGATGCGCAGATCGTGCCATCGGGCGCGCACGCGCCGAATGTCATCCAGACGCAGAATGGTCTGCCACAGGTAGACATCAACCGTCCGTCTTCCGCTGGTGTATCCGTCAATACATACGGACAGTTCGACGTACAGAAAAACGGCGCCATTCTCAATAACTCGCCGTCTATCACGAACACACAACTCGCAGGCCAGGTGAACGGTAACGCGAATCTTTCGCCAGGCCAGTCCGCGCGGATCATTCTCAACCAGGTCAACAGCAATTCGCCCAGTCAGCTGCGCGGCTTTCTTGAGGTGGCCGGGAGCAAGGCCGAGGTCGTCATCTCAAACGGATCGGGCATCATAGTTGACGGCGGCGGCTTCATCAATACCACGCGCGGCGTTCTCACCACCGGTACACCGATACTCGATGCGGGCGGCAACCTGAGCGGCTTAAACGTGACTGGCGGCCTCATTACAGTCGAAGGCGCGGGTCTCAATAACCCGGATATCGACCGGGTGGACCTCATCGCGCGCGCGGTGCAGGCCAACGCTGCCATTTACGCGAACAACCTGAACGTCGTTACGGGCGCGAATCAGGTCAATCACGATACGCTCGCCGCTACCCCGATTGCAGGCGATGGTGCCGCGCCAGGTGTGTCGATCGACGTGAGTCAGCTTGGCGGAATGTACGCGCAACGTATCGTGCTGGCCAGCAATGAATACGGTGTCGGGGTGTCCAATGCGGGCGCGATCGCCGCCCAGGCGGGTGACCTGACGCTCACGACGCAGGGCAAGCTGGTTCTCACCGGCAAGACAACCGCGAGCGGCAATCTTGCGGTGTCAGCGGCGGGCGATGTGCAGAACAGCGGCTCGACCTACGCGCAGCAGAACCTGAGCCTCAGTGCGGGCAACCTCACCTCGACCGGCACGCTGGGTGCCGGGATCAACGCCGACGGGATTGCCGGTCAAAGCGGCGATCTGAACCTGAGCGCATCCGGTATCCTGTCCGCGACCGGCCAGAACCTCGCGGGTGGCCGCGCATCGCTTCAGGGGGCGTCACTCAATCTCGCCGGTAGCAGCACGCTAGCAAACGACGACATTGCGTTGACGGCAACGGGCGGCGACCTGAACACATCAGGCGCAACGGTGACGACCGGCGGTTCGCTCAATGCCACGGCGACGGGTGCGCTCTCCAACGTGCAGGGGCAACTCTCTGCGACGGATATCGCGGTGTCCGGGGCATCCATCGACAACACCTCGGGCCTGATCGACGGCGACCAGTTGCGCGTATCGAGCACGGGTGCGCTCATCAACCGTGACGGCACGATCCAGCAGACGGGTGCCACTGACCAGACAATCACCGTGGGCGGCGCGCTGGATAACACGGGCGGCACGATTGCCTCCAACGCGCAGCACCTCACGGTGAGCGCGCAGTCGATCACGAACGACAGCGGCAAGGTTGCGCACGCGGGTACAGGCACGCTGGCCGTGAGTTCGGCAGGCGCACTCTCCAACGTTGGCGGCCAGATTGCGACGAACGGCGCGCTGCAGACCGCAGCGGCCTCGCTCGACAATACGGGTGGCAGGCTCGCCGCGCAGCAGGCCGCGAGCATCGCCGCCGCCAGCGGCATCGTCAACCGCGACGCCGGGCAGATTTACGGCGACGCGGGCCTCACGGTTTCCACCCAGGGCGATTTCGACAACTCGGGCGGCTCGGCACAGAGCGGTGCAGACCTGACGCTCGACGCGTGCGGCAGGATCATCAACGCGGGCGGTGTGATTGCCGCGAACGGCGCGGCCGGGACGCTCGCCGTTGCGGGTTCGGACATTGACAACACGTCCGGCTCGATCACGAACGCGGGAACCGGACAGACCACTCTCAGCGCTGCCGGCACGATCACGAACACCGCGGGCGGGCTGGGCGGTAACGGCGATGTACAGGCTAACGCGCAGAACCTCGTGAACCGCTCAGGCGGGCAGCTGGTGGCGGGCGGCGCCGCCACGCTTGCCATCACGGATACGGTCGATAACACGGCTGGCACGCTCTATGGCGGCACGGCGCTGAACCTGAACCAGCCCGCCGCGACGCTCATCAATGATGGCGGCGCCATCGAGAGCGCGCAGGACGTGTCGCTGCGGGTGGCGTCCATGTCGAACGCAGGCGGCGCGGTGCGCGCCAATCGCGACATCGGCATGAGCGGTACGCTCGCGGGCGACGGCGGGATGACGGCGGGCCGTGACCTCACGCTGGCCCTCGAAGGCGACTTCGCGAGCAATGCCGCAACCTCCCTGCATGCGGACAACAACCTGGCACTCGGTGTTGGCGGCACGTTCACGAACACCGCTGCACTGGAAGCAGGCAACGCGCTGACGGTGAGCGCGGCCAATGTCGTTAATGCGGCCGGCGCGGACATGAATTCGGCGGCGACCACCGTCAATGCCACCGGCGACATCGCGAACGCAGGCACGATCGAGGGCGATGCGGTCACGACAAACAGCGCGAGCCTGAACAACACGGGCGCGGTGATTGGGAACAGCGTCATCGTCAACGCCACCGACGTGACCAATGAGGGCGCGCAGGCGGTTATCGCGGGGGCATCGTTCCTTGGAGTCTACGCGGGCAGTTCGCTGACGAACGCGGACGGCGCCCTGATCTACAGCGGCGGGAACCTGGAACTGGCGCGCGACAATGCGCGCGACTCCACGGGTCTGCTCGCGAACCAGACCGGCATCATCACGAACAGCGCGGCCAGCATCCAGGCGGCGGGCGATATCGACGTGGCCGCGCACACGCTCACGAACCAGCGCACGGGCGTTCAGACTGAAGCCGGGACGCCTGTCACGACCGAGGGGCCAACGCTGACGCTGTGGACGATGGGCATGCCGGTTGACGAGGTCGCCAGCTACCACAGCGCGATCTATGAGCAGTGGATTTTCAGCGGCACAGGGGCCATCGGTGGGCAGGTCATCGGCAAGCTGGCCAAGCCACTGGTCGTGACGTTGCCTGCTTCGCAGGTGACCAGCATCGACGCTACCAGCCAGACGTTCTCGCTCACTACGCCACTGACGGATACCTACAGGGTGTGCCCGACCACCTACTGTGTCGCGGACCCGCAGACCCGCACCATTACCAATAACGCGGTGCAGTATTACCAGAGTCTGACGCAGAACAGCGACGGTACGGTCACGATCGCTTTCTATCCGGACTTCGATCCGGCGAAGAACATCGCACCGGACCAGGTCAGGATCAATACGTCGATTGGCGACGACAGCCACGATTACGTTGAACTGAGCCGCACCTCCACCATCACCACCGTGACCGACCAGCTTCTGAACCCCGGCACGGCGGCGACGATCCAGGCGCAGGGTTCGATCCGCGTCAACGCGGACGGCGGCACGATCAACAACGACTCGTCCACGATGGCCGCAGGCGGGGACCTCGTGCGCCGCGCGACGGGCGGCTCGGTAAACGATACGGGCATCCTGTTGCAGCAGACCGGCACGCAAACAGATGTCTCGACCTACTACTGGCACGCAAAAATCAGCGACAGCAACGACACGAAGACTGATATCAAAGATGACGCGGTGCCGCTGCCGTCCACCACGGTTGCCTCGCTGCCTGCAATCGCGACGGCCAACCAGACCGTCCAGACCGACGCACAGGACATTACCATCGGCTCGGTGGATCGCGTCGGGCAGACTGTTACCGGCGCAGGCGTGTCCGGCGGTGACGCAACCGGCACCCAACTGGGTAGTGCCAGCGCCTCGGGTAACCGCCCGCAGACGCTCGGTGCGGGTCTGAAGCTTCCGGCCAGCGCGCTGTACACGTTTCAGAGCGCACCCGGCGCGCCCTATCTCGTCGTCACCGATCCGCGCCTGACGAGCTATTCGAAGTTCATTTCAAGCGACTACATGCTCGCCCAGCTCGGCCTGAATCCGCAGGTGATCGAGAAGCGTCTCGGTGACGGCATGTATGAGCAGCAACTGGTGATGGAACAGGTCACGCAACTGACCGGGCGCACGTTCCTCGGGTCTTACACCAGCAACCTGGACGAATACACGGCGCTGCTGAACAATGGCGTGTCGTATGCGAAGGCGTTTGACCTCACGGTGGGCGTCGGGCTGACCGCTGCCCAGATGGCGCAGCTGACCACCGACATGGTGTGGCTGGTGAGCCAGACCGTCACACTGCCGGACGGCTCGCAGCAGACGGTACTGGTACCCCAGGTTTATCTCGCGAAGTCCAGCACCGTTGATCTTCAGGGCAGCGGTGCGCTGGTGGCCGGTAACCGCGTGAACCTGAACGCGACCGGCGATGTGACGAACAGCGCCCACGTCGCAGGTGACGTGGCGACCACGGTCATCGGCAACAACATCGTGAACCGGGGCGTGATCGGAAGCGGCGGCGCGACGACGGTCGCCGCCGTGCAGGATGTGACGAACATCGGCGGTCGCATTGGCGGCGTCGATACGGTAGTCAGCGCAGGCCGCGATATCGTCAACCAGAGCACAACCGCCCAGGCCGCGGTAACGGGTGGCAACGCCGGCTTCACTTCGAGCGCAACCGGCATGGCGGTCCAGTCGGTGGGCACGATTTCGGCATCGGACAGTGCGACCGTCATGGCGGGCCGGGACGTGACCATGAGCGGCGCAGCGATCCAGACCGGGGGTGATGCGACCATCGCGGCGGGTCGCGATATCAACGTGGGCACCACGACGCTTACGGCCACCCAGGATGCGGGAACCACTGACGGCCTGAATGGCTACCACAGCACCACCACAACCAGCGTTGGCAGCACGATCACGACCGGCGGTAACCTCACCACCGTCTCGGGCAACAATACGACGCTGACCGGTGCGCACGTTCAGGCGGGCGGCGATGCGACGATGGTGGCGGGTGGCGACCTGACGGTGACTGCGGCGAAGGACACCGCCACGTATACCGGCCAGTCGATGGGCGGCAAACTCGCGCACCACAAGGATTCGACCTACGACGAAACCGCCCAGGGCAGCAGCATCAACGCGGGCGGCACCGTTGCGCTGGCGGCGGGCCAGGGCGGAACGGGCAACCTCTCGGTTTTCGGCTCATCGGTGAGCACGGGCGGTGTCAACGGCGCGACCGGTGGCGGTGTCATCCTGCAATCGACTGGCGATATCACGGTCGGCGCGGTGACGGAAACTCACGATGCGGATCACTGGTCGCAGACGAACCATTCGAATGCGCTGTCGAGCAACAAGATCACCGACACGTCCACCTCGCATACGGTGCTATCGGTCGGTTCGACCGTATCGGGCGATACCGTGGCGGCCAGTGCGGCGCACGACCTGAACATCAACGGGTCCACCGTTGCGTCAACGAACGACATGACGCTCGCGGCGGGCCACGACCTCAATATCACGACCACCCAGGATACGAGCGAGCGCAGCACGCTTCACGAGGAGCAGGCTTCGGGCTTCGGCGCGATGAGTGGCGGCGGCGCGAGCATCAACTACGGCACGCGCGAGCAGAAGGACACCACGCACGACAGCACCGTCACCAACAACGGCAGTCTGGTCGGCAGCACGAACGGCAGCGTGACGATGGCGGCGGGCAACGACCTGCATGTCACGGGCAGTGCCGTGCTGGCCGCCCAGGACGTCACGGGCATGGCGGCCAACGTCATCATCGACGCGGCGACGAATACGTCACACCACGACGAAACGCAGGAGATGAAGCAGAGCGGCTTCACGCTGGGCCTGTCCGGCAGCGTGGGCGATGCGATCAACAGCGCTGTCCAGCAGGGGCAGAGCCTTGCGAGCGGCAACAGCGACGGGCGCGCAACGGCGCTGCATGCCATCGCGGCGGGCGGTAACGCTGGCATGGCCGTGTCAGGGGCCAAGGCGCTGGCCGATGGCGCCAAGGGTCCGAATGCGCCGAGCATCGGCGCGCAACTGAGTTTCGGTTCCAGTCAGAGCAGGAATACGTTCAACGAGGACCAGACGACGCATGCCGGCTCGACAGTCCAGGCAGGTGGCACGACCACGTTTGTTGCAACGGGTGACGGAACCGCGGGCTCGGGCAACATCACGATTGCCGGTTCGAACGTGAGCGCGAATGACGTGGTGCTGGCCGCCAGGAATCAGGTCAATCTGCTCAATTCGACCGATACCGATATCACCGCCAGCACGAACAAGTCGAGCAGCGCGAGCGTCGGCGTGTCCTACGGCACGCAGGGCTTCGGCGTGTCGGCGTCGATGTCAAATGCGCATGGCGACGCGAACAGCGACGCAACGATGCAGAACAATTCGCACGTGAGCGGGGCGAACAGCGTCACGATCGTGAGCGGCGGCGATACAAACATCATCGGCTCGAATGTGAGCGGTGGTGCGGTCACGGCCAACGTTGGCGGCAACCTGAACGTTGAAAGCGTGCAGGATACGACCGTGAGCACCGCGCATCAGAGCAGTGTCAGCGGCGGCTTCAGCGTCAGCCAGGGCGGCGGCAGCGCGAGTTTCAGCGCACAGAATGGCCACGGGGATTCGAGCTATGCCCAGGTGAATGAGCAGGCGGGTATCCAGGCGGGTGATGGCGGTTTCAACATCAACGTCAACGGCAACACGGACCTGAAGGGTGCGGTGATTGCGAGCGACGCCGATGCGTCGAAGAACAGTCTGACGACGGGCACGCTGACGTTCAGCGATATCGAGAACCAGTCGCACTACAGCGCGTCGAGCAACGGTATCAGCGCGGGCGTGGGCGTAGGCAACACCGGCAAGGCGACGGGTCCGGGTTCTGTTAGTGGCGCACCCGGCGTTACGCCGATGATCTCGCAGAACGAGAATGGCGACGAAAGCGCCACCACGCGCAGTGCTGTGAGCGCGGGTGCGATCAATATCACGGACGGCGCGAAGCAGACGCAGGATGTGGCGAGCCTCAGCCGCGACACGACGGATACCAACGGGACGGTCTCGAAAACGCCGGACGTGAACGACATCCTGAACCAGCAGGCGGACACGATGGCGGCGGCGCAGGCGGCAGGCCTGGTAGTCGCGCTGGGTATTGGCGCATATGCTGAAGCGAAAGAGCAAGCGGCAAAGGACGCGGGTGACGCAGCCGCAGCCGCAGCATGGGCCGAGGGTGGCGACAATCGCGCGCTGTTACACGCGGCCGGCGGCGCGCTGATTGGTGGCCTCGGCGGCGGCAGCACGTTCGGGGCTATCGGTGGTGCTGCCGGGGCGGGCCTGTCGTCGAAATTTGCGCCCCAACTGGAAGGCATTTCGAAGGGGGTAGCATCTGAAACTGGATCGGATCTGCTGGGCAACCTCGCTGCGAATGTGACGGCGGGTGTAGGTGGCGCGCTGGTGGGCGGTACGGCGGGCGCGGCTACTGGATCGGCGGTCGAGTTGTACAACCAGATGAACCATCAGAAAAAGGACCTGGTATCGCAGGCGTGCGGAGCGGGAGCGCAGTGCAGTGACGCAACGCTGAATGCGGCGATTCAAGCGCAAGGTGCCAATGCAGATACGGCATCCGCCAATATGAAGACAGGTGCGCTTTACGGTGTGCCCGCTGCTGTGGTCATTGCGCTTGGGCCGGAAGCGGTAACTGCGGCGCTTCTTGCGGGGGGATTTGACTACGCGGGAAGTTACTATAACTTTAAGAATGTGCCGGGTAGCGACGCACCAAACATCACCAACTCGTATTTAGCTGGAATGGTGGGTGGTCTGAGTACCCCACTTGCGATAGGTGGCGCTGCCATTGCTGGATTAGGAAGGTTCGGAAAAATTGGTGCGAATGGCTATAACGCTGCAGTGAGCGGTGTTGGCGCTTTTGGGGTTGCCGGAATGACAGGAAATAACCCAGATGCCGCTGCAGCAGGAGCTACAATTTCTTCGGCTCTGGGTTCTGGGGCGAAAGCAGCCCTACCTGCTCCACTGGGCAGCGTTTTGAATCAAGCAATTCAAGGCGCAGCAGGTCCTATTCAGACGGCCATTCAAAATAGGTTATCGAAATGATGAAAAATGAATGGCGAAAGCTATTGCGATTGTACATAAAAGCGTATCTATCCTTGGCGGGAATTGTAGCGGCTTTTTTAGGGGTCTCTATTGTGCAGGGGGCAGGATGGAGGCCGGCTTTGGCTGGGATGCCTCTTTATGTAACCTTGTTTATTGCGATCTCGTTCAAGTTGATCCGAGACATCTTCAAGCTGAAGAGGCTGGGGTCTCAGCGACAAGATGAAGGATAAGGAATGGATAAGAGTTCGATGCTGGAAGCATTTAGGCGCGCAGTGCCACGGACCCGCCGGAGAGGGCTGTTCTTTCTTCATATAGCGGTTGTTTTGGTGGCAATGGCCCGACTTCGGGGAGAGAGCTGGAATGCAGCGCTCGTAAAGGCGATACTTGTCGCCATAACGTTTGTTGCTCTGTTTGTTTTCGAAACGTATAACGAGAAACAAGCAATTTCTGGAAAGCCAAGACTCGATAGTGGGCAACTATGGAAGCGCTTCTTCGTTGTGTGCGCAGTGCTATCGGTGATTTATATTGGGGTGGCTGTAGGTTTGGCGGTGCTCGCGGGCAATCCAGATGGATTGCAGGAACTATTTCCTATTTATTTTCTAACTTTGGCTTGCTGTTCCGTCGTCTTATTTTGGGAGTTTAAGCATCTCAGCGACGGTGGAGGCGACACCTCAACTTGATATTGCTTGCGTCCAAACATCAGAGGGCGCTTTTTAACAATAGAGTATCGCCTGACTGGCAGCTCAGTCGCCTATCCAAAAAAACCGCATGAAAATCCGCAAAAGGCTGGCGGCATTGCCGCTCACAGCCGTGATAACGCTCGCCCACGCGCAGCAGACGCCGATGCCCACACCAGCGGACAAAGCAGCAGCGGCACGCGCGAACGCCGAGCAGAACCAGCAGGTCGAGCAGCAACGCAATGCACAGGAACGCAACGCCACTGTCAATGCGCCTTCAGTGCGTTCGACAGCTGAGCGCGCCTCGGGCTGGCCTGAACTGCCAGCTGAAACGCCGTGCTTCCACATCGATGTGTTGGTGCTAGACGTTCCTGCAACGCTGTCTGATGCAGTGCGCTCGCAAGGCGCATCCGCATTGCCGCTTGACCGCTTTGCGTTCGCCCGCGAATGGCTCGACCATTACCGGGGGCAATGCGTCGGCAAGGCGGGACTCGACACGCTCACCAAGGGACTGCAACAGGCCATCCTGAGCCGTGGCTACATCACCACGCGCGTCTTGCTGCCCGAACAGCATCTTTCAACCGGGACGCTGAAGTTCGCACTGGTGCCGGGTGTGATCGGGCAGGTTCGCTTTGCCGATCCTGCCACGCGCGGCACATGGAAGTCGGCATTCCCGACGCGAGATGGCAACCTGCTGAACCTGCGCGACCTCGAGCAGGGACTTGAACAGATGAAGCGCGTCAGCAGCCAGGACGTGGACATGAAAATCGAACCCACGGAGGTACCTGGCGAAAGCGATGTTGTCGTGACGGTAAATCGGACCAAGCCGTGGACGGTGGTCGCTTCGGTGGACAACTCGGGCACGCGGGCCACCGGCAAGCTGCAGGGCAACCTGAGCCTGGGTATCGACAACCCGCTCGGGCTGAATGACATTTTCAACGTCGGCGTGAGTCAGGACCTCGAATTTGGCGACAAAGGTCTCGGCTCGCACGGATGGAACGGCTTCTATTCCGTTCCGTGGGGTTACTGGACCGGCACGCTGTCCGCCTATACGAACACGTACTATCAGCAGATCGCGGGCGTCAACACGACTTTCGTGTCGAGCGGCAATTCGCAGACGGTCGATTTCAAACTGGCGCGTGTCCTCATGCGCAGCCAGAACAACGTGCTTGGTGTGCAGTTCCGGCTGACGAAGCGCTTTGGCGAGAGCTTCATCGAAGATACCGATATTCCGCAGCAGCATCGCAACAACACCTTCATCGAGGCGGCGCTAACTGACCGTCATTACTTCGGCGCGTCGCAGTTCGACGGCAGTCTCGCGTACCGTCAGGGTGTGGGCGGACTTGGGGCGACACCAGACTTCTACGAGAATGGTCCGACTTACCGCTTCCGCATGGCTGTGCTCGACGCGAACCTGTCGGCGCCGTTCCAGATCGCGAACCAGCCGCTACGCTACGTGACAAGCGTTCACGGCCAGTTCACCAACAACACGCTCAACTATATCGATGACCTGACCATTGGCAGCCGCTACACGGTGCGCGGCTTCGACGGCGAAACGATGCTGGCCGCCGAGCGCGGTTTCTTCTGGCGCAATGAGCTTCAGGTACCAATCGGCTCGACGGGTCAATCTGTGTACGCAGGTATCGACTACGGCCACGTGTTCGGGCCGAACGCCGCATTTCTCGTCGGTACACAACTGGCGAGTGCGGTGATCGGTGTGCGCGGCAGCGCATCGGCAAAGTTAGGTGCGCTCGCCTATGACCTCTTCGCGGGTACGCCGATCTATAAACCATCGGGCTTTTCAACTTCGCGGGTCACCCTGGGTTTCCAGGTGACCGCGCAATTCTGATATTCGCCCCGCCGACGCTATCCGGGTTTTCGGCATTTCAACAAAAAGGAAAAGCAAAATGAAGTTATCCAAAACATATGCGCTGGGAACCGTGGCTGTTGCCGTCGTGGTGGCGCTGGGCGGATGTGCAACCGAGTCGTCGCGCTCACTACCGGTGCCGCCCGTCGCCAGCGCGCAGAAGCCAGCGGTGGGCCAAGCCATCGGCATTTCAGTCGGCAAGTTCGACAACCGCTCGAGCTATATGCGCGGCATCTTCTCGGACGGGGTTGACCGTCTCGGTGGTCAGGCCAAGACCATCTTGATCACGTCTCTCCAGCAGAGCGGCCGCTTCAATGTGCTCGATCGCGACAACCTCGACGAAATCCGCCAGGAAGCGGGCTTCCTCAAAAAGGCCCAGTCGATCAAGGGTGCGCGCTTCGTCGTCACGGGCGATGTCACCGAGTTCGGTCGCAAA
This sequence comes from Paraburkholderia sp. BR14320, assembly GCF_040948665.1. Lineage (NCBI taxonomy): Bacteria > Pseudomonadati > Pseudomonadota > Betaproteobacteria > Burkholderiales > Burkholderiaceae > Paraburkholderia > Paraburkholderia sp. BR14320. Next base: position 122,159 of record NZ_JBFPKG010000004.1, read on the forward strand.
GAAGTTGGCGACCGGCAGCTGTTCGGCATCCTCGGCCGCGGCAAGAGTCAGGTGGCCTATGCAAAGGTCAGCCTGAACGTCGTCGATACGACGACATCCGAAGTCGTCGCGTCGAGCCAGGGCGCGGGTGAATTCAGTCTTTCGAACCGTGAAGTCATCGGTTTCGGCGGCACGGCCAGCTACGACTCCACACTGAACGGCAAGGTGCTCGATCTGGCGATCCAGGAGGCCGTCAATCACCTGGTCGAGCAGGTCGATGCAGGGACGCTCAAGGCCGCACAGTAAGTGCGTGCTGGTCTATTGCGTTCGATCCACGTTCAACCGCACCAGCAATCAACTTGATGACGCGATTCACGATGAAACATAACCGCATGATGCGGGGAATCTATTTGCCAGTAACGACGGCAGCCATGCTTCTCTCCGGATGCGCGGCGAACAGTCCCCAGCCGCTTTATCAATGGACCGGCTACCAGCCGGCCGTGTACGACTATCTGAAGGGAGAAAAGGCACCGCAGGAGCAGATCGAGGCGCTCGAAAAGTCCCTTCATGACATCCGCGGCAAGGGGCATACGCCGCCGCCCGGATTTCATGCACAACTGGGCATGTTGTACGCGAGTGTCGGCAACGACACCCAGGCCATGCAGGAGTTCGCGTCCGAGAAGCAGCTGTTTCCGGAATCCTCGACCTACATGGACTTCCTGATGAAGAAGCCGAAACAGCCCTGAGCGAGCCACCATGTCCAAGATACTTACCTTCAGACTCTGGTTTGCGCTGTCGACGGTCGCACTGCTGGCCGCGTGCGCGCAACCTGTGAAGCACGCCGACTACACGGCGTTCGAAAACAGCCGGCCGCACTCGATCCTGTTGCTGCCCCCGACCAACGAAACGGCGGACGTACAGGCGACCAACAGCATGCTCTCGCAGATGACGATGCCGCTCGCCGAATCTGGCTACTACGTGATACCGGTGGCGGTGATGGATGAAACGTTCAGGCAGAACGGCCTGACCATGGCGGCGGAGATCGAAGCGATCTCGCCTGCGAAGCTGCGCGAAATCTTCGGTGCCGACGCGGCCCTGTATTCGAAGATCACGCAGTACGGTACCGTGTACCACGTCGTCGACAGTGCGACAGTCGTCACGGCATCCGCCCGGCTGGTCGATCTCAAGAGCGGTGACGTGCTATGGCAGGGTAGTGCCAGCGCCAACAGCAACGAGGGCAACAACTATGCTGGAGGTGGCCTGATCGGCATGCTCGTCACGGCTGCAGTCAAGCAGATTGCGGATTCGCTGACGGACAAGGGCCACGATATCGCTGGCGTGACGAGCTATCGGCTTCTGCATGCCGGGCCGCCGAACGGACTGCTGTACGGGCCACGTTCACCCAAATACGGCACCGATTGAACGCTCCTAGGTCAGCAAAAAACGGCTTGCGCTTTCGATCGCTTCAATGCAAATGCGCCCGCGAAGCCACTTCGCGGGCGCATAACGGCGAGTGCCGAGAACGACAGAAAGCCAACACTTAACGCTGTACCGGCCGATACGGCGTCCACACGGGCGTATCGGTATCCCAGTTATCGAGTTCCGATGGTGTCATGATGTGCTCCTTGATGAAGAGGCGCGCGCTTCTCGTGCGGCAGGCGCGCCGGTTTCCGAATCAACTTCTGCTAACTCGTTACTGGCCCTTCGCGACCCGCGTCACTTCGCCGTTCGTCCCTTCCTGCAACGCGATGCGCGCGGCCTGTGTCTGGCCGATCAGGCCTTTGTTCGGATACGAGGTGCGATTCAGCGAGGGCAGCGAGCCGTCGCGATACGCGGCGACCAGTTCGGCCTTGACCTCGGCGCGGGTTTTCGCGCTCGCGCTCGGCGCCGGTTGCGTGTCATAGGTTCCTGCACGGCCGATACTGCCGCCTTCCGCAAATGCCGGAACGCTGACGAGCAGCGAAAGGGCGAGGCCTGCCAACAGATTGCGTTTCATGATTCACTCCTGTCGATTCATTGGCAGCGTGATGGCGCTGCGACAGGGTGAAATGTAGACGTTGACGCGTCGCGGATAAATCGCGGTTTTGCGAAATGAATTGTCGCGATTCAGGAACAATCGCGAGCGAGCCTTGCAGGAGCCGTGCGATTGCACGGTTGCCGCGGCATTGGCGCCGCGGCTGGAATTCACTGTTTCAATTAGCGTACTTCAGGCGACCCATTCGGACATCACCGGCGTGTCGAGGGCCGGCGCGGACTCGCGCTGCTCGAACGTGCGCTTCGTGCAGGTGGCGTCGAGACTGCCGCGTCCGCTCAGCAACGGGCACCGATCGAACAGCTCCGCAATCCAGTCTACGAAAACGCGGACTTTCGGCGACAGATGACGACTGTGCGGATAGACTGCCGAAATCGGCATCGGCAAAGGTTTCAGTTCCGGCAGTACTTCGACGAGCTGGCCCGAGCGCAGATGCGGCAGCACCATAAAGAGCGCGGGCTGAATCAGACCGAAGCCTTCGAGTCCGCAGGTCACGTAAGCGTCGGCGTCGTTGACCGACACGATCCCCTTCATTTTCACTTCCACCTCGTTGCCGTTCACGAGGAACGCCCAATCGAGTGTGCGTCCCGTGCGGCTGGAGAAGTAGTTGACGGCTTTGTGATTCTCGAGATCCTCGAGCGAAGCGGGCATGCCCGCGCGTTTGATGTACTCGGGTGACGCGCAGGTCACGCCCTCGAACAAACCGATGCGGCGTGCGACCAGTGACGAATCCTGCAGCGCGCCGACGCGTACCACGCAATCCACGCCTTCCTGCAGCAGATCGACGGGCCGGTCGGTCAGGCCCAGTTGCAGATCGATGTCCGGATAGCGCGTGTGGAATTCGCACAGCGCCGGAATCACGAGCAGACGGCCAATCGAGCCCGGCATGTCGATGCGCAGCTTGCCGTGCGGCTTCTTGTTGCCGCTCTGGAAACTCGCCTCGGTCTCTTCGACGTCAGCGAGGATGCGCACGCAGCGCTCGTAGTACGCGGCGCCATCGGGCGTGAGCGACAGACGGCGGGTGGTCCGGTGCATCAGCCGCGTGCCGAGAAACGCTTCGAGATTCTGAATAATCGTAGTAACCGATGCGCGCGGCAGGTCGAGCGTCTCCGCTGCGCGGGTAAAGCTGTTGGTGTCGACGACACGTGTGAACACTTGCATGGCCTGAAGCCGGTCCATTGCAAACCTCCAGTAGGGGCGGGTGCGCAGGCGGGAATGGTCCGCAAAAACAATCGCAATGGGATTGTTCAAAGGCACCGAATTGTGTTGCCGGATTATAGGCATTTATTTGCGAGTCTGCTGAACCCACAATTCGCACCATTGAAGTTCTATGCGCATTTGCGCGGCTCGACATGGATGCATTCAAATCGCCGTACCCGTCCGTTTCCATCGGCGTTTCCGCCGAAGACACTGACGCTGAGGCCAATGACGCAACGCTTGAAGTCACCGACGTGGGTATCGACGGGTACGCTCAGCCCATTACGTTGCGCCTGTATCGGCTGACGAAAAAAACCGCATTGCCGGTATTGCTTTATTTTCACGGCGGCGGCTTTACGAAAGGTTCGATCGAATGCGCGGACTTCGCCGCGCGGTATTTCGCAGAACGCTTACCGGCGCTGGTGGTGTCGGTCGGCTATTCGCTCGCGCCGCGGTTTCCGTTTCCAGCCGCGCCGGAAGATGCGCATCGCGCGGCGCTATGGGTGCAGACGCGGGCGCGAGCGTTTGGTGGCAATAGCAGAAAGATCGGTGTGGCGGGCCATGACGCGGGCGGCCAACTCGCCAATTGTCTGGCGTTCATTGCACGCGATCGTGGCGACGTGCAGATCAGCGCGCAGGCGCTGTTCGGTCCGATGCTCGACCCGAGCCTGACGCGGCTTGGCGACGAGAAGCGGCTCGGTTCGGACATCACCGCGCGCGAGTGCGCCGCGTGTTATCGCGCGTATCTGCCGCAAGCGTCGCAGCGCATGCATCCGTATGCGGCGCCGCTCGAATCGTCGCGGCTCGCCGGGTTGCCAGCCACGCTGATCGCGACCGCGCAGAACGACGTGCTGCATGTCGAGGCCGAAAAGTATGCAAGCAATCTGATCGACGCGGGCGTGCAGACCCAGGTGGTGCGCTTCCCGAGCGTGTCGCACGCGGCGCTCGCCGATCATCCGCCCGCTTTGCAGGAAGCGGTGCGCTTTTTCCAGTGGCGCTTCGATGCGCGCGCTCATCGATAAACAGAAATTCAATCAACGATACCGGGAGCTACACATGACTATCCTTCCTCTTTCCCGCCGCCGCGTGGCGCTTGCCGCGCTAGTGGTCGTCGTTCTTGCCGGGCTGGGCACATTCGGCGCGATCCGTGTGGATGCCAGTTCGCCGGCCGCGCCGACCATCGTGCCGGAAGTCGACGTGGCGACCGTCGTGCAGAAGACCATCACCGACTGGCAGTCGTATTCGGGCCGTCTCGAAGCCGTTCAGAAAGTGGACGTGCGTTCGCAGGTGCCAGGCACGATCGTGTCGGTGAACTTCAAGGACGGCGCGCTGGTGAAGCAGGGTGACACGCTGTTCGTCATCGATCCCCGTCCGTACGCGGCCGAAGTCGATCGCGCGGAAGCGCAGCTCGCGGCCGCGCAGGCGCGCACCGGCTACACGCAAAGCGACTGGGAACGCGCGCAACGGCTGATCGTCGACAACGCGATCGCCAAGCGCGACTACGACGAGAAGCAGAACGCCGCGCGCGAGGCGAGCGCGAACCTGAAGGCCGCGCAAGCCGCGCTCGAAACCGCGCGCATCAATCTCGGCTACACGAAGATCGTCGCGCCGGTATCGGGCCGCGTGTCGCGCGCGGAGATCACGGTCGGCAACGTCGTGTCGGCCGGCGCCACCTCGGCGCCGCTGACCACGCTCGTGTCGGTGTCGCCGATCTACGCATCGTTCGACGCGGACGAGCAGACCTATCTGCAATACCTGAGCCGCGCGAAGGACGGCGGCAAGGTGCCGGTCGAACTCGGTCTCGCCGATGAATCCGGCTACTCGCGCAGCGGCACGATCGAGTCGGTCGACAACCGCCTCGATACGTCGTCGGGCACGATCCGCGTGCGCGCGAAGTTCGACAACGCGGACGGCGCGCTGATTCCGGGCCTCTACGCGCGCGTCAAGGTGGGCGGCAGCGCCCCGCATCCGGCACTGTTGATCGACGATGCCGCGGTCGGCACCGACCAGGACAAGAAGTTCGTGCTGGTCGTCGATCAAGGCAACCACGTGGTTTATCGCGAGATCACGACCGGTTCGATGCAGGGCAATCTGCGCGTCGTCAAGGACGGTTTGAAGGCGGGCGACCGCATCGTCGTCAACGGCGTTCAGCGTGTGCGCCCCGGCGATGCGGTGCGCGCGCACATGGTGCCGATGACGACCGACGACGACCCGAACAGCGCAGCGCTCGCACAATCGCACGGCAAGGCGGCGGCGGACACCGGCGCGAAGGGCAATTCGTGAGCCGCGTGTTCCAACGCGCATGTTCCAAAGTTAAGAGCTTCCAATGAACATATCCAAATTCTTCATCGATCGCCCGATCTTTGCAGGCGTGCTATCGGTATTGATCCTGCTTGGGGGCATCATCTCGCTGTTCAAGCTGCCCATCTCCGAGTACCCGGAAGTCGTGCCGCCTTCGGTGGTGGTGCACGCGCAGTATCCGGGCGCGAATCCGAAGGTCATCGCGGAGGCGGTCGCAGCTCCGCTCGAAGAGCAGATCAATGGTGTCGAGAACATGCTGTACATGCAGTCGCAGGCGAATAGCGACGGCAATCTGACGCTGACGGTCACCTTCAAGCTCGGCACCAATCCCGACCTCGCGACGCAGCTCGTGCAGAACCGCGTCAATCAGGCGCTGCCGCGTCTGCCGGAAGACGTGCAGCGGCTCGGCGTGACGACGATCAAGAGTTCGCCGACGCTGACGATGGTCGTGCACCTGATCTCGCCGAACGATCGCTACGACATGACGTATCTGCGCAATTACGCGCTGCTGAACGTGAAGGATCGGCTCGCGCGGATCCAGGGCGTCGGCGAAGTGCAGTTGTGGGGCTCGGGCGATTACGCGATGCGTATCTGGCTCGATCCGCAGAAAGTCGCGCAACGCGGTCTCACCGCAACTGAAGTCGTCAACTCGATTCGCGAGCAGAACATCCAGGTGGCGGCCGGTGTGATCGGTGCATCGCCGTCGGTGCCCGGCACGCAACTGCAGTTGTCGGTGAATGCGCGCGGCCGTTTGAAGACCGAGAGCGAATTCGGCGACATCATCGTGAAGACCGCGCCCGATGGCGGCGTGACCTATCTGCGTGATATCGCGCGGATTGAGCTCGCGGCTTCGGAATACGGCCTGCGTTCGTTGCTCGACAACAAGCCCGCGGTTGCGCTCGCGATCAATCAGGCGCCGGGCGCGAACTCGCTCGCGATTTCGGAGCAGGTGCGCGCGGCGATGAAGGAGCTCGCGGTAGACATGCCGGCCGGCGTCGAATACCGGATTGTCTACGACCCGACGCAGTTCGTGCGTTCGAGTATCGAGGCGGTGATCCACACGCTGCTCGAAGCGATCGCGCTGGTCGTGATCGTCGTGATCGTGTTCCTGCAGACGTGGCGCGCGTCGATCATCCCGTTGATCGCGGTGCCGGTGTCGATCGTCGGCACGTTCTCGCTGCTGCTCGCGTTCGGTTTCTCGATCAACGCGTTGTCGTTGTTCGGCATGGTGCTCGCGATCGGTATCGTCGTCGACGATGCGATCGTCGTGGTGGAGAACGTCGAGCGCAACATCGAAAGCGGGCTCAGTGCGCGCGATGCGACCTACAAGGCGATGCGCGAAGTGAGCGGGCCGATCATCGCGATTGCGCTGACGCTCGTCGCCGTGTTCGTGCCGCTCGCGTTCATGACGGGTCTCACGGGCCAGTTCTACAAGCAGTTCGCGATGACCATCGCGATCTCGACGGTGATCTCGGCGTTCAATTCGCTGACGCTGTCGCCGGCGTTGTCCGCGCTGCTGTTGCGCAGCCACGGCGAGAAGGAGGACTGGCTGACACGTGTGATGAACCGTGTGCTCGGCGGCTTCTTCAAGCGTTTCAACAAGGTCTTTCATCGTGGTTCGGAAGCCTATGGCCGCGGCGTGACCGGTGTGCTGCGTCGCAAGGGCGCGATGCTCGCGGTGTACGCGATCCTCGTCGGTGCAACCGTATTGATGGCGCGGATCGTGCCGGGCGGCTTCGTGCCCGCGCAGGACAAGGAGTATCTGATCGCATTCGCGCAGTTGCCGAACGGTGCGTCGCTCGATCGCACGGAGAAGGTGATCCGCGATATGAGTTCGATCGCGCTGAAGCAGCAGGGCGTCGAAAGCGCGGTGGCGTTCCCGGGTCTGTCGGTGAATGGCTTCACGAATAGTTCGAGCGCGGGCATCGTGTTCGTCACGCTGAAGCCGTTCAAGGATCGCGGCGACAAGAAGCTGTCGGCGGGCGCGATTGCCGGTGCATTGAACCAGCAGTACGGCGCGATCAAGGACTCGTTCGTCGCGGTGTTTCCGCCGCCGCCGGTGCTCGGGCTCGGCACGCTCGGTGGCTTCAAGATGCAGCTCGAGGATCACGGCGCGGTCGGCTACGCCGAACTGAACAAAGCTGCCGAAGCATTCGTGAAGCGCGCGGCGCAAACGCCCGAACTTGGGCCGACCTTCTCCAGCTATCAGATCAACGTGCCGCAACTGAACGTCGATCTCGATCGCGTGAAGGCGAAGCAGCTCGGCGTGCCGGTCACGGACGTGTTCGACACGATGCAGATTTACCTGGGCTCGCTGTACGTGAACGACTTCAACCGTTTCGGCCGCGTGTATCAGGTGCGTGTGCAGGCGGATGCGCCGTTCCGTCAACGCGCCGACGACATCCTGCAACTGAAGACGCGCAACGCGGCGGGCGAGATGGTGCCGTTGTCGTCGCTCGTCACGGTGACGCCGACCTACGGGCCGGAGATGGTGGTGCGCTACAACGGCTACACGGCGGCCGACATCAACGGCGGCCCGGCGCCCGGCTTCTCGTCGGGACAGGCGCAGGCCGCGGCCGAGCGCGTGGCCGCCGAAGTGCTGCCGCGCGGCGTGAAGCTCGAATGGACCGACCTCACGTATCAGCAGATCCTCGCCGGCAACGCGGGCCTGTGGGTGTTCCCGATCAGCGTGCTGCTCGTGTTCCTCGTGCTCGCGGCGTTGTACGAAAGCCTGACGCTGCCGCTCGCGGTGATCCTGATCGTGCCGATGAGCGTGCTGTCCGCGCTGACCGGCGTGTGGCTCACCGGCGGCGACAACAACATCTTCACGCAGATCGGTTTGATGGTGCTGGTGGGCTTGTCGGCGAAGAACGCGATTCTGATCGTCGAGTTCGCGCGTGAGCTCGAACACGATGGACGCAGTCCGCTGCAGGCCGCGATCGAAGCGAGCCGTCTGCGTCTGCGGCCGATTCTGATGACGTCGATCGCTTTCATCATGGGCGTGGTGCCGCTGGTGCTGTCGAGCGGCGCGGGCTCGGAGATGCGTCACGCGATGGGCGTCGCGGTGTTCTTCGGCATGCTCGGCGTCACGCTGTTCGGCCTGATGCTGACGCCGGTGTTCTATGTGGTGCTGCGTTCGCTCGCGGGCGGGACGATACACGTCGCGCAGAAGGATGCGCCGCGCTATGGCGCGCCCGTTACGGACGCCTGAGGAGAAAACAACAATGAAACGCTTTGAATCTCGCTTTGCATCCTTGCGCGGATGGGGCCGCGCGGCCGCGAGCGGTTTGCTGATTGCGCTGCTGGCCGCTTGCTCGGTCGAGCCGACGTACAAGCGTCCCGACGTCGATACGCCGGCGGCGTTCAAGGAAGCGCCCGCGGTGAAGACGTCGGCTGCGGCGGCGTCGGGCGCGGCGCCTGGTTCGGCCGGGGCGGCACAAAACAACGGCACGTGGAAGCCGGCCGAACCCGCCGACAATGCGCTGCGCGGCGAATGGTGGAAGGTGTTCGGCGACCCGCAACTCGACGCGCTCGAAGAACAAGCTGCCGCGGCGAACCAGGACCTGAAGGCCGCGGCCGCGCGCGTGCAGCAGGCACGCGCGGTCACGCAGGCCGCGAAGTCCGACTGGTTCCCGAAGCTCGACGCGGGCTTCGGCCCGACGCGCGAACGCGCGTCGGCGGCATCGCAATTCCAGCCGGACAGTGCGGGCGGCACGACCGGCACGATCTGGCGCGCGCAGGTCGGCGCATCGTATGAAGCGGATCTGTTCGGGCGCGTCAGCTCGAACGTGAACGCGGCGCGTTCGGACGAGCAGCAGAGCGAAGCGCTGTTCCGTTCGGTGCAGCTGTCGTTGCAGGCCGACGTCGCGCAGAACTACTTCCAGTTGCGCGAGCTCGACACGGACCAGGAGCTGTACCGCCGCACCGTCGCGTTGCGCGAGGAGACGCTGAAGCTCGTCCAGCGGCGCTTCAAGGAAGGCGATATCAGCGAGCTGGATCTGTCGCGTTCGCGTAACGAGCTCGCCAGCGCGCGTGCCGATGCGGTCGGCGTCGCGCGGCAGCGGGCGGCCTCCGAGCATAGCCTCGCGATTCTGCTCGGCAAGCCGCCCGCGGATTTCACGTTCGCGGAACAACCGCTCGCGCTGGTGACGGTGCGCGTGCCGGCCGGTTTGCCGTCGGCGCTGCTCGAACGCAGGCCTGACATCGCGGCAGCCGAACGCGCGATGCAGGCGGCTAATGCGCGCGTCGGGCTCGCGAAGTCGGCGTTCTTCCCGAAGCTCGACATCACTGGCGCGTTCGGCTTTGAATCGGCGACGCTCGGCGATCTGTTCATGTGGTCGAGCCGCGCGTTCATCCTCGGTCCGGCCGTAGGTACCGCGCTGACGATGCCGATCTTCGACGGCGGCCGTCGCAAGGCCAATCTCGCTCAGGCACGTTCGAAGTACGACGAGGACGTCGCTCAATATCGCCAGCAGGTGCTCGTGGCGTTCCGTGAAGTCGAAGACAATCTCGCCGATCTGCGTTTGCTCGACGATCAGATGCGCGAGCAGAACGACGCGGTCGATGCGTCGCAGCGCGCCGCGCATCTGTCGCGCACGCAGTACACGGAGGGCGCTGTCAGCTATCTCGACGTGATCGATGGTGAGCGGCAGGTGCTGCAGTCGCAATTGCAGGCGAGCCATCTGGCGGGCACGCAGGCTGTTGCAACCGTGAATCTGATTCGCGCGCTCGGTGGCGGTTGGGGCGATGTGACGGCGGGGAGTACGGCGGTGGGGGCGGTGCCGGTGCCGGTCGGTGCCTCCGGTTCCGCGGCTGAAGCTGCAGCCGTTTCGGCGCCACAGCAAGTGGCGAAGCGCTGAATTACTAACCTGTAGCAAGCGCTTCATCAAGCTCATCAATCACGCCGGGCCGCGCGCAAGCGCCGCCCGGCGTTTTTCATGCAAATCGTTTTTCGCGCTTTCCTTGTGCAAATCGCTTCGTAGACCACGTGCGCGCGGCTCCCTATCATCGTCCGATCCAGCCAACGACGAACCTAGGGCAAGCCAGTGACTTTCGTGCATGACGGCATCGAGCAGTTTCGCGAGCAGCAGCATCAGGATTGCGCGCGCGACCTCACCACACTGCTCGCCGCGTTGCGCGCGAGCGCCGCGCAGCGCGATCGCGAAGGCGGTCACGCTGCGCAGCAGAAGCAGTGGATCGCCGACGCGGGCCTGCTAACGCTCGCCGTGCCGCGCGAATTCGGCGGCGCGGGCGCGCGCTGGTCCGCGATCTACGACGTGGTGCGTGAGCTTGCGCGCGTCGATAGCGCGCTCGCGCATCTGGTCGGCTTCACCTGTCTGCAGGTGGTCAGCATCGACCTGTGGGGCAATTCACGGCAGCGCGAGAAATATCTGCGCGGCACCGTCGAGCATCGCTGGTGGTGGGGCAATGCGGTGAATCCACTGGATGCGCGTCTCGTTGCTACATCGACGCACGATGGCGGCTACCTGCTCGACGGCGAGAAAGGCTTCTGTTCCGGTACGCGCGGCTCGCAGATGATGACCGTGTCCGCGCACGATCCATCGACCGGCAAACCCGTATTCGCGGCGGTGCCGACCACGCGCGAAGGCATCACCGTTCACGACGACTGGGACCCGATCGGCCAGCGGCAGACCGACAGCGGCAGCGTGTCGTTCGCGCGGGTCAGGGTCGAGCCGCAAGAGGTGCTCGAACGACCCGACACGCCGCACGCGAGCCTGCGCACGCTGATCTCGCAACAGGTGCTGACCAATCTGTTCGTCGGGATCGCGCAGGGCGCGCTCGAAGAAGCGCGAGCGTACGTGCACGAACATGGCCGGCCGTGGATCGCGTCCGGCGTCGCCAAAGCGACCGACGACCCCTACCTGATCCAGCGCTTCGGCGAAATGCATATCCAGACGGTCAGCGCCGCGGCGCTGGCCGCGCGCGCCGCGAACGCGCTCGACGAAGCGTGGCAGCAACGCGCAAAGCTCGATGCCGAGAGCCGTGCGCGGGTCGCGCTCGCAACATCGGAAGCGAAGATCGTCGCGCATCGGGCGGCGCTCGACATCGGCGAAAAGCTTTTCGACGCCTGCGGCGCACGCGCGACTCATGCGCCGCTCGCGCTCGATCGTTTCTGGCGCAACGCGCGCGTGCACACGCTGCACGATCCGCTCGACTACCGCGTGCGCGACGTCGGCCGCTACGCGCTGAGCGGGACATCGCCGGAGGTTTCTCTGTACACTTGAGGCCGTTTGCGACGCCCGCCCGAGGCGTCGCGTCGATTCCTCTCGAGAGATTTCCGGCTTGCTGTTCAAACTACCTACAACCGCCACAGCGCCGTTCTGTCCGTCCGAGGTCCAGGGCTCGGTCGCCGTCTCCGCGGGCGCGCCGTTCTGGAAGAAGATTCTGCAATTCGCGGGGCCCGGCCTGCTGATATCGATCGGCTATATGGACCCGGGCAACTGGGCCACCGCGATCGAAGCCGGTTCGCGCTTCGGCTACAGTCTGCTATTCGTCGTGCTGCTGTCGAGCCTCGCGGCGATGGCGCTGCAATGCCTGAGCATGCGGCTCGGCATCGCGACCGGGCGCGACCTCGCGCAACTGTCGAGCACGCGCTATTCGCCGGGCGTCGCGCGTGCGCAGTGGCTGCTCGCGGAGCTGTCGATCATCGCCTGCGATCTCGCCGAAGTGCTCGGCGGCGCGCTTGCGTTTCATCTGCTGTTCAACTGCTCGCTGACTACCGGCGTGTTGCTCACCGCGTTCGACACGCTGATCGTGCTCGGCCTGAAGGGCAAGAATTTTCGCGATCTCGAAGCGATCATGCTCGGCCTGATCGCGACGATCGGCGTCGGCTACATCATCGAGCTTGCGCTCGTCAGGCCGCATTGGCCGTCGGTCGCTCAAGGGCTGATTCCGTCGTGGCAAGCGTTGAATTCGCGCGAGCCGATGTATCTCGCGATCGGCATTCTCGGCGCGACGGTGATGCCGCACAACCTGTATCTGCACTCGTCGATCGTACAGACGCGCGCGGTGAAGCGCGATTCGGCCAGCATCCGCTGGGCGATCGGCATGTCGCGTATCGACACGATCGCATCGCTCGTGCTCGCGGCGCTGATCAACATGGCGATCCTGATTCTCGCGGCCGCCGCGTTTCATGCGACGGGCCACAACCAGGTCACGCAGATCGAGGACGCCTACCGGCTGCTAGCGCCGATCGTCGGCACCGGCTTCGCCGCGGTCCTGTTCGCGATCACGCTGCTCGCGTCGGGGCAAAGCTCGACGTTCACCGGCACCGTGGCGGGGCAGGTCATCATGGAAGGCTTCCTGAAGATGAAGATTCCGTGCTGGCAGCGGCGCTTCATCACGCGAGCGCTCGCGCTGATTCCGGCGCTGATCGGCGTGCGAATGCTCGGCAATGGCGCGGTCGGTCAACTGCTCGTCGCGAGTCAGGTCGTGCTGAGCCTGCAACTGCCGTTCGCACTTTATCCGTTGATTCGCATGACGAGTGACCGTTCGCTGATGGGCGAATTCGCCAACACGCTGCCGACGCGCCTGCTCGTGTGGACGCTATTTGTTGTGATCAGTGCCGCGAATCTGTGGCTCGTCGTCCAGACGGTGGGGCTGACCGGTTGAGCTGACCGGCGGCGAAGACTCATTTGGAACGCCGGTTGGCCCGGCGCGAAGGCGAAAAAAATCCGCGCAGTTCAATCACTGCGCGGATTCACGTGAGCTTCGGTTTGAAACGGGTTGGCCGCGTCTCGCGACGGGCGCCTCGAGCGGTCAGGCGGCCTGCGCGGCCTGTGCCGCACCGAGCGCTTCCCGGCGCGCGGCGGCTGCCTTCTTCGTCTTGCCGGCACGCGACGGCGGCTGGCACGCGCCGCACACGACGTTGTGCTGCAGGTCGTGCTTATGCGCGACGAACTTGCCGGTACAGCGGCAGCACTTGGTCAGCTGCAGGATGTCCGCGTCGAAGAAACGCACGAGCGTCCACGCGCGCGTCAGATCGAGCACCGGCTCGGTTTCGCTGTGCTGACAGTGCTCGAGATACAACCGATATCCCTTGGTCAGCGCATCCAGATGCGAGCAGCGCGCTTCGTTCTTCAGGAACAGGTACGTGTTGTAGAACAGCGACGCGTGAATGTTCGCGAGCCACGTCATATACCAGTCCGCCGAAAACGGCAGCATGCCCTTGGGCGGCGATACGCCCTTGACCTCACGATACAGGCGGATCATACGGTCGCGCGACAGCGTGAGCTCGCTCTCTAGCACCTGCATGCGGGCGCCGAGCTCGATCAGTGCGATCGCGCGAAATACTTCCTGTGCATCTTCGGTCAGGCTTCGCTTGAGCATTGCAGTCATCTCGATCAGGCAAATTGCTCGGCGGGCTGGCCCGCAAGCAGAATCGCCGTGTGGGTCGGTGCAACTGCGGCGTGCTTCGTCGTTTGCGTCAACGCCGACAGCATCGCGTGGTCGTTGAAGCGGAAGAAGCACAAAAGCTGGTCGGAAGAGGCCAGCTTGACGATTTGCGCGAGCGACAGCCCGGCAAGCAAATCAGCCAGTTCCGACGACAGTCCCAGCCGGAACATTCCGACCGGTTTGTCCTCGCGCAACATACGTTGCGCGAGCATGATGTAAGACAAATTGATCTCGCGGATTGAATCCAGCGTCTCGCTGCTACGGTCCATTTTCTCTGTTTCCGAAGCCCCGAATTTCTATGTCGGCTTTGCGCCGTTATGTCTTTTCTGCCTCGCCGGAAACGCTGCCTCCGGCTACATGTTGCTACCTGCTACAGACAGCGAACATTTGATACAAGACGTTACATTTCGTAACAGCTCGGGACGAATTGTATGAAGGGTAAAACCAGAAATCAATCCCTTCACAAAAAAATATCTCAAAAAGCCACACCATTTTTCGGTAAGTTTTTCACGTCGTTGTAATGAATGATGCCAACTGGGTTTTTAGCCTTCCGAGAGTCGCCTCTAATCCATGAAAACCCTTGCTGCGCGGGAATCTAGCGCGCTTGTCCCGGCCGCGCATTCGGGCCGCGAGGCGATCGGTAAATTCGTTTTGAATTGGAAAGGAAATGGAAAGCGATGGAAAAGACGGTAATAAATACTCGTCTTTCATGGCGAGTGAGGGACGGATGAGGCGTGTAACGGCTTGGTGCGCCCCCAGTTACAACTATGCAAACTGGGGCGGGATTTGTAACGGCTCGATTGCTGATGGGCAGGCGGACCGGCGGATGCATTCGGCCCTGAGATCGAAAAGCGGTCGCAAACGTGTGCAGATTACGTTGCCGACGAAGACGGCGACGAGCCAGAGCCGTGCAGGATGCCTGACAGATGTTGCTGCATTGAGCGCTGATATTTACAACCTTGCCGAGGCACCGGAATCGGCCGCAGGTGAGCGCTATGCGAGGAATCTCGCCATCAGATCCTCGTCGTGGAATACGCCGTTGACGTCCAACGCGCCGACTTCGCACCCATATTTGCGAAAGCCGAGCGATTCATACAGTTTGCGCGCCGCGTCGTTGCGGCTACCCACGGTCAGTTGCACCTGCCGCAAACCGTCGACGCGCGCCGCGCGCGTCAACAACTCGCTGAGCAGCGCACGCCCGACCCCACGACCAGCCGCTTCTTGTGCGACATACATGCCGACCACGTTCGCCTTGTGACGTTCCTTGTGAGCCTGGTTGCGCCGCAGACCGACGACGCCGATCAACGGAGCATCCGCCGATGCATACGCGCCAAGCAGGAACGAGCCTTCCGCCTCCGAGCCCAGCAACGTCGCGTCATGCTGCGCGGGGCCTTTTGCGAGCGCTTCGTCGTAGCTTTGTCCGAACGAAGCGGGATGCGCCTTCAGCCCGCGCAGACGAAGCTGGAAATAGGCGTCCCGGTCGGCGGGTCCGAGTTGGCGGATGAGCAGGGTGTCGGCGTTGACGGACATATCACTTGGTTCGTGCTGGGTCGGGCGGACGGGGTGCGCGAGAGACTAGCCGCGCTGGTGTTCGGCAAACTCGCGCAGCGCGGCCGCGGTTTGCTGATCCGCTGGAAAGAACGCCTCGATAGCGAGTTCCGACAGCGTAACGTCCACCGGCGTGCCGAACACCGTGGTAGTGCTGAAAAACGACAGCACGCCAAGCGGTGTGCGCAGCCGCAATGGCACGGCGATCTGGTTGAGGACGGCATCGTCCGGCATCGAGGCGTCGGCACCCGGCGGCGCGGGATAGCCGGCCAGTTCGTCGCGCAGCGCGCTCAGCGTCTCGTCGCCGCTGACGTCGATCTGCCGTTGCAGCCGGGCCAGCACATGCTCGCGCCATGCATGCCAGTTGATGATCGATGCCGCGATGCCTTGCGGATGCAGGCTCAGGCGCAGCGCGTTGACCGGTGGCTTGAGCAGTTCGGGGCTCGCGCCGCTCAACAACGGCGCAAGCGCATTGTTGGTCGCGACGATGGTCCAATGCCGGTCGATCGCGAGGGCCGGGTAGGGCTCGTGTCCCTTGAGGACCAGTTCGACGGCTTCGCGCGCGGCGGAGAGCTGCGGGTCGGAGAGCGGACGTTCGCGGAACAGCGGCGCGTAACCGGCCGCGACGAGCAGGGCATTGCGCGCGCGCAATGGCACGTCGAGACGCTCGGCGAGATGCATGACCATTTCCCGGCTCGGTAGTGCGCGCCCCGATTCGACAAAGCTCAGATGGCGCGTCGAAATGTCGGCCTCCGTGGCGAGCAGCAGCTGACTCATGCGCCGCCGTTGCCGCCATTCGCGGAGAAGTTCGCCGACCGCCCGAGTGCCTCTCGACGGGGATGACGAAGCCGTTTGTGCGATAGAGAGTGTGTTCATGCCACCGATGATAGTCAAAGCGTGCAGGCAATCGATTACCTGAGAGGTAATGCCCCGCCAATTTCAACCAACGCGACGTGCGGCCGATACCGTCGCTTCACACCAACGATTGCGCCGGCCCCGGCCGCCACGCGTGAATTCGCGCGACGCACTGGCCAGCGCCGCGCCCGGCTCAGGCGGCGGCCATGCGCAGCGGCACGGCGGTGAATTTGACGCCGATCGCACCCGCCAGCTTGAGGACCGTGTCCATGCGTGGCTTGGAGCCGGGCGCGAGTGTCTTGTACAGGCTTTCGCGGCCCAGGCCCGCTGCCGCGGCGATCTTCGTGATGCCGCGTGCCTTGGCGATGTCCGCAATGGCGGCGAGCAGCAGGTCGGAGTCGCCCTGGTCGAGCGCGGCGTTCAGATAGGCCGCGACCATCTCGTCGTTGTCGAGGTACTTCGATGCGTCGAAGCGCGCCGTTTTGATCTTGCTCATGACCGTTCCTTTCTGATGGTTGCCCACATTGTTCCGGCATGCCTGATATCGGCCTGCTGCGTGGACTTGATACCCCCGCACAGCAGCAGATACATCATGCGCCCCTCGCGCGCGTAGTAGACCCGGTAACCCGGGCCGCAATCGATGCGCATCTCGAACACGCCGTTTTCCAGCAACTTCGCGTCGCCGAAAAGTCCGCGTTCCGCGCGCCGGATTCGCACGAGAATTTGCGCCTTGGCCTTGAGGTCGGTGAGGCCGTGAAGCCAACGATCGAACTCCTCGGTGCAGTTGATCGTGTACGCGCGCGGTGTTTCGATCTGCGGATGATTGTATCCTTGAGGATACGGTCGTGCAAGCGAAAAAAGTGTCTCGATAAAGCGGTCCAAGCCGTCCTCCCGTTCATTGCATTGCCCGCCTCGCGAAGTCATCGGCAGGCTTCGTGAGGTTAGCGATGCAAAGGTTTCTTGCCGACTCGGCCGGATGGCCTATTTGGCGTGAAGGACAGTGAAAGACGCTGCGTAACAGCGACGCTGCATCCGCTTGATTACCTCCCACGTAATCGACGCAGTGCACGCGAACCGTCAATCTTCACTCCGAGCCCGCCGCATGCGATGCGTATGACGCGCGAAGCGCTCAGTCCTGCCAATCGAGGAGTTTGAGATGAATGCACATACCGATCTGATCGACCGTTATTTCGACACCTGGAACGAGACCGATGGCGCGCGTCGTCGCGAGTTGATCGCGGCCACGTGGAGCGCCGACGCCGACTATCGCGACCCGCTGCTGGCGGGGGCGGGCCACGATGGCATCGACGCGATGATCCGCGCGGTGCACGAGCGCTTTCCGCATCACACGTTTCGCCGTACGACCGACGTCGACGGGTTCGCGAATCGTCTGCGCTTCTCGTGGGCGCTGACGACGCCCGCTGGCGAGGCGATCGTGAAGGGCTCGGACTTCGGCGTGGTGGACGCCGATGGACGCTTGCAAGCGGTCACCGGTTTCCTCGACGAAACCCCTGGCGCCGCCTGAGGCGCTTTTCACGGAGACGATCATGCA
Source organism: Paraburkholderia sp. BR14320 (assembly GCF_040948665.1). Taxonomy (NCBI): domain Bacteria; kingdom Pseudomonadati; phylum Pseudomonadota; class Betaproteobacteria; order Burkholderiales; family Burkholderiaceae; genus Paraburkholderia; species Paraburkholderia sp. BR14320. The sequence continues at coordinate 140,038 of NZ_JBFPKG010000004.1, forward strand.
CGACCCCGCCGCTGCCAGGCCCGCCCAAGTTCATCTCGCGTTGCTGCGTGTCGCGGCCGCGTTCGATGCGTTATCGAGCGCGATCGCCGGTTTTGCGCTGCTCGGCGGCGCGCGGGCGTTCATGTTCATCGCACTGTTCGGCTGGCGCGAGCCGGTGCTCGGCGGCGCGGGGCTCGTGCTGCTCGCTCTGGTCGGATGGCTGCGCTGGCAATGCGGTGCGAGCGCAGCGCCGCAAGACCCGCGACGCGCTTGCTACAATCGATCGTCGTGCTGATGACGCATGACACGCACGACCTCACCGCCGCGGCATGTTCCAAACCGAACGACCAGGAGACCCCGTGCTGAAAAATCTGGACCCGCTACTGAACGCCGATATCCTCCACGCGCTGCGCTCGATGGGCCACGGCGACGAGCTCGTGATCTGCGACGCCAACTTCCCGGCCGACGCGGTCGCGCGCGATACCGTGCTCGGCAGGCCGCTGCGGCTCGACGGCGTCAGTTCGCCGCGCGCGATCCGCGCGGTGCTGTCGGTGCTGCCGCTCGACACCTTCATCGAGCATCCCGCGTCGCGCATGGAAGTGGTGGGCGAGCCGCAGACGATTCCCGCCGTGCAGCGCGAAGCGCAAGCCGAGGTCAATGAGGGAGAGGGGCGCGAGGTGCCCTTCGTGTCGATCGAGCGATTCGCGTTTTACGAGCGTGCGCGCCGCGCATACTGCGTGATCGCGACCGGCGAAGAGCGCGGCTACGGTTGCTTCGTGTTCACGAAGGGCGTGTTGCTCGCGCCGGACGCACCGCGCGCATAGTCGCGGCCACCTTCCCCGCTTCATCGGGACAAAACCATGAGCTTCCAGCTAGACAGTCTCGATCATCTCGTTCTGAACGTCGCTGACGTCGAAGCGAGCGCGGCCTGGTACGCGCGGATGCTCGGCATGCGACGCACCGAGTTCACGTCGCGCAGCGGCATGCGCGTGGCGATGACCTACGGCAATCAGAAGATCAATCTGCGTCCCGCGTCGGCCGATACCGTCGTCTGGTTCACGTCGCGCGAGGTGGTGCCGGGCACGGCCGACCTGTGCTTCGTGACCACCGCGAGACCGGACGAAGTCAAGGCGCACTGGCTCGCGCAAGGCGTCGCGATCGAGGCGGGGCCGGTGGAGCGCGACGGCGCGCGCGGCAAGATGACCTCGGTGTATTGCCGCGATCCGGACGGCAACCTGATCGAGGTCGCCACCTATCCACCAGCCTGAGCGGGCTTGGAAATCGTCGCCATTGCACATATGCTCAGGGGCGAGGCGGGGAACTGAGCCCGTCTATTCGGGTCTGCTGCTTATTCATTACAGGAGTCCCCCATGTCGCGTCCCGTCGATTTCGGCATTATTTTCATCGCCCGTCTTGCGCTTTCCGTGCTGTTCCTGTGGAGCGGGGTGATGAAGCTGCTGGGCTATGCGGGCTTCGTCGGCTACCTGCATTCGAAGGGCGTGCCGTTCGTGCAGATCGCCGCGCCGATCGCAACCGCGGTCGAGGTGCTCGGTGGCCTGCTGCTCGTGATCGGCTTCAAGGTGCGACCGCTCGCGCTGATCATGGCGGTGTATACGGTCGCGACCGCGGTGCTCGGCCACGACTTCTGGAATATCACCGACCCTGCGCTGCAGCACGACATGGTGATTCATTTCTGGAAGAACATCGGAATCGCGGGCGGTTTCCTGCTGCTGTTCGTCACCGGCGCGGGGCGTCTGAGCGTCGACAACGCGCGCGCGCCGCGCAGCAGACTCGGCGGCCTGTAGGGCGCGGCCCGGATCCTGCTACCAGCAGGGTTCCAATCCGCGCCATTCAAGGGAGCAGATGATGATTCAGAACTTCGAGCAAATGATCGGCGGCAAGCTCACGCAACTGTGCGCGAGTCTCGGCGAAGGGGCGACGCCGCATCGCGTGATCATCAGCCTCGCCGATTCCGCGAAGACGCTAGTGGTTCTGGATGCGTCCGGATTCATCGGCACGCTGAAGGCGGAGATCGAGGACCCGGAGAAACTGGTCGCCGATGCGATCGCCAAGGCGCGCGACGAAGGCCTGATCGAGCGCGCAATCGATACCGGCACGATTCAGGAGGCGTCGCTGTAGGCGCCTGCGTTACACACACCGCTTACTTACTCGCGGCTCTCGCCCCCCGCGCAGACGACGCCGTCGCGTGCGGCTCCGGATGCACGAAGCACGCAAGCACGAGACCCAGCACCAGCAATCCCATCGAAATAGCCGTCGCCGCCTGCATCCCCGGCACGATCTGGGTCGCGGCCGCGCCGCCCGCGAGCGTCCCGAACGCCGCCACGCCCACCGCGCCGCCGGCCTGGCGCGCCGTGTTCAATACCGCCGACGCCGTGCCCGCGCGCCGCGCTTCGGTCGAGGCGAGCACCGCCGTGGTCATCGCCGGCACCGCGAGTCCCATGCCCGACGGAATCAGCAAAAACGGCAGCAGCAGGCCGATCAGCGGCGTGTCGGCATCGACGAGATGCAGCAGGCCGTAGCCGAGACCGGCCGTGATCGCGCCGAGGATCATCGGCACGCGCACCCCGAGGCGGCCGATCACCCAGCCGCTCGCGACGTTCGAGACCAGGAAGCCACCCGTCAGCGGCAGGAACGCGAGGCCCGCCTGCAGCGGCGTGTAGCCACGCACACGCTGCAGGTAAAGGCTCAGCACGAATACCATGCCGTAATACGTCAGGTTCACGCAGATACCGAACAGCACCGCGGCGCTGAACGTGCGCGTGCCGAACAGCGACAGCGGCAGCATCGGGCTCGCGACGCGCGCTTCGACGAACACGAACGCGACCGCCGCCAGCAGCGCCAGCACGAAGCCGCCGGCGACCAGCGGATGCGCGAGCCCGAGCGGCCGCCATTCGATCACCGCGGCGACGAACGCGGTGAGCGCGACGATCGCGAGACCCTGGCCGCCGAGATCGATGCCGCGCGGCGTCGCGCCGGTGTTGCCGCGAGCGGCGGCGGGCGCGCCGCGCTGCGCGGTTTGCGGACGCGGAATCCACAGCAGCGTCGCGAGCAGGCCGGCCGCGCAGATCGGCAGATTGACGAGGAAGATGCTGCGCCAGTCGAACGCGGCGATCAGCAGACCGCCGGCCACCGGCCCCGCCGCGATCGAAATCGCGCCGGACGCGGTCCACAGGCCGACCGCGCGTGCGCGCAGCTTCGGTTCGTGGCCGAACGACTGATTGAGCAGCGCGAGCGAATTCGGCAGCATCGCGGCCGCGCCGATGCCTTGCACCGCGCGCGCGGCGACCAGCATCGGCGCGTCGAGCGCGAGTCCGCAGGCCAGCGACGCCAGCGCGAACAGCACGATTCCGCACGCGTACATGCGCCGCGCGCCGAAGCGGTCGCCGAGCGCGCCGGCCGACAGCATCAGCACGGCGAACGCGAGCGTGTACGCGTCGACGACCCATTGCAGTCCCGCGACGTTCGCGTGCAGATCCGCGCCGATTCGCGGCAGCGCGATATTGACGATGGTCACGTCGAGTTGCGTGACCACGAAGCCGACGCTGACGGTCGCGAGAACGCGGCCGAGGGTGGGCGAAAAGGAGGATTTGGATGAGTTCATGACTGCATCGTATGCCCGATGCAGCGTGCCACGTTTCGGCGCGGCGTGAAGTATGGATGTCGCCCGTGCGAGTGACGGCGCGTCGAAAACCGCGCCGTCGCGGGGCGCTTCGTCGACACGCTGGATGCGGATCGACGAAGCGAGATGCGGCGTCGGCTCAACGCCCCTGCGGCGCGTCCTTGATGAACAGCGTGGTCAGTGCGCCCAGCACGCAGATCGCCGCGACGTACAGCGGCGCGGCCAGCGGGTTCGACTTCATCATCAGCGAAACGGCGATCGGCGTCAGACCGCCGAACACCGCGTACGCGACGTTGTACGAGAACGAGATGCCCGAGAAGCGAACGACCGGCGGGAATCCGCGGACCATCACGAGCGGAATCGCGCCGATCACGCCGACGAACAGCCCGGCGAGTGCGTACAGCGGCACGAGCAGGGACGTGTCGACGGCCAACTGGCGAAACATCACGTAGTACGTAATCGCAAGCGCTACGCCGCCGACGAAAATCGTGCGGCCCGCGCCAAACCGTCCGGCGATCGAACCCGCCATCACGCAGCCGATCGTCAGGCACAGCGTCGCGACACAGTTCGCGAGCAGCGCGGTAGCCGGCTCGATGTGGAATTGCTTTTGCAGCAGCGTCGGCGTCATCAGGATCACGACGACGATCGCCGCCGACAGCATCCACGTGAGCAGCATCGACACGATCACCGCGCGGCCGTGATCGCGCAGTACGGCCTTCAGCGGCACTTCCGCGGCGATCGCCTTGCGCTGCTTCAGCTCGGCGAACACCGGCGTCTCGTGCAGCCAGCGGCGCAGGTAGACCGAGAACATGCCGAACACGCCGCCGATGAGGAACGGAATGCGCCACGCAAACTCGGAAATATCGGCCGGCGTGAAATGGCGATTGACCGCCGACGCGATCAACGAGCCGAGCAGAATGCCGGCGGTGAGGCCGGCCGTCAGCGTGCCGCACGCGTAGCCGACGTGCCGCCCGGGCACATGCTCGGACACGAACACCCATGCGCCCGGCACTTCGCCGCCGACCGCCGCGCCCTGCATCACGCGGAACAGCAGCAGCACCGGCGCGAGCACGCCGATGCTCGCGTAGGTGGGCATCAGGCCCATCAGCAGCGTCGGCACCGACATCAGCAGCACGCTCAGCGTGAACATGCGCTTGCGGCCGAATAGGTCGCCGAAGTGCGCCATGATGATGCCGCCGAGCGGCCGCGCCAGATAACCGGCCGCGAAAATGCCGAAAGTCTGTACCTGGCGCAGCCAGTCCGGCATCGCCGCCGGGAAGAACAGCTGGCCGATCGCGGGCGCGAAGAAAACGAAGATGATGAAGTCGTAGAACTCGAGCGCTCCGCCGAGCGCGGCGAGACCGAGTGTCTTGTAATCGCTGTGCCCAAGCGGGCGTGGGGTGACAGCCTGTGCTCCACCCAGATTTGTTGCTTGCATTGCCATGTCTTTTGTTGAATTGGGAGCCACGCGGGTCACGCGTGGACATACGGCGGTCGTCGGGCGAGAAGTGTGGCAGGCGCTGGGTAGAGCACGGGACACGGGCGCGCCGTCCGGATAGGGCGGGCGCGCTGACGACGGAGGCCGGCGCGAATTTTACAGGATGAAAGCGGAAGTGCCGCGGAAGCGCCCAGTTGGGCGAAGAAAGCGCCGAAATTCGGAATGCTCCGAAGGGAGGGACCGGGGTGCGCCCCGGAGAATGGCCCGCGAATCCTTATCGAGAGTCATTCCATGCGCGTTGCTGTCCTTCAGCGTGACCCGGTCATGCGTCAGTCCATTAAATCAATGCTGGTGAGAGCCGGCCATTTCTGCGCCGCGTATGACGACGGCCGCGCGATGTCGAAATCGCTCGTGCACTCCACCATGGATCTGCTGGTGCTCGACTGGCACGATACGCGGCCCGCCGGAGCGGACCTGTTGCGCTCGATGCGCGTCGTGGCGGGCGAGCATGTGCCGATCATGTTCGTGTCGAACGACAGGTCGGAGGAAAGCATGGTGCGCGCGCTCACTGGCGGCGCCGACGAATACCTCGCGTTGCCGTTGCGGGACGCCGAGTTTCGCGCGCGAGTCGCGGCGCTGCTGCGGCGCGCTTACCCGGTGAGCTTCAGCGCCGCGACCTGCTTCGAGATCGGCCCTTATCGCTTTGACACGCATCGCCGGGCGGTCGCGCTGCATGGCGAGCCGGTACCGTTGTCGCCCACGCAGTACCGGATCGCGGTGCTGCTCTTTTCCAATATCGATCGCGTGATGTCGCGCGACCATATCTTCGCGACGGTGTGGGGCCGCGAGTTGCGCGAATACACGCGGACCATCGACAGTCACGTGTCGCGGCTGCGTCTGTTGCTCGCGATCGAGCCGCGTAACGGTTTCCGGCTGCAGCCTGTATACAGGAGCGGCTACCGGTTGCTGCGGGTCGGTGACCACGTGCTCAGTGAATGAAGATTTGCAGTCGGCCGGGTATATGCTGAAATCCGCGTTATAGGCTGTCGGGCTGGCCAGCGGCGTTCGGTGCCGGGTTCGGAGTGATGTTTGTCGACGCCGGTACCGAATAGCGGGACGTTCCGCACGCCGCGCGCGCGGCGGATCACACATCGTCCCGGTATGCCGAAATCGTCTCAATCCGCGCGCACGCGCACCAAGACCCACCAGCCCGCGATTCCTACCATGGGCGACATGAAAACCCTCAACATCATCGACTCGCACACCGGCGGTGAGCCTACCCGCCTCGTGGTGTCGGGTGGCCCGGATCTGGGCGGCGGCACGCTCGCGCAACGGCTCGACGTTTTCCGCACCCGCTTCGACGACTGGCGCGCCGGCATCGTCACCGAACCACGGGGTTCGGACGTGGTGGTCGGCGCGCTGCTCTGCGAGCCCGACGATCCGAGCTGCGCGGCCGGCGTGATCTTCTTCAACAACGTCGGCTATCTCGGCATGTGCGGTCACGGCACGATCGGGCTCGTCGTGTCGCTCGCGCACATGGGGCGGATCGGGCCGGGACGGCACCGGATCGAAACGCCGGTCGGCGTGGTCGAGGCGACGCTGAACGAAGACGGGGGCGTCGCGGTGCGCAACGTGCCCGCGTATCGCCACCGCAAGGCCGTGCAGGTCGACGTGCCTGGCTATGGCGTGCTGACCGGCGACATCGGCTGGGGCGGCAACTGGTTTTTCCTCGTGGCCGAGCATGGGCACGAGCTCGACGCCGCGAACATCGCGAGCCTGACGGCTTTCAGCTCGGCGATTCGCGACGCGCTGATCGCACAGAACATCACCGGCGCGAACGGCGCGCTGATCGACCACATCGAGCTGTTCGGACCGGGCTCGCGCGAGGGCATCGACAGCCGCAGCTTCGTGCTGTGTCCGGGCAATGCGTACGACCGCTCGCCGTGTGGCACCGGCACCAGCGCGAAGGTTGCGTGCCTCGCGGCCGACGGCAAGCTCGCCGAAGGCGCGGTGTGGCGCCAGGAGAGCATCATCGGCAGCGTGTTCGAGGCGAGCTATCGCGCCGCGGGCGATGGCGTTCACGACGGCGTCCGCGTGATTCCGACCATCACCGGTCACGCGCACATCATGGCCGAGGGGCGTCTGTGTTTCGATGAGCGCGATCCGTTTGCGTGGGGTATCCGGACCGCATGAGCCCGGACGCGCTGATCATCGGAGCGGGTATCGTCGGTGCCGCGTGCGCGGCGGAACTGGCCGCGCTCGGCCTGCGTGTCGACGTGCTCGACGCGCAGCGCATCGGCGGCGGCGCGACGGCGGCCGGCATGGGCCATATCGTCGTGATGAACGACTCGCCCGCGGAATTCGCACTGAGCCGTTATTCGCGCGAGCTGTGGCTCGAACTCGCGCCGCAGCTTCGCGCGCGCGACGCGTTCGCGCGCTGCGGCACACTGTGGGTCGCAGCCGACGACGAAGAATGGCAAGCCGCGCGCACAATGCATGCGGCGTTTGAGAGCCAAGGCGTCGCCGCGCAACTGATCGACGCAGCCGGGTTGCGCGCCTGCGAACCGGCGCTCGCGCCATCGATGGCCGGCGGCTTGCGCATCGAGCACGACAGCATCGTGTATGCGCCGACCGCCGCCGAATGGCTGCTCGCCCGATCGCCGCACGCGGCGAACATCGGCGTGCGGCTCGGTGCGCAGGTCACGTCGATCGATGCGGGTGGTGTGACGCTGGCGAGCGGCGAGCGCATCAGCGCGGCGCACGTGATCGTCGCGAACGGCATCGGCGCGGCGCAATTGCTGCCGTCGCTGCCGATGCAGCCGAAGAAAGGCCATCTGCTGATCACCGACCGCTACCCGGGGCTCATCCGTCATCAACTGCTAGAGCTCGGCTACATCAAGAGCGCACACCACGCGACCGGCACGTCGGTCGCGTTCAACGCGCAGCCGCGTCCGACCGGGCAATTGCTGATCGGCTCGTCGCGCCAGTTCGAAACGACCGATCCCGCCGTCGAGATGCCCGTGCTCGCGCAGATGCTGCAACGTGCAGCGCAATATCTGCCGGCGTTGCCGACGCTCAGCGGCCTCCGCGCGTGGACGGGCTTTCGTGCCGCGTCTCCGGACGGGTTGCCGCTGATCGGACCGGCCGGCGAGTTTGCACCCGAAGTTGGCGCTGGTTCCACGTCCCGCGTATGGCTTGCGGTCGGTCACGAAGGACTGGGCGTAACGACCTCTCTTGCGACCGCGAAACTCCTCGCGGCGCAGATCGCGGGCCACGCCGCGCCGATTCCGTTCGAACCTTATTTGCCGGTCCGTTTTGCTGAACAGGTGGCCCATGACTGACACTGACGCGGCTAGCATCCGTTTGACGGTCGATGGTTGCAGCATCGAAGTGGAACCCGGCACGACCGTGGCCGCGGCGCTCGCTATTGCGGGTATCCGCGGCTCGCGTCTGTCGGTCACAGGCGAGCCGCGCGACGCGTTGTGCGGGATGGGCGTGTGTCAGGAGTGCCGCGTGACGATCGACGGACTCGCGTACGTGCTCGCGTGCCAGACGCTGTGCCGCGACGGCCAGCGCGTGCAGACACGAAACGGGACCGTAGACGCATGACGCAGCACTTCGACATCGTGGTGATCGGCGGTGGTCCGGCCGGGCTCAATGCCGCGCGAGCGGCGGCGCAGGCAGGCGCGACGGTCGCGCAGATCGATGACAACCCGCGCGCCGGCGGCCAGATCTGGCGCCAGGGGCCCACCTATCCGCCGCAAGCGCCGCTGCATGCGTTACTCGCAGCGTTGCAATCGCAGCAAAACTTCACTTACTGGCCATCGACGCGCGTGGTTGCGCCGCTCGGCGCGCAAGCTTTGCTGCTCGAATCCGCCGAACACGGCGGCGTGTCGATCACCTACGACAGACTGATTCTCGCGACCGGCGCGCGCGAGCGTCTTCTGCCGTTTCCCGGCTGGACCTTGCCCGGCGTAACCGGCGCGGGCGCATTGCAGGCGCTGATCAAAGGCGGCATGCCGGTGCGCGGCGAACGCATCGTGATCGCCGGCAGCGGCCCGCTGCTGATGGCCGCGCTGGCCACCGCGCGAGAGGCCGGCGCGCATGTGATCGCGGTGGTCGAACAGGCATCGGCGGCCGAGGTCGCGCGTTTCGGCGTGTCGCTGCTGCGCGAGCCTGCGAAGCTGCGTCAGGCGATCAGCCTCACGCGCGGTTTCGCGGGACTGCGCTACTGGACCGGCAGCATCGTGCGCGAAGCCCGCGGTGCCGAGCGCGTGCAGCAGGTGACGATCCGGCGCGGCGAGCGCGACGAGACGCTCGACTGCGACCGCCTCGCGTGCGGCTACGGACTGCTGCCCAACGTCACGCTTGCCCAGGCGCTCGGCTGCGCGATCAACGACGCGGGTGAAATCGTCGTCGACGCTGGGCAGCGCACCTCGCTCGAGCGCGTTTATGCGGCGGGCGAGTGCACGGGCGTCGGCGGCGCGGAACTCGCTTGCGCGGAAGGCGAGATCGCCGGGCTCGTGGCGAGCGGCGCGGCGGCGACCCAACGCGCCGCGCTGACGGCGCTCGTTCTGCAGCGCGCGCGCTGGCGGGGCTTTGGCGCGCGCGTCGCGGCGTCGTTCGGATTGGGCGAGGCGGCTCGCACGCCGCCCGCCGACGCGACGCTGCTATGCCGTTGCGAGGACGTGAGCGTCGGCGAGGTGCGCCGCTGCGCCGACTGGCGTGACGCGAAGCTGCAGACGCGCTGCGGCATGGGCCCTTGCCAGGGGCGCATCTGCGGCGTGGCCGCGAGCCTGTACTTCGGCTGGCCGGCCGCTGCGGCACGTCCGCCATTTAGCCCGGCGCAAATTGGCACGCTGATGAGCGCCGCTGAGCCGCCGACAGCGGCGCCATGACGGCTCCGCGCTTACCCTCGGCGGATATTGGCGCGCGGCGCGCGGCTCTATAATCGATCGCTATCAACTGCACGAGCAGGCTGCCCGGCCGCACCGCGCAGCGATCCGCGAACGCAACCCAACGCAATCAACCAGGCACGCACCAACGGAACCGCACGATGAACACGCTGGCTCATCCGCTCGAACCGGACGATACGACGCTGTCCGGCATGCTGTCGCATTTCAGGTTGCTCGAGCCGGTATTCGATGCAATGCCGGACGTCGTGTTCTTCGTGAAGGACGCGGACGCGCGTTACGCGCTCGTGAACCGCACGCTGGCCTCGCGTTGCGGCTTCAAGGAAAAGGCGGCTCTGCTCGGCAAGACCGCGGAAGACGTGTTTCCGCGCCGCTTCGGGCGCATCTATACCGCGCAGGACAAGGCGATCATCGGCGTCGGCAACCAGATGCTCGATCAGCTCGAATTGCATCTATATCCGGGCCGTCAACCGGGCTGGTGCCTGACCTGCAAACAGCCGTTGCGCGATGCGAGCGGCAAGGTGGTCGGCCTCGCCGGCATCTCCCGCGATCTGAAAGCCGACGAAAGCAGCCACCCGGCCTACAGCCGGCTCGCCGCCGTCGTGCAGTCGATCCAGGAGAATTACGTGCAGCCGCTGAACCTGAAGCAGCTTGCGGCGATGGCGGACATGTCGGTCGCGCAGCTGGAGCGCTACTTTCACAAGGTGTTTCATCTGACGCCGCGCCAGGTGCTGCTGAAAACGCGGCTCGATGCGGCAACCGCGCTGCTGGTTTCTCATGACAAGGTCACCGACGTCGCCGCGCGTTGCGGCTACACCGATCACAGCGCGTTCACGCGGCAATTCAAGGCGACCGTCGGCGTCACACCGACCGAGTACCGGATGTTGCTGCACGGTACGCTGCGCGGCTGAGCGGCATCGGGCGTGTGATGGCGGGTCGCGGGCATCACTATTACGTGTACGTCGTCGCGCTCGACGACCAGGTGTGGAATGAGGCGCGCTTTCGTCGCGCGAATCCCGATTACCGTTTCGACAAGCCGTGCGTGTACGTCGGCATGACCGGGCTCGACCCGGACTTGCGCTTCGATCGGCACAAGGCAGGCATTCAAGCCAACCGGTATGTGCGCGACTATGGTTTGCGTCTGATGCCCGAACTGTACGAAGTGTTCAACCCGATGCCTTACCGCGGCGCGCAGGATATGGAAGTGGAGCTGGCGATCGGGTTGCGCGAGGCGGGGTATGGGGTGTGGCAGGCTTGAAAGGCTTAAATGAAAAAGGCCGCGGCGACGTCGACCGTTGCCGCGGCCTCAAATCTTTACGATGGTCGTCCTTTACTTCACCCCAAGCCCCCGCAACACCGCATTACCCTCGGACGTGAGGCGGATATGCGAGTTGCCCGCGTCGTTCGAAACGGTCTCGACGAGACCTGCTTCGTAAAGCTGCGGAATTTCGGGTTTTGCGGATGCATCGATCGGTGCGTGCAACAACAGCAGCAGCGTCGCGAGTTCGTGATGGCTCAACAGACGGCGCAGGATAGTGGGCCGCTTGGCCGGCGTTTCGTTGGTATTCGGTTCGGGCTGGTTCATGGAGCGCACCTCGTGCGGGGACATGTCCGGGGATGTTGCGGACGAAGTCTTAAACGATTCTTAAGACTCCATTGTCCTGTAACACCGTGACATGAACGTTGCAATGGATCAAATTCCGGCGCCCGCAACTTCGGTTTTTTGCGCCATAAAGCCTTATGGCGCGCAGGTTTTGGCTGCCGATTCGATCCACAGGTTGCTTACATGACGCTTGCCCGCATAGAAACGGTAAGTTGTCGCGCCATTGTCACTGCGTACCTTGATGATGTTCGAGTCGCCAAAGTCGAGCATCTGGCCTTGCGGGATCCCGGTCGACTTGAACGCGGCGTTGTGGTGATTGGCCAACTGCGTCAGACAGGCGACCACGTCGTCGACCGAACGCTGCGTCGTCGTGTCCGTGACGGGTTCGCCGGAATCGGGGTCTTTCTGGAAATACGCGCAAGCGTTGAGAAGCAGCGAAAGGGACAGGACTGCAGCGAACTTCTTCATATCTCTCCTGGCGTTGATTCGGCGATTCGGCCGAGGGTCCACGCGTCGCGCGGGCTGGACCGCAAACAGCCGCCATTATATCGAGACGGCGAACCTGCCCGTTGGGGGCGCAAATCGCGTGCCTGAGAAGACGAAATCCGTATCGACGCGGCGACTTTTCAATGACGAAGCCGCCGCCTCGGGTGTCTGCCTGCCCGCTACTTGCGGCGCTGCGCCTGAGCCGCGAGCCGCACCGCCGCATTGGCCGCGCCATAGCCGTCATAACCACCGCGCCGCTCGACGATTTCGAGGAAGAAGCGCTGGTCGAGTTGCTCCGTATAAGCGTGGAAAAACTCGCCGCCGCGTTCGTCGCGGTCATACAGGATATTGTTCGCGCGCATCGCTTCGAGCAGCGTGTCGGACAGCGCGTAGCGGGCCGCGAGGTCGTCGTAGTAATTGCGCGGAATGCGCAGGATCGGCACGCCGTCGGCGACGAACTCGGGGATCGCGCTGAAGATGTCGCCGGTACTGAAAGCGACGTGGTTCAGTCCGGAACCGTGATACATGTGCAGCGCCTCGGCTACCGCGGTATGGCGATCCACCGATGCATTCAGCGCGATCCGCACCGAGCCGTCGGCGCTGCGCAGCGCGCGGCTGCGCACGAGGCCGTACGGATCGGGCACGAGCACCCCCGGCTCGGCCTGGAAGCCGAACGCGGTGCGCAGAAACAGCACCCACGTATCGAGCGCACTCGCCGGCACCGACAGGCACACGTGATCGATGCGCTCGAGCGGTCCCACCTCGGTCGGCCCGTTGATGTCAGTCAGCACGAAATCGGCCTCGAACAGCGTGGGCTGATCCGGCGTTTCGTCGACGAAATAGTTCAGGCTCCCGTCCGGTGCCTGCACGGCCGGCAGCACGCGCTCATTCGGCCCGATTTGGCCGGAGAACGGCGTGTAGCCGAAGCCGGCGGCGCGCTCGAATGCCTGGCTCGCGTCGTCGACACGAAACGCCGATGCGCACAGCGACAAGCCATGCTGCTGGAAAAACGCGTTAGCGAACGAATCGGGCTCGGCGTTTAGCACGATGGATGCCGCGCCGTGCTGATACAGCGTCACGTCCTTCGAACGATGCTGGCCGGCCTGGCGAAAGCGCAGCTTGCCGAGCCAGTCGGCGAGCTGCGCGCGGGTGGTGTGATCGACCGCGAATTCGAGGAACTGATAGCCGACGTGCGCGGGTGCGGCGGGCGAGCGGTACAGGTCGCCCGATGTCTTCTGCGGCTGCTGCCGCTCTTCGAGCAGCGCGCGAGTTTGCTCTTCGAGGAACAACAGCGAGCGATGGCCATCGGCGGCCGTGATCGTGGTGGGGGCGGCGCGAAAGCCGTCGTTGAAGATTTCCAGCGAGAGCGGGCCCTTGTAGCCGGCCTTGACGACCTGCGCGGTGAAGTTCGCGAGATCGAAGTCGCCCTGGCCGGGGAAGCAGCGGTAGTGGCGGCTCCATTCGAGCACGTCCATCGCGAGCTTCGGCGCGTCCGCGATCTGCACGAACGCGATGCGCTCGCCCGGAATCTCGGCGATCGCGTCGAGCGTGTCGTTCAGCGACAGCGTATGAAAGCTGTCGAGCACGAGCCCGAGGCTCGGATGGTTCACGGCGTCGACGAGTTTCCACGCGTGGCGGTACGTCTTCACGTGCTTGCCCCAGGCGAGCGCCTCGTAACCGGCGATTACGCCGGCCGCTTCGGCCGCGCGCGCCAGCGCGCCCAACTGGTCGATCATCAGTGAGTCGTCGCAGATCGTCTCGGGCGACACGTTGCTGCACACGAGGATCCGGTCCGTGCCCAACTCGTGCATCACATCGAACTTGCGCTTCGCGCGATCGAGGTTGCGCTCGAGCCGCTCGGGACTGACGCCGTCGAAATCGCGAAACGGCTGGAACAGCATGATCTTCAGGCCGAGGTCGTCGGCGATGCGGCGCACGTCGGCCGGCGAGCCGTCGAAATACAGCAAGTCGTTCTCAAAGATTTCGACACCTTCGAAGCCTGCCGCGCGGATCGCGCTCAGCTTCTCGACGAGGGTGCCGCTTATCGACACGGTGGCTATCGAACGTTGCATGAACGGCTCCTGCAAAGACGGACAAACGAAAGGGAAACAAGCAGACAAACCGCTGCGGCGCGCCTTTGGACGCGGCCTGCCGGGCTTGCTGCAATGCGCAAATGAGCTATTTCGTTACGCACTGCAGCAAGACGCAGACCAGAATACCCCACATTAGCCGGGAGTTTCGCCAGTCTATACAAACTAACTAGATGGTACAAATTCGTAGAAACCCCGAATGACGGCGACGGCCGATGAGCGCACACTTCGTCATGCGTCGAAGAACCGTCGCGAGAGCAGCGGTTCGAGTCGCGCTTCATTTTGTGGGAGTCGTTGTCATGAGCTTTGCCTCCGTACTGGTCCTGAACGGACCGAACCTCAATCTGCTGGGCACGCGCGAGCCGGCCATCTACGGCTCGGAAACGCTCGACGACGTCGCGAAGCTGTGCCGCGACGCGGGCGAGCGCCTCGACCTCGCGATCGACTTCTGCCAGTCGAACGCCGAGCATCAACTGATCGACTGGCTGCACGCGGCGCGCACCAAGGTCGACGGCATCGTGATCAATCCGGCCGCGTACACACATACGTCGGTTGCAATCGCCGACGCGCTGACGGCGATCGAAAAGCCCGTCATCGAGGTGCATATCTCGAACGTGCATAGGCGCGAAGCGTTCCGGCATCACTCGTACGTGTCGGCGGTGGCGGACGCGATCATCGTTGGCTGCGGCACGCAGGGTTATGTGCTCGCGCTGGAACGGATGGCGACGATTCTTAAGAATAGGGCGGCGAAATGAACACTCAAGCGAACACACAGGAAAATCCCCGGACCGACGCGCAGATCACCGCGTTGGCCAATGCGCAGGCGAGTTTGCGGGCCACGCCCCAGTCCTTTCTGGTCGGACTGATCGGCTCGGGCATCAGCGGTTCGCTCACGCCCGCAATGCACGAGGAAGAGGGCAGCAAACTCGGTCTGCATTACGTGTATCGACGCATCGATCTCGATGCGCAGAAGCTCGATTCCGCCGCGCTGCCGGAGCTGCTGACCGCGGCCGAACGGATGGGTTACAACGGCCTGAACATTACCTATCCGTGCAAGCAGGCGGTAATTCCGCTGCTCGATGAACTGTCCGATGACGCCCGCGCGCTCGGCGCGGTCAACACCGTGCTGTTCAAGGACGGCAAGCGTATCGGTCACAACACCGACTGGTCCGGCTTCGCGCGCGCGTTCCAGCGCGGCCTGCCGGACGTGTCGCTGGAGCGCGTCGTGCAGCTGGGCGCCGGCGGAGCCGGCGCGGCGGTCGCGCACGCGGCGCTGAACATGGGCGCGCAGTCGCTGACGCTGTTCGACGTCGATGCCGCCCGCGCGCAATCGCTCGCCGACGAATTGCAGGCGCGTTTCCCGAAAGCCAAGGTCAGCGCGGGCACCTCGCTCGAAGAATCGCTCGCCGCCGCGCAAGGACTGATTCACGCGACGCCGACCGGCATGGCCAAAATGCCCGGCCTGCCGCTGCCGGCCGAGTTGCTGCACCGCGACCTGTGGGTTGCCGACATCGTCTATTTCCCGATTCGCACAGCGCTGCTGCAGGCGGCCGAGGCGCTCGGCTGCCGCACGCTGAGCGGCGGCGGCATGGCGGTCTACCAGGCGGTCGACGCGATGCGCATTTTTACGGGCCTCGAGCCGGACGCCGAGCGCGTCTACACCCATTTTCAATCGCTGTTGCAACGCTAACCGGCCGCGTAGAGACCGGCATCCAAGCTGATCGAGGAGACCAGTACGACATGACGCAATCGTTCCAATCCAGTTCCGCGGGATCGCCCGCGCAGAGCAAGACGGCGAGCCCCGCGCGCCGTTCGAGAGCCCGTTATCAGATCCTCGGACTGCTCGCAGTCGGCACGATGATCAACTATCTCGATCGCACCATTCTGGGCATCGCGGCGCCGCAGTTGACGAAGGAGCTCGGCATCAACGCCGCGCTGATGGGCCTGCTGTTCTCTGTGTTTTCGTGGAGCTACGTGGCTTCGCAGATTCCGGGCGGCCTGTTTCTCGACCGCTTCGGCAGCAAGGTCACGTACTTCCTGTCGATGACGTTCTGGTCGCTGTGCACGCTCGCGCAAGGGCTCGTGGGTGGCATCGCCGGCCTGTTCGCGTTCCGTCTCGGCCTTGGCGTTTCGGAAGCGCCGTGCTTCCCGACCAATAGCCGCGTGGTCGCTACGTGGTTTCCGCAAAGCGAACGTGCGATGGCGACCGGCACCTACACGGTCGGCGAATATATCGGCCTCGCGTTTTTCAGCCCGTTCCTGTTCATGCTGATGGGCGCGTTCGGGTGGCGCTCGCTGTTCCTCGTGGTTGGCGGCGTCGGTATCGCGTTTGGCGTGGTGTGGTGGCTGATGTATCGCGAGCCGCGCGATCATCCGTCGGCGAATCAGGAAGAACTCGACTATATCGAGGCTGGCGGCGGTCTCACGCAACGCCACAAGGATGTCGCGGGTGCAGCCGATACGGCCGCATCGAAGACGAGCGGCTTCCAATGGCGCACGATTGGCCAGCTGCTCAAGCATCGTCAGCTGACCGGCATCTGTCTCGGCCAGTTCGCGGGCAATTCGACGCTGGTGTTCTTCCTCACGTGGTTCCCGACGTATCTCGCCACCGAGCGTCACATGGCGTGGCTGAAGATCGGCTTCTTCGCGATCATGCCGTTCATTGCGGCGTCGATCGGCGTGATGTTCGGCGGTGTGTTCTCCGACTGGCTGCTGCGTCGCGGCAAATCGCCGAACGTCGCGCGCAAACTGCCGATCATCGCCGGTCTGCTGCTCGCGTCGACGATCATTCTCGCTAATTACGTAGAGAGCAACGTCGTCGTGATCGCGATTCTGTCGGTGGCGTTCTTCGCGCAGGGCATGGCCGCGCTCGGCTGGACGCTGGTGTCGGATATCGCGCCCGAGGGCCTGCTCGGCGTGACCGGCGGCATCTTCAACTTCGCCGCGAATCTGGCGGGTATCGTGACGCCGCTGGTGGTGGGTCTGATCGTCGCGGCGACCGGTTCGTTCGTCGGTGCGCTGGTGTTCATCGGTGTCATCGCGTTGATCGGCGCGCTGTCGTATATCTTCATCGTCGGCGATATCAAGCGGATCGTGCTGGCGGATTAAGGCTTCCTGTTGAGACGTCGCTTCAGGTGACGGGTGTCGAAGCGACAAAAAAAACGGGATGTGGCTTTCACCACATCCCGTTTCCTTTTCAGCCGGTCGCTACGCAACCGGCGTCAGTCGTCCTTCTTCACGAACCGCAAGATCGCATCGACGATCATCGCCCGATGCCGCGCGCGCAATCGAGGATGCGACGGATCGCGCCCGAACGCGGTGCCGAACGTATGCCGGTTGCCCACGCGATGAAAGCACAGCGAGCTGATCATCAGATGCAGATCGATCGGATCGATGTCGCTGCGGAACTGGCCGGCCGCGATGCCGCGCGCGAGCAGATCTTCGATCGTGTGAATCACGGTGACGTTGCGTCCTTTGAACGTCTTGACCTGCTCGACGTACTTCGCGCCGTGAATGTTTTCGATGGTCACGAGGCGCACGAAGTCGCGTTGCCGGTCGTGGTAGTCGAACGTGAATTCGACCAGCGCGCGCATGCCTTCGACCGGATCGAGTTCGCTGATGTGCAGATCCTGTTCGAGCGCGCGAATGTCCCCATACACCTTTTCCAGCACCGCCTGGTACAACCCTTCCTTGCTGCCGAAGTAGTAGTACAGCATGCGCTTGGTGGTGTTCGTGCGCTCCGCGATCGCATCGACGCGCGCGCCCGTCAGTCCCATCGCGGAGAACTCCTGGGTCGCGACGTCGAGGATGTTGCGCTTCGTCTGCTCGGGATCGTATTTGCGTGGGGCGTCCGCACGCCGGCCTTCAACACGCCGGGCGTCGGCTCGCTTGGTGTCGGTACGTCGCGCGTCGGCGTGTGGTGCGCCGGACACGATGCCGTTGGTATCAGGCTCGGCGGCCTTGCTTCCCTTTTTCATTGTGGTTTCGAGCGGCAGTGACGGCGCATTCTAGCATGGCGAAATGGGCCTCTGGCGCGGGTCTCGGGCATCGGTGCAGGTATTTCGGAGGAGCCCGGGTGGCGCTTACGCGACCGGTCGCGCGGGCCGGCGGCGCGCGGCGAGGGCGTCGCGTGTTTGCATCGCGGTGTACGTGAGCTGCGCGGCCGCGAGACCGAGCGCGCCGTACGTGCGCGTGAGGCCGAAGCTCGCGAATGCATCGGGCACCGGCCGTTCACCGGAGATCGCCGCCGCCAGCAGTTCGCCCGACACCGTGGTCGGCGCCATGCCGTGTCCGCCGAAACCGACCGCGTACCAGACGCCATCCGTGCTCTGGCCGATCTGCGGCATCTTGTGCCGCGCGTAGCTCATCAGTCCGCCCCACGCATGCTCGATGCGTACGTCGCGCAGCTGCGGATAGACCTTCAGCAAGTCCTGCCGCAACAGACGCGCGATTGCCTCGGGCTCGCGATCACGCACCGAGATGCGGCCGCCCCACAGGATGCGCGTGTCGGGCAGCGGCCGGTAGTAGTCGAATGCGAAGCGGGTGTCGTAGACCGCGGCGCGCGTCGCGATCGCATCGTGCAAGCGTTCGCCGAGCGGCTCGGTCGCCATCACGTAGGTGGCGATCGGCAGCACCGCGCGCTCGACACGCGCGTACACGTTGCGCGCATAGCCGCCGCCCGCCATCACGACATGACGCGCGTCGAGCGCACCTTGCTGAGTCTCGACGACGAAGCCCGCGCCTTCGCGCCGCAAGCCGACGACCGGCGAGCGCTCGTGGATCGTCACGCCCGCTTGCGCGGCCGCCGCGGCGACGCCGAGGACGTATTTGAGCGGATGAAAATGGAACGCGTTGCGCTCGAACAGTCCGCCGTGATAGCGGCTCGTTTTCAGTTGCGCGGCGAGTTGGTCGGCAGGGATCGGTTCCCAGTCGACACCGAACGAATCGCGCATCAGACGCCGTTGCGCTTCGAGACGTGCCGGTTCGTCGAACCAGTTTGCGAGGATCACGCCGGCATCGGTTGCATCGCAATCGATCCGGTAGCGCGCAATGCGCTTGCGCATCAGCTCGACCGCGTCGGTGGTCAGCGCGTAGAGTTCGCGCGCGCGTGCGGGCCCAAGCGTCTTCAGCAGGTCGGCGCAATCGAGGCTATAGCCGCCGAACACGAAGCCGCCATTGCGTCCCGATGCGCCGTAGCCGACCTGCTGCGCTTCGAGTACGACGACGTCTTCGACGCCGCGCTCGGCGAGTCCCAACGCGGTGGAGAGTCCCGCGAGTCCGCCGCCGATGATGCAGACGTGCGCACTGCGTCGACCGTTGAGCGGCGCATAGGCGGAGGAGCGAGTGACGGTGGCTTCGTAGAAACTTTGCATGGGGCGCGAGCTCGTGGACACGCCCTAGGTTAGCGGCAATCGCGTGTCGCCGTCCAGCCCGCGCAAGCCCGCACGTCGGCGGGCGCCCCGCTGCATTTCAACGCGTGTTATCGACCCCAGCGCAACACCAGCGGATCGAGCCGGCGCGCGATCTTCAACAGCCCTTCGCGCGTCGCCGGATGCATCTGCGGCAGCGGATGACGCACCGCGTCCGAACCGATCACGCCGCCTTCCTTCATTAGCGCCTTGCACGATGCGAGGCCGCCCTGGCGGTTCTCGTAGTTGATCAGCGGCAGCCACTGCTGATAGTGCGCGGCGGCGGCCTCGGTATCGCCGGCCGCATAGGCATCGACGATCAGGCGGATGCCATCGGCATAACCGCCGCCCGTCATCGAGCCAGTCGCGCCAGCATCGAGATCGGCCATCAGCGTGATTGCTTCCTCGCCGTCCCACGGACCGACGATCGCGTCGCCGCCCAGTTCGATCAGCTCGCGCAGCTTGTTGGCGGCCTGCGGCGTTTCGATCTTGAAGTACGACACGTTGTCGATCTCGCGCGCCATGCGGGCGAGGAACGGCGCGGACAGCGGCGTGCCGCTGACCGGCGCATCCTGGATCATGATCGGAATCTGGATCGCATCGGACACCGTGCGATAGAACTCGTAGATGCCGCGCTCGCCGATGCGGATCGTCGCGCCGTGATACGGCGGCATCACCATCACCATCGCGGCGCCCGCGGCCTGCGCGGCGCGGCTGCGCTCCGCGCACTGGTACGAGCTGAAGTGCGTGGTCGTGACGATCACCGGCACACGGCCCGCGACGTGTTCGAGCGCGACATGCATCAGTGTGCTGCGCTCGTCGTCGGACAGCGCGAACTGCTCGGAGAAGTTCGCGAGAATGCACAGGCCGTTCGAGCCGGCATCGATCATGAAATCGAGGCAGCGCTTCTGGCCTTCGAGGTCGAGGCGGCCGGCGTCGTCGAAGATCGTCGGTACGACGGGGAAGACGCCGCGCAGGGCGGGGGAGCGTGACGCTTGGCTCATGGCGATGTGGTCCGTGTTGGGATGGAAGGATTGCGCTCGAGCCCGCAAACGAGCGGCGCAACTGGATGAATGTCTCCTGCGGCGACTATACGGCGCCGGGCCTCGCAGGTATATTGAATTGTTTCCATATCGTGATCGCTTTTGCGACTCACCTGCCCGATGAAAGACACGCTCAACGTCCTGCTGTCGAAGCTGCGCATGAAGCAGCTGCATCTGCTGATCGCGCTCGACGATCACAAATCGCTGCACAAGGCGGCCGGCGCAATGTCCATGACGCAATCGGCGGCGAGCAAGGCGCTGCAGGAGCTCGAATCGATGCTCGACGCGCCGCTTTTCGAGCGCTCGAAAAGCGGCATGATTCCGAACCAGCTCGGCCATTGCGTGATCCGCTATGCGCGGGTCGTGACGTCGGACCTCACCGCGCTCTGTCAGGACGTCGCCGAAATACGTTCGGGGCGTGGCGGGCGGTTCGCGCTCGGCGCGATCATGGGCGCGATTCCCGACTGCGTAGTGCCCGCGCTGAACCAGTTGCATGCGGCGCAACCGGGTCTGTCGATCGAAGTGGTCGAGGACACCAGCGCGCGGATGCTCGCGCAGCTCGACGACGGCAGGCTCGATCTGGTGGTCGGCCGCGCGGCGGTCGCGGCCGATCCGTCGAAGTACCAGTATCGCCCGCTCGGCGACGAGCCGTTGGCGGTGGTGGTCGGGTATCAGCATGCGCCGTTGCCGCGTCGCGAGATGACGTTGAGCGATCTCGCCGGGCATCGCTGGGTCATGTATCCGTCACATATGCCGCTGCATGCGCTGCTTGAACGCGAGATGGATCTCGCCGGCCTCGACATGCCCGACAATCCGATTTCGACGGCTTCCACTTTCGTGACAGTGGCGCTGCTGCAAAGCAGCGCCGAACTCGTTTCGCTGCTGCCGAGCGCGATTGCCGGGCCGTTCGTGCGGCACAAGATGCTGCGCGTCGTGCCGGTCAGGCTCAAATCGCCATCGCAGACTTTCGGCATCGTCACGCGCAAGGGCGGCGTGCTGTCGCCGCCGGCGGAACGGTTCATCGCGCTGTTGCGCGCGCAGATACAACGGGCGCAGACGAAAACGCGAAGTTAGCCGCGGCGCAATCGGATCACTCAGCCGCCCGTGTGGTTGCCGGTAAGAATGCCAGCCAAAAAGCGACTTTCTTTCGGCGACGGCCGCCAGGAACGGCAAAACCGCCCGAAAAGGCGGTTTGGTATTCGAGTGAAAGACCTTCAATATCTCATGCCGGTTCGCGTTTTGTCATTCGACGCCAGCGGGTGTTGTAGCCGCGACACTGTCGCGTCAATCTGAGCCGATGACGGTTTCTCGTTCCGAGCTACACTGGTTTATATGAACTGAGCCAGGCTGGACATCCTGGCCATCGCTCGGGGAGAGCAGCCATGAATCGGCCACCGCTTCGGTTTCCGCTTCGCGCGACCAGCACCGTGACCGTGCGGGGTTGGCGTTGGCTCAAATGGGGCCTCGCAGCGTTTTTCCTGCTCGCGATGGCGCTGATTGCGCGGCTCGTGCAGATCGAGATCGAGACCTCGCGGCTGCAGGCGCGCTACCTTTCCGAACTGACCCGCGACGTCGGTTTTTCGGTCGCCGACGGTCCCAGTCATTCCATCCGCTTTCCGCAAGCCGATAAAGGCCCGTACGACGCGCGCCTCGGCTACGCGCTGTTGCCTGCCATTCAGCAGCGCCTGTTGCAGCATGGCTTCGAAATCAGCTCGCAGGCGCGCGATTCAGAACGCATGCTGTCGCTGGCCGATGACGGCCTGTTCCTGCCTTACGACGAAAAAGACACGGCGGGTCTGCAATTGTTCGACGGCACTGGCGTGCCGCTCTACAGCGCTCAGTTTCCGGGCCGCGTGTACGACAGCTTCGACGCGATTCCGCCGCTCGTCGTGAACTCGCTGCTGTTCATCGAAGACCGCTATCTGCTCGATCCGAATCAGCCGAACCGCAATCCTGCGATCGACTGGGGGCGCTTCAGCCGCGCGCTCGCCGACCAGGGCGCACGCGTTTTCAATCGTCATCAACAGACGCCGGGCGGCAGCACGCTCGCGACGCAGATTGAGAAATTCCGTCATTCGGCGGGCGGCCGCACCGCGACGCCGCCAGAAAAGCTGCGGCAAATCGCGTCGGCGTCGGTGCGCGCCTATCTGAACGGACCGCAAACGCTGCCCGCGCGCGAACAGATCGTCGTGCACTATCTGAACTCGGTGCCGCTCGCCGCGCAGCCCGGCGTCGGCGAAATCAACGGGATCGGCGATGGTCTCGCCGCCTGGTATGGGCGCGATTTCCGCGAGACCAACCGTCTGCTGAAGGCGCCGTCGACCGACGCGAATCTGCCCGACCAGGGCCTGGCGTTTCGCGAAGTGCTGTCGCTGATGATCGCGCAACGCGCGCCGTCGTTTTTCCTGCAGCGCGGCTATCCGGAACTCGAACGGCTGACCGACAGCTATCTGCGGCTGCTCGCGAGTGGCGGCGTGATCACCGCGCAGTTGCGCGACGCGGCGCTCGCGGCGCACGTCGAACTGCATCGCGCACCGCGCACCACACCGGATCTCGGCTCGTTCGTATCGCGCAAGGCCGTGACGTCGATGCGCTCGCATCTGCTCGCCGCGCTCGGCGTGCGCAGTTTCTATGAACTGGACCGCCTCGACGTGCAGGCGACAGGCACGCTGAACAACGACGTGCAACAGGCCGTTGCCGAGCGCCTCGCCGCCGCCGCGACCAAAGACGGCGCGAAGGCCGCGGGTCTCGTCGGCTACGAAATGCTGCGCGGGTCGGACGATCCGTCGCATATCGCCTACAGCTTCACACTGTTCGAGCGGCACGGCGATGCGAACCTCGTGCGCGTGCAGACCGATAGCGTGAACCAGCCGTTCGACATCAATTCGGGCGCGCGCCTGAACCTCGGCTCGACTGCAAAACTACGCACCGTCATCACGTATCTGCAGATCGTCACCGATCTGCACACCCGCTACGCCTCGCTGGGCAATGCCGAGCTGAA
Source organism: Paraburkholderia sp. BR14320 (assembly GCF_040948665.1). Lineage (NCBI taxonomy): Bacteria > Pseudomonadati > Pseudomonadota > Betaproteobacteria > Burkholderiales > Burkholderiaceae > Paraburkholderia > Paraburkholderia sp. BR14320. The sequence goes on from NZ_JBFPKG010000004.1 coordinate 163,639, forward strand.
AGCGATCACGCCCGATCCGAACGATCGGCTGACGCGCTGGGCGATCGACTATCTGCTGCACACGCGCGACCATTCGCTGCGGCCGATGCTCGACGCCGCCGTCGAGCGTAAATACTCGGCGAGCCCCGGCGAAACGTTCTATACGGGCGGTGGCGCGCAGACCTTCACGAACTTCGAGTCCGACGACAACAGCCGCATCCTGACCGTGCATCGTGCGTTCCAGCATTCGGTGAACCTCGTGTTCGTGCGTCTGATGCGCGATATCGTTCACTATGAAATGGTGCAGACCACCGGGCCGTCGTCGGAATGGCTCGGCGACACGGCGACCCGCAAGATGTATCTGACGCGTTTCGCCGATCAGGAAAGCCGCGTGTACATGAAGCGTTTCTACACGAAGTACCACGGCAAGACGCCCGATCAGCAGATCACGCTGTTGCTGCTCGGCGTGCGCAAATCGCCGCCGAAAGTGGCGACCGCTTTGCGCAGCGTCGCGCCGGATCAGTCGAACGCGTGGTTCAACAAGATGATGTACGCGGCGCTGAAGAACACGCCGTCGGCTTCGATGCTCGACGACGAAGACCTCGCGAATCTGTACGACAAGTACGGCATCAACCGTTTCAACCTGAACGACCGCGGGTATATCTCCAGCGTGCATCCGCTCGAACTGTGGACGCTGAATTATCTGCGCAAGCATCCCGATGCGACGCTCGCGCAGATCGAAACCGCGAGCCAGGACGTGCGCCTGTCCACTTACTCGTGGCTCTTCAAGACGCGCTATCACGCAACTCAGGATCGCCGCATCAAGCGCATGGTCGAACTGCGCGCGTTCGACGCGATCGGCAAATCGTGGCAGGCGCTCGGCTATCCGTTCGCGTCGCTGACGCCGTCGTATGCGGCGGCGATCGGCGCGTCGGGCGATCGTCCGGCGGCGCTCGCGCAACTGATCGGCGTGATCGCGAACGGCGGCAACAAGGTGCCGACCGAAACGCTGACGCAAATCGACTTCGCGAAGGATACGCCGTACGAAACGCATTTCAGGCGCGCGGTGGTCGCGCCGCAGCAGCAGGTGTCGCCGGAGATCGCGAGCGAGGTGCGGATGCTGTTGCGTGATGTCGTGACGGGCGGTACCGCGAGGCGCCTCGCGCAAGGCATGACGTTCCCGAACGGCGAAACGCTCGAAGTCTATGGCAAGACCGGCACCGGCGATCAGCGCTTGAACGTGTATGCAAAGGGCGCGCGCTTGATCGAGTCGCGCAAGGTGAATCGCAGCGCGACCTTCGTGTTCGCGCTCGGCGACCGCTTCTACGGCACGCTGACCGCGTGGGTGCACGAGCCCTATGCCGCACGTTACGACTTCACGAGTGCGCTGGCGGTGCAGTTGCTGAAGTCGATGACACCGGCGTTGCAGCCGTTGCTCGATAAGCCGGTTCAGAAAACCGTGACGGCGGTGCCGGCGGAATCTACGCCAGCAGCGACGAAGGTTGCCGCGCACTGAACCGCTTACCGCTCATCAAAACCCGCCTCCGATGCCGCGGGCTTCAGAAACAGCTCATGGACCGGTGCGAAATGCGCATATAGCGGCAGAATCGCACCGCCCATCGCGCGGGCGTCGGCGCCGATCGCGCCTTCCAGCAATTGCGGCCGCACCATCCCTTCCCATTCGAAGCGATCGAGCACGCGCTCGGTGCGTCGAATGATCTCGCGCAGCAATAGCCGGTCGAACTCGCCGTCGATCACGACGGCTTCGAGATCGAGCAGCGCGGCCGCGTTGGTTAGCGCGTTTGCGATCGCCGGGCACGCGCTATCGAGCCATTGCTCGGTATGCCGCCACAACTCGGGCGACAGTGCGCGATGATCGTGCGCCGCGGCGGCCGGCGCGCCCGCGTCGCTGAACAGTTGTTCGAGCACGAAGCCCGATGCCGCGTGCAGCAACTGCCGCGCGGGTTTGCGCGCGCTGCCTTCGCGTAGCGGGATCGAACCGACCGCGCCCGCGTTGTCGTGCGGACCGCCATGCAGACGGCCGTCGATCACGAGTCCGCCGCCGATGAACGTGCCGACGAACAGATACAGGAAGTTGTGGATGCCGCGGCCCTGGCCCATCACGAGTTCGGCCGCGCACGCGGCCGTGGTGTCTTTGGCGAACTCGACGGGCAGGCCGGTTATCGCCGCGATGCGTGCGCGCAGATCGATGTCGTTCCAGGCTTCGAGCGCGCCGGGCGGCGCGCCGAGAAAGTCGCGCCAGCCGCCGAGCCACAACGGCGCCGCGACGCCGACGCCGACCACTTTGCCGGCCTTCGCACCGAGCGTCTGGTTCACGCGCGCGAGTTTGCTCTCGAGCGCGGGGAACAGCGTTCGCGGGTCGGGATACGCATACTCGAACACGTCGCGGCACACGATGCGCCCGGCGAAGTCCATCGCGAGCACGTCGAGACTGCGGCGTCCGACCTTGATGCCGATCGTGTACGCGCCGTCCGCGCACAACGCGATCGGCACCGACGGCTGGCCGATCTTGCCGCGCACGCGCGCCTGTTTTTCGAGCAGGCCGTCGGCGATCAGCCGATCGACGATCATCGACACCGTCTGCATCGAAAGACGCGTGAGGCGGCCGACCTCGGCCTTCGGCAGGGGGCCATGCAAGCGGATCGTTTGCAGCACGATCCGCTCGTTGAATTGCCGCATGCCGACCTGATTCGAGCCGACCGTGCGTTTGACCGGCGAACGCGGGCTGGTGCTGGAAGTGTCCATCGTCGTGTATCGGCCTCGTGGCTCAGCGGGTTGAGCGGCGCGTCACGCGATTGCCTTCACATCGGCTTCCTTCGCGCCGGTCATGATCGCGACCGCTTCCGACATGTGCACGTCCTTCGTATTGACGAGCGCCGCGCGCCGGCCGAGCCGCTGAATATGGATGCGGTCGGCGATCTCGAACACGTGCGGCATGTTGTGGCTGATCAGGATCACCGGCAAACCACGATCGCGCACGCGCCGGATCAGTTCCAGCACCATGTTGCCTTCCTTCACGCCGAGCGCGGCGGTGGGCTCGTCGAGAATCACGACGTGGCGCGCGAACGCCGCGCTGCGTGCCACCGCGACGCCCTGGCGCTGGCCGCCGGACAGCGTTTCGACCGCCTGGCGCATCGAGCGGATGCCGATTTGCAGGTCTTTCATGGCCGCGGTCGCTTCGTCGAGCATGCGGCGCTTGTCGATCATCTTGAACAGCGAGCCGCGCCAGCCAGGCTTCAGCAATTCGCGGGCGAGAAACAGATTTTCGGCGATGCTCATCGCCGGCGCGACCGCGAGTTCCTGGTACACGGTCTCGATGCCTTGCGCGCGCGCATCGAGCGGACTGCGGAACTTGACTGGTTTGCCGTCGAGCAGAATCTCGCCTTCGTCGGGCACCGTCGCACCGGAAAGCGCCTTGATCAGCGACGATTTGCCGGCGCCGTTGTCGCCGATCACCGCGAGGATCTCGCCGGGCAGCACTTCGAAGTCGCAACCGTCGAGCGCGGTCACGTTGCCATAACGTTTGACGAGCCCGCGTGCTTGCAGAACCGGCATTGCAGCGGACGTGGAAGGGGAGGTGGAGGTCAGCATGACAAGGCTCCTGTGCGGGATCAACGGCCGCGGTGCGAGAGTTTATCGGCGGCGACCGCGAGAATCACGAGGATGCCGGTGATCAAGACCTGGTAGACCGAGGACACGCCGATCAGAGTCAGGCCGTTACGGAACACGCCGACGATCAGCGCTCCGAGCAAGGTGCCGACGATCGACCCGCGTCCGCCGAACAGACTCGTGCCGCCGAGCACGACCGCGGTGATGCTGTCGAGGTTCTCGGTTTGCCCGGCCTGCGGATCGCCGACGCCGGTGCGCGCTACCGACAGCAGCGCGGCGATGCCATAGATCGCGCCGGCGAGCGTGTAGACGATCAGCAGAATCCGCTGCGACGACAGGCCCATCAGCCGCGCGGCCTCGGCGTTGTTGCCGAGCGCGTACAGATGCCGGCCGGGCACCGTGTCGCGCAGCACGAACCACGTGGCCAGATACATCAGCAGCGTCAGCACGGTGCCGTACGTGACTTCCGCCGGTCCGAGCCTGAACGTGCTGCCGAAGAACATGATCGCGTCGGGCAGGTTCGACACGCTTTCCGCGTTCGAGTAGATCTGCGTGAGCGCAAACGCGATGTTCAGCGTACCGAGCGTGACGATGAACGCCGGCAACTTGATGCGCGTGATCAACAGACCGTTCAGTAAGCCGAACAATGTGCTGGCGCCGATCCCGCACAGGATGGCGAGAATGGGCGGCACGCCGAGCACGACCGCGAACTTGGTCATGATGATCGAGCCGAAGGCCATCACCATGCCGCAGGACAGATCGATGCCACCGGTCAGCACGATCAGGGTCTGGCCGATCGCGATGACCGCGACGACCATCGTCTGTTGCAGGATCAGCGACAGGTTCTGAAACGATAGAAAGCGGCTGCTCTGCGAAATAAAGAACCCGCAGGCCAGCACCAGCGCGATCAGCGGTCCGATTTCGGACAGTGACGGCAGGTGCTCGGAGAAAGACGGGCGCGGGCGGCCGGCGGGCGCGGAAGGGGTCGACATGATGGCAGTCCTCGGTACATGAGCGTGACCTGAAGGTCACGCGGCGAATCAGATGGCGGCCCGCTGCGACGCGCAACGGGCCGCTGTGCATGCGTGTTACTTGCCCCAGCAGTTATCGAGGCCGAACTTCGTGTCCTTGCTATCGACGCCGGACATCGGCTTATCGGTGATCAGCGTGACGCCGGTGTCCTGATACCCGGAGACTTTCTTGCCGGTCTTCGCGTAATCGACGCCGGCGGTGACGCCGAGCGAGGCCATCTTCAGCGGATACTGCTGCGAGGTCGCCGCGATCGCGCCGGCCTTCACGTTGCGCACGCCTTCGCATCCGCCGTCGATCGACACGATCATCACGCCCTTGTCCTTGCCCGCTGCCTTCAGCGCGCGATACGCGCCGGCCGCGGCCGGTTCGTTGATCGTGTAGACCACGTTGATATCGGGTGCCTTCTGCAGGCAGTTTTCCATCGCGGTCTGGCCTTTCGCCTGATCGCCGCGCGTGTCCTGGCTGCAGACGATCGACGCATCGCCTTCCTTGACGCCGAAGCCTTCGAGGAAGCCGTTGTGACGCAGCACGCCGACCGACACGCCCGGCGCGAGGTCGAGCGTCGCGATCTTCGCGGGCTTGCCGTTCAGCGCGGCCTTCGCATATTTGCCGATCAGCACGCCTGCCTTGAAGTTGTCGGTCGCGAAGAGGGCGTCGGTCGCGTCCTGCGGGTCGGTCGGCGTATCGAGCGCGACGACCATCACGCCGGCCGCGCGCGCTTTCTTGATGCTCGGCACGATCGCCTTGGTGTCGCTCGGCGTGATCAGGATCGCTTTCGCGCCGGCCGTCATCATGTTTTCGATCGCGGTGACCTGGCTCGCGTTGTCGCCGTCGAACTTGCCGGCGGCCGTGATCAGTCTGGCGCCGTCTTTCGACGCGGCCGCGTCCGCGCCCTGGCGCATCTTGACGAAGAACGGGTTCGTATCGGTTTTCGTGATCAGGCCGATGACGGGTTGGTCGGCGGCCTGACTCGCGCTCGCGCACCATAGCGCTGCTGCGGCGGCGCACATCGACACGATTGTCCTGGCGACAGGACGCCTGTGGGGATTCAGATTCATGAGACGCTCCTCCGGTTATTGGCAACGACGTGTGAGACTGCTGATAGATCGAAACTGCAAAGTTGCGAGCTCGACCGTTCGGCGATGACGCTTCGATTCGATGTGATCCGAAGGAGATCGCCTAAATCACTTTGGTTGATTTAGTACAGCAGGCGCGCAGCCGATCGTCAAGGAGATGTGAAAGCGGAAAATTGCCGCGCGGCGCACCGCGTGCAGGCTGTGAGCCTTGCGTGGTAAGGCTTTGAGCGAGTGTTGCGGTGCGGAGTAGCGCGTCTGGGCTTCGGGAAAGTCCTGGATCGACTGAAAGCTATTTGAAGCCTGAACGATGGCCTTTAAACACTTTTCGCGGCGCGTAAGGCGCTTTTTCGGTGTTCGCTGAATCGAGAGGCGAGGTCGCGGCGGAACAGCACTTGCTCGCGTCGACAGGACGTGAACCTGTCGGAGAGACCCATGTCTTCGCATTGGTGGCAGCGACGACTCGGCTCCCGCGAATCGTTGATCGCCGCCGCGCTCGTGATCGGCGTTCTGTACGCGGGCAGCACGATGGTCACGCCGCTTTATCCGCTCTATCAACGCCGGTTCGGCTTGTCCGAACTGACGATCACGCTCGTGTACGCGACCTACGTGATCGGCAATCTCGGCGCGTTGTTTTTATTCGGCCGCGTATCCGACCAGGCCGGCCGTCGATCGGTCACTCTGCTGGTGCTGGCAGCCGCGATCGTGAGCACGATGTGCTTTCTATTCGCCACGCATGCGACGTGGCTGTTCGTCGCCCGAGCGGCAAGCGGACTTGCGATCGGCGTGGGTGCCGCCACGGCGACCGCGTGGATCGCGGAATTGCACGCCGGCGCCGATAAGGCGCCCGCCAGCCGTCTTGCCGCGGCGGTCAATCTGGCCGGGCTCGGAGTCGGGCCGCTGCTGACCGGACTGCTCGCGCAATTCGCGCCCTGGCCGTTGCACACGGTGTTCGTTGTTTATCTGTTGGCGCTTCTGGTCACCGCGGCGTTGGCGGCGCTCGCATGCGAAACCGTGCAGGAGCGTGCCCGGAAGTTTGCACAGGTGTCGTTCGCGCCACGCATCGGCGTACCCGCGCGATTGCGCGTGGCATTCGTCGTGCCTGCCGTCACCGCATTCGCGACCTTCGCGCTGCTCGGCTTTTTCGCGGCGCTGTTGCCCAATCTGATCGCGAACAGCATGCATCTGCACAGTCCCGCGCTGAGCGGGGCGCTCGTCGCCGAACTGTTCGCCGCGAGCACGATCACGGTAATGGTCACGTCGAAACTCGCCGCCCGCACCGCGATGTTCGCCGGTCTGTGGCTGCTGCCGCCGAGTCTGGCGTTGCTGCTGTGGGCGCAGGTCGCCGCGTCGATCGTGGTGCTGAGCGCGGCGACGGCGTTGTGTGGCATCGCAGCCGCGCTCGGGTTTCGCGGCAGTCTGCAGGAGGTCAACCGGATCGCGCCCGCGGGCCAACGCGCCGAATTGCTATCGGCGTATCTGCTGTGCTGTTACACCGGCAACTCGTTGCCGGCGGTCGGTATAGCGCTGTTGTCGACCCGGGTCGGGCATTTGTGGGCGAACGTCGCGTTCGCGGCGGTGTCCGCGGTATTGGCCTGCATTGCGTTGGCGGTCGGTGCGCGCGTGCCGCGTCACGCGAGTTGATGCGCGCAAGCTGGCGGAACCTCGTCGGCCGCAACGTTGCGTCGCGGCTGCTACTGCCACATCAACGCAAGCGGGGCGCGGCCGTCGATGCGCGCACGACCAGTTTGGGCTCGGACGAAATCCGCATCGGCACGTGCACCGGCACATCCCCTACGGCGCGTCCGGCTTGTCCGTACGACGTCTCGATCAGTTCGCGCAGCAGTTCCACTGCAAGTCCTGCGACCTCGACCGTCGGTACCGCCACCGTCGTCAGCGCGGGACGCGACTCGCGCGCGAGCTGGATGTCGGTGATGCCGATCACCGACAGATCGTGCGGCACGCGCAGGCCGAGGTCCGCCGCCGCGTGCATTGCGCCGAGCGCGGGCAGGTCGTTGGTCACGAAGATCGCGCTTAGTTGCGGATCGGCTTCGAGCAGCGCGCGCGCCGCAATGTAGCCGCCGTGGATCGTGTCGAGGCCGTGCCGCACGCGGTTCTTCGTCACGCCGGCTGCGCGCAATGCGTCGACGAAACCTTCGTAGCGCGTCGCGTGAATACCCGAGGCCTTGCTGCCGACGATCGCACCAATGCGCCGATGCCCGAGTTCGAGCAGGTGCTCGGCGGCTAGTTTGCCGGCCAGCCGGAAATCGACCGCGACGCACGGCAACCCGGGCGGCTCGCTGGGCCGCTCCCACATGCACAGCACGACCGGCGTGCCGCGCGCTTCGGTCTTGTGCAGATCGGCGAAATCGAGGTTCGCGTTGGTCACGAGCACACCTTCGGACAAGGTGCCGGCGATCTGGTCGAGATACGCGCGGCCAGTCAGCGGATCCTCGTTCGTATTGCAGATGATCACGAAGTGGCCGCTCGCGCGCGCGGCGCGTTCGACCGCGAGCGCGAACTCCGGATAGAACGGATTCGCGATGCTCGACACCATCAGCGCAAGCGTCGGCGCGCGGCCTTCGGCAAGCGCGCGCGCGGCAAGATGCGGGCGATAGCCGAGCGTCGCGACTGCATCGAGCACGCGTTGCCGAGTCGTTTCGCCGACGCGGCCGCGATTGCGCAGCACGTTGGACACCGTGGCTGGCGTAACGCCGGCATGACGCGCGACTTCGCTGAGTGTAGGCATGGTAAGGTCAGTATTTGGGATGGCTGTCCGGCATTTGCATCGCGCCGCGAGGCGCGGCAACATCTGCCCTCGAACCAAGTACAAAACGATATCGGAGACAGACCCAACGATCGCCTTGCGATCGATTTTTCGGTCGCGCTGATTAAGCGCTTAATCTCCGACTTCGCGCCGATTAAATCACGGAGTCGATGCAATGGCGAGCATTTCGTTACGAGGCGTGCAGAAGGCGTATGGCGACGGTGCGCCAGTGATTCGCAACGTCGATCTGGACATCGGCGAAAACGAGTTCTGCGTGTTTCTCGGCCCGTCGGGCTGTGGCAAGTCCACGCTGCTGCGCATGATCGCGGGCCTCGAGGATGTAACCGACGGCGACCTGTCGATCGGCGGGAAGATCGTCAACGACGTGCCGGCCGCGCAACGCGGCGTCGCGATGGTGTTCCAGAGCTATGCGCTGTTTCCGCACATGAGCGTGTTCGAGAACATGGCGTTCGGCCTGAAACTCGCGAAGACCCCGAAGGATGAAATCGAGCGCAAGGTGCGTGAAGCCGCGCGCATCCTGCAACTCGAGGCACTGCTCGAGCGCAAGCCGAAGGCGCTGTCGGGCGGGCAGCGGCAGCGCGTCGCGATCGGCCGCGCGATCGTGCGCGAGCCCGGCGTGTTTCTGTTCGACGAACCGCTGTCCAATCTCGATGCAACCTTGCGCGGACAAACGCGCGTCGAGATCGCACGCCTGCATAAGCAGTTCGCGAAGGCGAGCGTGGTCTACGTGACGCACGATCAGATCGAAGCGATGACGCTCGCCGACAAGATCGTGCTGCTGCATTCGGGCAAAGACACCGAGCGCTACGGCAGCATCGCGCAGATCGGCGCGCCGCTCGAGTTGTATCACCGCCCGAAAAGCCGCTTCGTGGCCGGCTTTATCGGCTCCCCGCGAATGAATTTCCTGTCGGGCAGGGTGGCCTCGCTCGATGCGCAAGGCGTGCTCGTCACGCTCGATCACACCGGCGAGAACGTGCGCGTGCCGGTCAGCAGCGCGGGCTTGCAGTCAGCGCAGCCGGTCACGCTCGGCGCGCGTCCCGAGCATCTGGAGTTCGTCGATGCATCGGCCGCGTCGCAAGACGGCGTGCTCGCGCGCACCGTATCGCTCGTCGAGCAGCTTGGCGAACACAGCTACGTGCACCTCGATCAACCCGGCGGGGCCGTGCTGATCGCCAAGGCGCCGGGCAACACGCGCCTCGCTCCGGGCGATCGCGCGAACCTGCGGATGCCGCGTACCGCCTGTCATCTGTTTACCGAGGACGGCTTCGCGGCCGCGTCGCTCGAATCCGTCGAACACTACGCTTGAAGAACATTGGGGACACAGGGATGCGTTTAGGAGTCTGTTATTACCCGGAGCACTGGCCCGAGTCGATGTGGAAAGACGACGCGCGCCGGATGAAAGCGCTCGGCATCGAGCAGGTGCGAATTGCCGAATTCGCGTGGAGCCGGATCGAGCCGGCGCCCGGCGAATACGATTGGGGCTGGCTCGATCGCGCCGTCGACGTGCTCGGCGCGGCTGGCCTGAAGGTCGTCATGTGTACGCCGACGGCGACGCCGCCGAAGTGGCTGATCGATCGTCATCCGGATATCCTGCCGGTCGGCGCCGATGGACGCCCACGCGCGTTTGGCTCGCGGCGTCATTACGACTTCTCGTCACCCGTGTATTTCGACGCGTCGCGCCGTATCTGCACGGCGGTGGCCGAGCGCTACGGCAAGCATCCGGCGGTCGCTTTCTGGCAGACCGATAACGAATTCGGCTGTCATTACACGGTGGTCAGCTATTCGCCGGCCGCGGTCACGCGCTTTCGCGAGTGGCTGAAGGCGCGTTATCGCACGATCCAGGCGTTGAACGAAGCATGGGGCACGGTGTTCTGGAGCATGGAGTACCGCAGCTTCGAGGAAATCGACGCACCGGTCGGCACCGTGACCGAGGCGCATCCTTCGCATCGGCTCGACTACCGGCGCTTCGCATCCGACGAAGTGGCGCGCTACAACCGCATGCAGGTCGAGATCATTCGCTCGCATTCGCCGGGGCGGCCGGTCGCGCACAACTTCATGCAGCTTTTCACCGAGTTCGATCACTACAAGGTCGCGGCCGATCTCGACGTCGCGACGTGGGACAGCTATCCGCTCGGCGCGCTTGAAGAGCAGTGGTTCGCGCCGGAGATCAAGGCGCGCTGGTTGCGCACCGGTCATCCGGATTTCGCGTCGTTCAATCACGACGTGTATCGCGGCATGTCGAAGCTGCCGCAGTGGGTGATGGAGCAGCAGCCGGGACCGGTGAACTGGGCGCAGTGGAATCCGGCGCCGCTGCCGGGCATGGTGCGGCTGTGGAGCTGGGAAGCTTTCGCGCACGGCGCGGGCTGCGTGTCGTATTTCCGCTGGCGGCAGGCGCCGTTCGCGCAGGAGCAGATGCATGCGGGGCTCAATACGCCCGATAACCGGCTCGACGTCGGCGGCAATGAAGCCTCGCAGGTGGCGTCGGAAATCCAGACGGTGCTCGCCGCGACTGCCGATGCGAATGCGTCGATCCGCTCGAAAGTCGCGCTTGTCTACGACTACGAAGCGAAGTGGCTGTTCGAGATTCATCCGCAGGGCGCGGATTTTCACTATCCGCGCTTCGCATTCGAGTACTACTCGGCTCTGCGCGCGCTCGGGCTCGACGTCGATGTCGTGCCGGCCGATGCATCGTTCGATGGCTATAGCCTCGTCGTCGTGCCGCCGCTGCCGGTCGTGCCCGACGATTTCGCCGAACGTCTCGCACGCTCGGGCGCGCAAGTCGTGCTCGGCCCACGCACCGGCTCGAAGACGCGCGACCTGCGGATTCCATCGAATCTGCCGCCGGGCGCATTGACGTCGGTGTTGCCGCTGCGCGTATGGCGCGTCGAATCGATGCGGCCGAACGTGACCGAAGCGGTGATGCTGGACCAGCAGGGCAGTACGGCCGATGGCTTCGCGCGACACTGGCGCGATTTCATCGACAGCGATGCATCATCCTCATTCGACGTGCGCACGCGTTTCGCGGACGGTCATCCCGCGTACGTGCGAAGCGGCGCGTTCCACTACCTCGCGAGCCTGTTCGACGACGCGTTGACCGTGCGCCTGTTCGCGCGGATCGCGCAGGAAGCGGGCCTCGAAACGCAGGCGCTCGGCGACAGCGTGCGCTTCAGCCGTCGCGGCGCACTGACCTATGTGTTCAACTACGGCGATCGAACCCACACGCTCGACGATATTTCCGACGACGCATTCGTGATCGGCTCCCGGGAGGTGGCGCCGCAAGGGGTAGCGGTCTACCGCTCGTAATTGAAGTCTGGCCCAGGCAATTCCACGCAGTCATTCGAAACAGAAGCGACAACGACGTAAAAACCATGGAATGAAGGAGACAGTCAGGATGAAACTGAAACCACGCAAGATTCTGGTGGCGCTCGCGCTGGCCGCGGTTGCCGCGGGGACCACGGTCGTCAGCACCGCTCAGGCGAGCACGCTCGCGATGAACATCGCGTTCAAGGGCGCGAGCCAGCGCGCGGTGTGGCAGCAGGTGGTCGACGAGTTCAAGAAGGCGCATCCCGGGATCGACGTGAAGGTGTCGTTCATCGACGAAGAGGCTTACAAGGTCCAGTTGCCGGGTTGGCTTTCGACTGTCGCGCCCGATATCGTCAACTGGCACGACGGCGAGCGTATGGCGTATTACGCGCAGCGCGGCCTGTTCGAGGATCTGACCGGCGACTGGCAGAAGAACGGCTGGAACGACATGTATGCGTCGACGAAGGAAGCATCGTCGTACAAGGGCAAGCAGTATGCCGCGCCGACCGTGTACTACTCGTGGGGGATGTTCTATCGCAAGGACCTGTTCGACAAGGCCGGCATCAAGGGCGAGCCGAAAACTTGGGACGAGTTTCTCGACGCCGCGAAAAAGCTGAAGGCTGCCGGCATTACGCCGATCGCAGTGGCGGGCCGCGATGCGTGGACGCTGGCCGGCTGGTTCGATTACCTCGATCTGCGTCTGAACGGCAATGCGTTTCATCAGAAGCTGATGGCCGGCGAGATTCCGTACACCGATCCGCGCGTGAAGAAGGTCTATACGACGTGGAAGCAGCTGATCGACGACGGCTACTTCATCAACAATTCACTCTCCTACGATCTCGATTCGGTGCAGCCGTTCCTGTTCCAGGGCAAGGCCGCCATGATGCTGATGGGGACGTTCATTGCGGCGGGTTTCCCGGACAACGTGAAGCCGCAAATGGGCTACTTCCAGTTCCCGATCATCGACTCCAAGGTGCCGACCGCCGAGGATGGACCGGTCGAATCGTTGCATATTCCGTCGAAAGCGAAGAATAAGGCCGATGCGCACACGTTCCTTGCATTCGTCGAGACGCCCGAAATCGGCGCGCAACTCGCAAAGGGACTCGGCTCGTTGTCGGCGAACAGCAAGTCGCCGGAGCCGGAAGATCCGATTTCGAAGATCGGCTTCCAGATCCTGTCGAATACGAAGGGCGGTATTGCGCAGTTCTACGATCGTGACATGACAAAGGAAATGGCCGACGAAGGGATGAAGGGGATGCAGCAGTTCGTCTCCGATCCGTCGAAACTCGACGACATCCTCGCGCAGCTCGAGCAGACGCGTCAGCGTATCTACAAGAAGTGAGCGGCGGCGGCCGCAAGGCCGCTGTCCGATGCATCGCGTTGTATCAGCGGATCGGGAGATTGATCGTGTCGCATTCCGTCAGCCGTCATAGCGTCGACGGTTCTGTTGAACCCGGTGGGCCGAGCTTGCCGGCACCGGGCGGTGCGCTGGGCGGCGCACCAGTCGCGTCGCGCCGGCGCGGCCCGACGCCGACCGCGCGGCGGCAGCGGCGCGCCGCATTCCTGTTTCTCGCGCCGGCCTGCTTCATGGTGGCCGTGTACGTGGTGTGGCCGATTCTCTCGACGATCCGCCTGAGCTTCTTCAACTGGGACGGGATGACCGAGCCGACCTTCATCGGCCTCGCGAACTATATCGAGCTGGTCCATACGCCGACGTTCTATACGGCGCTGAGGAACAACCTGATCTGGCTCGTGCTGTTCCTGCTCGCACCGCCAATGGGGCTCGCCGTCGCGCTGTATCTGAACCAGGCGGTGGCCGGCATCCGGATCGTCAAGTCGCTATTTTTCGCGCCGTTCGTGTTGTCGGGCGTCGTGGTCGGACTGATCTTTTCATGGTTCTACGATCCGACCTTCGGCCTGCTCGCGATGATGCTCGGCCACGGCGTACCGGTGCTCGGCGATCCGCGCTATGCGACGTTCGGCATCGTGTTCGCCGCACTGTGGCCGCAAACCGCGTACTGCATGATTCTTTATCTGACCGGCTTGACCACGTTGAACGCCGAGCAGATCGAAGCCGCGCGAATGGAAGGCGCGCAGGGCTGGTCGATGCTGTGGCACGTGATCCTGCCGCAGTTGCGGCCCACCACGTTCATGGCGATCGTCGTGACGATCATCGGCGCGCTGCGCAGCTTCGATCTGATTTCGGTGATGACGGGCGGCGGTCCGTTCGAAAGCTCGACGGTGCTCGCCTATTTCATGTACGACCAGGCAATCAAGTATTACCGCATCGGCTATTCGGCGGCGATCGCGGTGGTGCTGTTCGGCATCATGCTCGTGTACATCGTCTATCACCTGCGGCGGATGCTGCGCGCCGAGCAATAAGGAGCCGCTGATGTTTCCGATTCCGATCGACAAATGGAAGCCGGCCACGCGCCGTGCATACAAACTGACGTTACCGATTGCACTCGTGATCTGGCTGCTACCGATGATCGCGGTGCTGATCACGTCCGTGCGTTCGACCGAAGAACTGAGCGAGGGCAACTACTGGGGATGGCCGAAGCACTTCGCGATGTTCGACAACTATCGCGAGGCGTTGACGACGTCGCCGATGCTGCATTACTTCTGGAACAGCGTGCTGATCACGGTGCCTTCGGTCGTGGGCTCGATCGCACTCGCGGCGATGGCGGGCTTTGCGTTGGCGATCTATCGCTTTCGCGGTAATTCGACGTTGTTTGCGACCTTCGTCGCGGGCAACTTCGTGCCGATCCAGGTGTTGATGATCCCGGTGCGCGATCTGTCGTTGCAACTCGGACTGTTCAATACCGTAAGCGCGCTGATTCTGTTTCATGTGTCGTTCCAGACTGGCTTTTGCGCGCTGTTTCTGCGTAACTTCATCAAGCAGCTGCCGTTCGAACTGGTCGAGGCGGCGCGTATCGAAGGGGCGAACGAGTGGACCGTGTTCTTCAGGATCGTGCTGCCGCTGATTCGACCCGCGCTCGCTGCGTTGGCGATCCTCGTGTTCACGTTCGTGTGGAACGACTATTTCTGGGCCCTGTGTCTGACGCAAGGCGATGACGCCGCGCCGATTACGGTCGGTGTAGCCGCGCTGAAAGGGCAGTGGACGACCGCGTGGAATCTCGTTTCGGCAGGATCGATTCTGGCGGCGCTGCCATCGGTGATGATGTTCTCTGCGATGCAGAAGCATTTTGTCGCGGGCTTGACGTTTGGCGCGACGAAGGGATGAAGATGTTGGCGCGTGGCGATGCTGCGTAGAGAAGGGTTGCCCGCGTAAGCGGGCTTTTTTTCGGCGTCTATCGAGGGGCCGCTTGTCTTCGCTCGCCTGGCTCGCGAGGTCCGCGGCCCGAGCCATCCACGGATGAGCAAACGCGACGACGCTCGCGCCTGCCGCATGCGCATCTTTCGTCGCCGATGCGTTCGCCGCAAAGCATGCATCCATTTCACCGCTGCGAAACAGTGTCCAGACTTGCGGCACGTGAATGATGTCCACTGACGCGGAACGTTCTACCGCATATTGCGCGAAGAGTTTCCGATTGGATTCGAGCGCGGATTCGGCCGCGCACAATACCGCAATCTTTCCGCCGCCTTGCGCGGCTTCAGCGGCCGTGGCGGCCAGCGCGGCATTGGCCCGGATAAGAGGCACAGGCGCATCCTCCGTCTCGCTGGGAAAACCAGGCCGCGACCGCCGATTCACCCGCTCGCCGCCCATCGGATAAGATACGGCCCGCCATGCATTTTTAGAACGGAAGGAGTGGTTTCAATGATCGAACCGAGCAACGTTTTCAAGGAAAATCTCGCCAGAATGCCGGCAATCGACGGCATCGCGCGCATCGATCTGGTCAACGGCAGCGGTGCCGTGGTCGCCAGCATCGAGAACAAACCGGGCAAGCAGGGCTCGCTCGCGGTGTACAACTACCTGCGCGGCGCGTTCGGCGCGCTCGACGCGAAGGCGGCCGAACACGGCCTCGCGCTGTTCGCCGAGCATACGGCCGACGCGCGCAACCGTCCGGGCGCCCATCCGAACGTCGATCACCTGCTGGCGATTGCCGCCGGCGGCGAGGCATTGCGCATCGACGTTGTTCCGGCAGCTTAAGGCCGCTCGAGTCTTTTCCGCGTCCACAAGTTAGACGTTTTCCTACCGCTACCGCAAATTCCGACGCCCCGGCGATGGGATTTGCGGCCCGCCAGCGCTGATTGCTCGGTAAAACCCTCGTTTTTCTCGAAGCCCCCGGATTAGCTTCAGATTCGGCTTCTGTTCGGCGAATTGAAACGCCGGGGGCCGGCGCACACTGAGTTCGTCCCGTCGCGTATATCGCGCTTTTCCGTCAGGAGCCCCGGATGTCTTCCCGTCACAACAAACCCCGCCGGTTCGACGCCGACCTGCCGGAACTCACCACCTCGGAATGGGATCAACCGGCGCAGCGTCCTGACGACATCGCAATGCGCGAATTGCAACGCGGCTCCGAAGCCATTCTGCGTCTCGCCACCCAGGCACACGCGGCCGTCGCCCGAAGCGACGAAGCGGGCGCGCAAGCCGCACGCCAATCGCTCGAAACGCAGCTGACGTTCACCACCGCCCTGATCGATGAATTGCTGTTCGGTGCGCCCGAGCGCTCCACGCTGCATTGACCGCGAACGCGGCAGCAAACCGTACTAACCCGTAGTCCCGACTTTCCGAAAGCTGACATGAGCGCGTTGACCGTCTTTCTTTGCATCTGGGCCATGGTCGCGTTTTGCGCGGTCCTGTTCATCCGCGGCGCGAGTCCGCGCGTCGAGCGTCAGGTAGGAGAGCCGCGCGCCCGTCGGTCACGCTATTCGATCGCCGAGTAACCCGCACGTCCAACGACGCGGAATCAACGGGGTAACATGAGGAGCGCCGGCGCCACTGCCGGCCGGCACCGACGATGTTCCTCAGGAGGTTCTCGTATGGACACACATTCGATTCTCGGCATGCTGCATGCCGAAGAGGCTTTGCTGGTCTCCATCGTGCGGTCGCTGCCTGACGACATCAAGCGCAGAATCGCCAACGACTTTCACGAGCAGGCGCAACTCGCCGAAAGCTCGCATCTGAATCCCACCACGAACCGCGAAACGAGCGATGCATTCAAGGCCCATGTCCGGCGTCTGTCGAACATGCTTGCGTCGTTGTCTTGACCCGGCCGACCTCCGCACGACCGGGCCGAATATTCCGGCTCGTTCTCTCGCCGCATCGCAGGCTCATTTGGGGGCAGCTTAAGGCTGGCCTAAGAAAGCGACCCTAGGCTGCCCCGAGCCTCATGCAGCGTCTTACGCAGTGCCAGCAGACGCTGATTCAACGAAACCACCTCGTCGTGCGTGCCTTTTGCGCATGCGACGGTCGACAGTCGTTCCTGAACATGCCTCTATCTGTAGCTCGTCTTTTGCCGGGGCGCGCCAGCAAAATCATTGTCGTATGTGCAATGAGCTCGGTATGCGCTGCCTATCTCGTCAATCATGAACGCGCCGGGCGCAACGACGAACCGGATGTGTCGCTTCTGAGCAAGGACTCGACGGCGGCCGTTGCCCGCGCGCCGAGATCGGCGTCGGCATCCGCACCGGCGCTGCCGGCTGCGCAAGCCCCTACATTCACCGTGAGGGAAGCGCCGGTCGAGCGCACCTTCGCGGCGGCCGCGCAGAACCTTGGCATCGATGCGGGCACCACAGCGATTCTGTCAAACGCGTTTCGCGACGAGATCGATCTGTCGCGCGATCTGCAAGCCGGCGACCGCGTGAGCGCCATATTCGAAACCAGTAGCGACAGCGGCAAAGACGCAGCGCACGAACCGTTAGCGGTGCGCATCGTACGAGGCTCGACCGCGCACGACCTGTTCCTTCACAAGAATCCGCAAGGTCAACCGCATTACTACTCGAAAGACGGCGTCAGCACGGGGCCTACGTTCGAGCGCTATCCGCTCGACTTCACGCGCGTGTCGTCGGCTTTCTCGTTGCGCCGCTTCGATCCGGTAGTGCATCGTTGGCAAAGTCATGACGGTGTCGACCTTGCTGCGCCGGCCGGCACACCCGTGCGTGCGACCGCGCGCGGCGTGATCCGCTTTATCGGCCGTCAGACCGGTTATGGCAACGTGGTCGTGATTCAGAACCCCGCATCGTTTTCGACGACGTTCGCGCATCTGTCGCACTTCGCGGAAGGACTGCGCGCCGGCAGCCGCGTGATGCGCGATCAGGTGATCGGCTATGTCGGCAAGACCGGTTGGACGACCGGGCCGCATCTGCACTTCGAGGTTCACGTCAACGATGTGCCGCAGGATCCGCTCAAGGTCGATCTGCCGCAGAAGAAGTCGCTTGCCGCCGATGAATTGCGGCAATTCGAACTGCGGGTCGCGCAATTGACCGCGCTGCTGTAAGCCATTTGTCGTCTCAACTTTGCGACACGTCGGTCCGCATGACCCAGGCACTCGTTCGGCGCATCGCGCGCCGGCGATTCCGCCCGGTACGTGTCGCAAACCTCGGCGTGTCAATCCGCATTCGGGTATTCCCCCGCGCGTCGAACGATGTGTCCGAACCAGCACGAACTCGTCGGAGCATTCACGCAGCGTCTCATTTCCGATGCATCGCGTGCGATCAGGCCTGCTTCGAAGTGCATCGGCACGCATCCGTCCATACGTGGCAACGCTTCGTCCCAGCATGGCATAGCCGTTGCAATAAGTCCGGCACAAGAACTACACATGTTGCAGCCGGAATTTCACGCAGTGAATAAATGCCGACGGCAGCAAACGTCTTCGCGATTCGCGCTCGGGGAGCTTGGCGCAACACGCGAAGTACGGCGGGGCCACCACCAAACGGATGTCGACAAACAACGACGACGCGAGCGGACGATACGGCAGTATCTATCGTCCGCTCGCGATCGTGACGGCGTGAAGCGATGACCCCGCCATTTTTTCCGTGCTTGCGGGCGCAGCCGAATTCGCGGCGGCCCCGGGCTAAGGGGCGCTTGCGCGCAGACCGGCGGACTGCGAAGATCATGCTAACGCTCATCTACACGGTATGCAGCCGCTGCATCAGGGGATGCCATGCTAGCGTCGAGCCCGTTTCCGGCATTGCTGCACCACGCGAGCCTGTGGCTGCAAGGCTACGCGCTCGCGCTGGTCATGATGGGACTCGGCGCGTTGCTCGAGCGCCGCTGGCCAGCCGCATTGCTGCAATCGCGCGCGGGGCAGCGTCTGAACATGGCGTATGCGGGCGTGTATCTGGCGTTGGTGGAAGCCACGAAGCCGCTGACCGCGGCCGCAAGCGTCGCGATCGTGAATGCGCTCGGCGGCGGCATGGTGGTGCTGGTGTCGCGCGGGTGGGGCGCGCTCGCTTCGTTCGTGATCGTACTGCTGACGATCGATTGCCTCGAATACGCGTTTCATCGCTTGCAGCACACGTGGCCCATCCTGTGGAAGCTGCATTCGCTGCACCATAGCGCGATGGATTTCAACGTGACGATCACGTTGCGGCATCACTGGATCGAAGTGTTCATCAAGGGCTGCCTGCTCTATCCGCTCGTCGGCGTATTGTTCAAGGTCGAGCCGTGGATCGTCGGTGCGACGTCGATCGTGTTCATGTTCGGCAACTACTTCGCGCATCTGAACTTGCGCGTGGACCTCGGCCGCTACGTCGCGTGGGTCAACAATCCGCAATATCACCGCTTGCATCACTCGATTCGCGCCGAGCATCTCAACCACAACTTCGCGCAGCTATTGCCGATGTGGGATCACGTGTTCGGCACGCGCTGGGTGCCCGCGAAACACGAGTGGCCCGCCACCGGTCTCGACGATGGCACGCAGCCGAGCTCTCTGCTCGGCGCGTTCGGCTGGCCATTGGGTCAGCATGCGGGGCGCGATGCGTTACCCGTTCGCAAGCCGCTTGCCGTGCTCGACAAGAAAGCGAAATAGCGCTGGCTAAGCGGGTTGCGCGCCGCGCACCGCCTTGCCGCCCAGCAGCGACACGATTAGCGTGGCCATCACCAGCACACCCAACGCCGCGCGCAAGCCGAGCACGCCGGCGCCGAAACCGATCAGCGGCGGCCCGACCAGAAAGCCCGCATAGCCGAAGGTGGCCGCCATCGACACACCGATCGCCGGCGTCGCGCTCGAACGGCCCGCCGCGCTGAAAATCACCGGAACGATATTCGCGAGACCGATGCCGACCATCGCGAAGCCGACGCACGCGGTCAGCACCGTCGGCAGGCTCAGCACAAGCGCGAGTCCGGCGAACGCGATCAGACCGCCAAGCGCGACGACCTTGCTCGAGCCGAAGCGTCGCACCGACGCATCGCCTGCGATGCGGCAGGCCGCCATCGAAAACGCGAACGCGGAGTAGCCGATCGCGGCAATGCTCGCTTCCTGGTTCAACGTGGAGCGCAGGTACACCGCGCTCCAGTCGGCCACCGCACCTTCCACGAGCATGCACATGAACGCGAGCAGCGCCAGTTTCATCACGGCGCTGTCGGGCCATGCGAAGCCGCTCGACGCGGCGGCCGCGCGCGGACCGATATCGCGCAACGCAAACCATGCAGCAAAAATGATCAGGGCCGCGATGAACAGATCGGGAACGAGCAGCCCGCCCATGACGCCGACGCCGCCTTTCTGCAGCATCGCGCCGCTCGCCGCGCCAAGCAGGCCGCCCGCGCTCCACGCGGCATGAAACGACGACATGATCGGCGCGCGCCAGCGTGTTTCGATCGCGCTCGCATGTCCGTTCATCGACACGTCGAGCGCGCCGTTCGACGCGCCGAGCGCAAACAGCACCACGCCCAACGTCAGCATGCCGGGCGCGATCGCGGGCAACGGCAGCGCGATCGCGAATGCCGCGCCGAGCAGCGCGGTGGCGCGGCCGCTGCCGACGCGCGGCGCGAGTTGTCCCGCGAGCGGCATCGCGACGATGGCGCCGAGCGCGAAGCAGAACAGCGCAATGCCGAGCGAGGTGTCGCTGAGCGCGAGGCTTTCCTTGATGCGCGGCACCTCGACCGCCCATGCGCCGATGCCGAAACCGTTGGCGAGAAAGACGGCGAGCGTCGCGATGCGTTCCCTGACGAGTGAGTTCATGGGCGTGCCACCATCACGTTATCGCAGACGGCCTCGAGGCGCGCGATACGCGCGCCCGGTACGTCCGCTTCGACGAACAGATGATCGACCGACGAGGCAGGCGCTACCGCGAACGGCGCCGCCGTGATCAGCTTTTCCGAGGTCAGCGCGATGGCGATCTGGCCGCTCGCTTTGACCATTGCGCGTTTTAGTTCTGCATCCTCTGCGTCGAATGCGGCGACGCCTTCGTCGGGATCGAACGCGCAGGCGCCGAGAAAACACAGGTCCGCGCGGATCTGCTGGACCTGCAGCAGCGCGGTCGCGCCGAGTGAGCCCGCCGCGCCCCCGGCGATGCGGCCGCCGATCAATATCACGTCGATCCCCGGCCGGTTCAGCAGCCGCGCGCAGGCCTCGGGCGAATTCGTGACGACGGTCAGGCCGGCGTTGTCGGGCAGCGACGCCGCGATCGCGACGTTCGTCGAGCCCGCGTCGAGCAGCACGATCTGCTTCGGACGAACGATCGATACGGCCGCCGCGGCAAGGCGTGCCTTGCGATCGACGGCCTCGTGCATCCGGAGCGCCGCGGGTTTGTCGGCGGGCGACATCAGCAGCGCACCGCCATACACCCGCTTGCAGTAGCCCTGATCCGCGAGATCGCGCAGATGGCGGCGCACCGTGTGCTCGGAGATCTGCAGCTCAGCGGCAAGCTCAGCCGCGAGCACGCGACCATGCGTGCGCAACCGCTCCAGAATCAGCGCTTCGCGCTGCTCGGGCAGTAGCCCGTTGATCGCTTCTTCCCGGGTTCGCTGCATAGGTCTCGTCTCCGTTTCGGCGCAAACCGATCATAAACGAGCAAAATGTAGCGCAAACGCTCGTGAAGTGCAAGCGGGGGCGAGCGCGGCTTGCCGTGGTCTCAGGCGACTCCGGTCAATTCCGGTCGCGAGTCGCGGCCGAAAACCAGCCGGTCGAGCAGCCACACCGCGGCGAGCGTTGCGCCCATCAGCGGGAACACGACGCCGAGCAGCACGAGGCCGGTTTTCCAGCCCCGCATCGGCGGCGCGGCGCGCTCGCGCGACGGCGCGCCGAGCGAGCGTTGCGGCCGGCGTTTCCACCACATCACGCAGCCGGTCACCGCGAGCGCGGCAAGGCCGAGCGAAATGGCCGCGCACAGTAGCTGATTCGCGACGCCGAAGTAGCGACCCATATGCAACGACGTGCCGTACGACACGGCCTTCGCGATCGCGCCGTAATCGCTGTAGCGGATGTCCTTCAGGATCGCGCCGCTGTATTGATCGACGTACAGCGTGCGTTCGTCTCGCGGATTCGCGGGGAACCAGGAAAGCGTGTAGACGCCGGTTGCGGAGTTCGGCAGCACGATGCTGTAGCCGTCCGTGATGCCGAGCGATGCGGCGAGCGCGACGGAATGGCCGAGCGACAGAGGCTGTGCCGCGTCGCTGGCCGACGAAGAGGGCACGCTGGAGTTGCCTGCGGCCCACGGCGTGAGCGGCAACGGCAGGTCATCCATCACCATGCCGGGCATCGAGTCCATGTCGGTATGCGTGGCATGCTCGCTCATACCTCTCGCGTGGTCGGCGTGATCCGGCTGCGCTCCCGGCACGATGGAGCGCAATGGCAGACCGCCCCACGCACCCGGCGGCGCGCCCAGCTTCGTCGCGGTCGCAAACGCCTTGAACTGCTTGCCCCACGAGCCGGTCCACGGCAGACCGGTCAACACGAACGCCAGCGCGCCCAGCGCGAGCCAGATGCCCATCACCGCGTGAAGACTTTTCCATAGCGGACGTCCCTTCAGCGCGAGCCGCGGCAGCAGCACAGCGCGCGCGGTCGTTCTGCCGCGCGGCCACCATAGCGCGATGCCGGTGCCGATCATCACGAGCGTCCAGCATGCGGCCAGTTCCATCAGTAGCTCGCCGGGCTTGCCGAGCAGCAGCTTGCGATGAATCATGCGATCCACCTGCATCAAGCGACGCTCGACGCTCAGCGTGCCCAGCACCTCGCCGTTGTACGGATTCAGGTAGACGCTCTGCTGCGTGCCGTCCGCGAGCCGAAACACGAATTCGGCGCTGCGTTGCGGATCGCGTGTGATCGCTGCGGTCGTCGCGACCGAACTGGGCGGCATCGCCGCGCGCGCTCGCGCGAGCAGCACGTTGTCGGGCAGTCTCGGCACCGCTTGCGGTGCGACGACCATCTGCTGCCGATACAGCAGCGGCTCGATCTGTGGCTGGAAGCAATACACGGTGCCGGTGATGGCGAGCACGAGCAGAAACGGCATCACGAAGAGGCCCGCGTAAAAATGCCAGCGCCACAGTGTTCTATAGCCTGGATGAGCGGGGCCGCTGGTGGCGGCAGCGGTCGTACCGTTCTGCGCACGTCCGGGTTCGGCGGTTGGAGTCGTGGACATGAAATCCTCGTCGGGCAATGGGGCGATGGGTTACTCAGAGACGCAGCTTCGCTTCGACATAGAGCGTGCGGCCCGGATACGGGTGGTAGACGAAGTAGCGCGCGTCGAACAGGTTGTCGACGCCGATGCCGAGTTCGCTGAGCTTCGTCGGCTTGAACGTGAACTTCGCGTCGGCGACCGTGTAAGTGCTGGTGCCGCCGAACACGTTGGGGTTCGTGTCGGTATTCGTCAGCGTGTTGTACTGACGGCCCGAGTAGCGCGCGGCGAGCGTCAGCGCCGCTCGCGCGTCGAAGTGATACGTCGCGGCGAGATTCGCGCGCCACAGCGGAATGCGGTAAAAGTACTTGCCGACCGAGGCCGGATTCTGAGCGTTCTCGAGGATCTTCGACTGCGTGTACGCGACGCTCGCGAGCAGATCGAGTGCGCGCACGAATACGTCCTCGCCCGAATAGCTCGTTTCGACGCCGCGCGAGCGAACCTTGCCGATGTTCTGGAAGTTCGTCACGTTCGGGATCACGGTGGTGTCGGTCTGACTGAAGATCGTGTTCTTTACGTCGTCCTGAAACAGCGACAAGCGGAACACGCCATTCCAGTGCGCCCATTCGGCGCTCAATTCTGTCGAGAGATCGTCTTCAGGCTGCAGATGCGGATTGTTGTTGACGATCGCAGAGCCATTGAATTGCCCCTGGAACAGTTCGCTCGCGGTCGGAAAGCGATAGGCGCGCCCGATCGACGCGCGCAAAGTCAGATCGTCGCTGACATCGAACGATAGCGACGCCTTCGGCGAAAAGTGATGCTGGCTGGCGTCGCTGTACGGAATCGTCGTGCCGGGCAGCGACTGTGCGCCGTCGTAGGCTTGCCAGTCTTCATAGCGCACGCCGTAGACGAGCTTCCAGCGCGGCAGAAAGCGCCATGCGTCCTGCGCGTAAAGAGCTTGCGTCTGCGTCTTGCCGGTGAACGCGTTGGCGAACGAGGCCGCGTCGCCGTCGCGCCAAGCCAGCGTGTGGTAGGTCTGGTTGTCGACGAAGTAGTTGTCGTAGTGGTAGCCGAAGCTCAGTGCGTGATTGGCTAGCCCCGGCTGGTTCGTCGCGGGCGTGTAGGTGCCGCGCAGGTCCAGCGTCTTCCAGCCGGTGCCGTCGCCGAACTGCACAGTGCCGGGCCCATTGCCCGGGCCGCCGGCATTCGCGGTCCGTGCGACGCTATTGCCGATGTCGTAATACGACGCGATCGCCTCGCCGTTCCAACCGGTCGCGTTGCGCGTTTTCAGCGACACGCCGTAGAGCCAGTTCTCGCTGTGCCCGAGACTCGGTGCAAACGCGGCCGCCGGAATCGTGTAGTGGTAGCCGTTGATCGACACGTTGCCGCTGTAGACCGGGTTGCCGTCCGGGTCGCGCAGGAAGGTCGAGGTTTCGCTGTTGTACGTCTGGTGCCAGTAGCCGAGCGTGAAGCCGCCCTGCAGCGTCGGCGTGAAGTCGTACTGCATCTTCAGCTTGAACTGGTCCTGCACCGTGTGCTCGATGCCTTCGCCGTTCACGCCGAGCACGGCCGTCGGCGTATTGGTCTGGTTGTCGTAGAAATGGGCGCCGGTGACGGGCGTGTCGCCGGCCTTCGCGGGCGTGGTCGATTGCGCGAGCGTCGCGAATTGCAGCGGCTGACTCGTGTTCTCGAGATGATTGACGCCGAGCAGGTATGAGAACTTGCCGATCCGATCGCCGAGCGACGCGCTCGCTTCGCTGCCGTTGAAACTCTGGTTCACGCCGAACAGGCTGAAGTGCTGCGTGAATGCCTTGACGTCGGCGCTGGCCTCGAACTGCTTCGGCATGCGCGTGCTGATCAGCACGGTCGCGCCTAAAGAGTTGCCGGGGTACAGCGCGGAAAACGGCCCGTAGATTACGTCGACCTGCTGGATCTGGTCGGGATACACCATCGACCAGCGCGGCGGAAACGAATAGCTATTGCCGAGCAGGTTGCTGAGCAGCAAACCGTCCGCATAGACGAGGCCGCGCGCGCTCTGCGTATTGCTGGTGCCGCGCACCGCGATGATCGAATTCAGATCGCCGATGAAGCGCTTGCGTACCGCGAGGTTCGGCATGTACTTGAGCACGTCCTCGGTGTTGACGACGTTCCAGTTCGCGAACTGATCGCGCGTGACGGTTTCGACGGTGGCGGGCAGGTTCGGGTCGACGGCGCGTGGTGTAGCGCTTGCACTTGCGCTCGCATTGACGCTGACGGCGGGCAACGTCGCATCGGCGTCGGCGGCATGCGCGGGTGTTGCGACCAAAGCAGGCACGAAAGCAGGCACGAGCGCGGGCCAATGAACGGAACGACGAACCGCGCGATGAGCGGAACAGACAGCGTCACGACGGACGCAAAAAGACAGCCTTCGCAGCGCGAAGTTGAACATGAACGTTTCCTCGATGCATTGAACAGGCAATCGCAGGCTTCGTCGACGTGAACGACGAAGGCGCGATCAGAACCGGCAGCGATCAGGAAACGACAGGTGGCGCGCGCGGACGTCCCGACGGGAACGCGCCCAGCGGCGTGAAGCGGATGGACAGCGTGGGCGGCGCGGTGCCGGCCAGCGGTAGCGCTGCCGGCGGCTCGGCGGCAGCGAGCGTCGGCGTCGCGACGTGATGTTCGAGCAGATGACAGTAGCCGCACGCGCCGAATGCATCGTCGTGGCTTAGATGCACGGTGGCGGGACTGGTTTGAGCGACGACGCTCGCATTGCTGATATCGCTCGCGCCGCTCGGATGAAGCGCCGAACACAGCGCGGCAATCGGCTCGTGAGTGCGGCCCGATTCGAGCAACTGACTGATGAGCGGCGCGAACACGACGAGCCACATGGCGACGAGGCCAAGCCATGCGGTCAGGTGGTTGCGGGAGCGTCGAGTCATGAGCGTCGAGGAAAAGACGGGGGCGATTCTAGCATCACCGCGCGACCCTTTCATTCGTAATGTCAGGTATAGCGGGGGATTAGACCGGCTCGCTATTCGGTTCGCTCGGCCGCCTGTCGGCCGCTAAATCGACATATCAGCGATTGGTGGCGCTGCGCCCGCTCGACGCGAACGCGCATTATCAACTCGGCAACGTGCTTTACGGGCTCGGTTATCGTGCCGAAGCGGAGGCGGCGTTTCGGCAGGCGGTCACGATTCACCCCGACCACGCCGAGGCGCACTACAACCATGGCATCGTGCTGCGCGACCTCGGTGCTGCTGTGGCAGGAAGACGGCCTCGGCGACATGCTGCAATTCAGCCGCTATGTTCCGCTGTTGAAGGCGCTGGGGGCCGCGCATATCGCGTTTGCGTGTGCGCCGGCGTTGCATCGGCTGATCGCGAAGGTGGATGGCGTCGATGCGGTGCTCGACCACCACGGAGCGCTCACGCGCGTCGCGACCTACGATTGCTGGACCAGTCCGCTGAGCGTGCCGCTGCATCTACGCACGACGCTGGATACGCTTCCGCGCCCCACGCGACTGAGCGCGGAACCCGCGCTCATCGAACACTGGCGCTCCACGCTCGACGCGCTGCCGCCCGCCCACCGGGTCGGTCTGGTCTGGAAGGGCAACGCGAAGCATCATAACGACGCAAATCGCTCGCTGCCGTCGCTCGCTGCCGTCGCTCGCCACGCTCGCGCCGCTGTGGAGCGTGCCGGGCCTGAACTTCGTGAGCTTGCAGAAGGGGCAGGGGGAGGACGAAGCGCGCACCCCGCCGCTCGCGCAGCCGCTGCTCGATCTCGGCGCGCGCGTGACGGACTTCGCGGACAGCGCGGCGGTCGTCGCGCAACTCGATCTGGTGATCTGCGTCGATACGTCGATCGCGCATCTGGCCGCATCGCTCGGCAAACCGTGCTGGGTGATGTTGCCCGAAAGAGATGTGGACTGGCGCTGGATGCATGAGCGCGACGATTCGCCGTGGTATCCGCACACGCTGCGTCTATTCCGGCGCGCGCCAGGGGAAGACTGGGCTAGCTCGGTCGAGCGCGTGCGGCAGGCGTGCGTCGAGCGATTCGGCGGCGCGCTATGACGCCTCGGTGAGCTGCATGTGATACAGGCCCCACGGCGACAATTCGAAGCGGTCCTTCAGCGGCCTGGCCGCGAGTTCGGGAATCTGATCCGCGTCGTAGATCGCCCATAACGGCCCCACGCCACCGAGCGCGAGCGGCTTGCCGTCCATTTGCGTCGCGACGATGAAGTGATACTCGCGCACCTTGTCGAGCGTCGTCTGCACCGCGTAGCCGTCGACCGCGTGCATGACGATTTGCGTGCTGCCTGCATCCGGCGCGCCGATATGCGCGAGCACGTCGGTCAGCAGCGGGCCGCTGAACGTATGCAGGTGCGCATCGTATTCGATCGTCGGATGGATCGTCACGGACTTCATGCTCGCGAGCAAGGGCAGATCGACCCCATACGCTTGCGAAAACTTCACCTGGTGCTTCGCCAGCAGTTGATCGAAAGCCGGATTGAGCGCGCCGCGATTGCTGTTCCTGATCGCACCGGAGATCGTCAGGAGAACTGGAGACGGCGCGCATTCGGCATGCTCACGCTTTGCGCCGAATGCGGGCGCGACCGCCGCGCCCAACACCGTGGCGCTGGTCAGGAACTGGCGTTTGTTCATTACGTTTTCTCCGGCTGTCGATGAGGCTTCGCGTGGTGATGAGCGCGCTCTTCTATTGTCGGAGAATTGCCGCCGAAGATGATACGGCGATGCTTCATTTGCGCGTCATTCGCTATGCTATTTCCGCATGCGATTCACCGCGGAACTGGCACGCTTTTCGCGGACGCTGCGTGACGCGGGACTACGGCACGCTGCCGGCGCCGTTCGACTGGCGCGCGTTTTCCGACAGCCTGCGAGATCGATGGAAACGCTCAGGTCGCGTCGATACTGACCGTGCGCGTCACATCGACGACCGACAGCCGGATCGCGTCGATCAAAGCGCGCGCGGCCGGCGACGGCGTACCCGCCGCGCGCATCGTCAGGCCGATCTCGCGCCGCGTGTTGTGCAGCGGTACGTCGAGCGCCACCAGTTGGCCGGATTGAATCTCGTGATGCAGCTGCTGCGCCGACAACGCCGCCGCCATGTCGGTGCCGAGCAGCAGCCCGCGAATCACCGCGAGGTCGGCGGTCTCGACGGTCGGCAGAGGCGGCTTTACCTTCATCCGCTTGAATTGCGTTTCGAACAGCGCACGCGCCGGCGCGTTGCTGCGCGGCAGAATCCATTGCGCGTCGCGCAGACCCATGATGGTCAGATTGTGCGCTTGAGTCAGCGGATGACCGCGGCGCACCAGCACCACCATGTTTTCCGACATCAGCCGCTCGTTTTTCAGGCCGCTCGTCGCGTCGTTCTCGCGCAGTGCGCCGAGAATGAAGTCGATGTCGCCGGCGCGCAGACCGGCCACCAGCGTCTCGTACGCGCTCTCGTCGGTGACCACGCGCACGCCCGGATTCTCCGAGGTCATTCGCGCGATCGCCTTCGGCAGGATCAGCGTGCGTCCGAGCGGCAACGCGCCGACCGTCACCGAGCCCTGAATCTTGCCGTGCAATGCGGCGATATCGTCGGGGATGTGTCGCAGTTCGTTCAATGCGCGGCGTACGTGCAGCAGGAACGTTTCGCCTTCGGCCGTCAGCAGGATGCCGCGCGGGCTGCGATGGAACAGGCTCAGTCCCGAGCCGCTTTCGAGTACGCGGATCGCGGCGCTCACCGCGGGCTGGCTGATGCCGAAGGTTTTTGCCGCGCTCGGCATATGCCGATGCCGCGCGAGCGCGGCGAACAGTTGCAGGCGCCGCGTGTTGAGCAGGTACGCGGGCAATGCGCCCTCCGATACGGACCGGCGGCGCGTCTGTCGCGCGGCGCACCATTGCGCGAGCTCTTCGAGTTCAGCGAAGATCCGCTCGCAGCGATGCAGCACCGCGCGGCCGACCGGCGTGGGCAGCATGCCCGAAGGACCGCGATCGAACAGCGGCACGCCGAGCGCCGACTCGAGCTCCTGCACGGAGCGCGTGACCGCCGACTGCGCGCGAAACAGCGCAGCCGCCGCACGCGTTGCGCTACCCATGTCAGCGACGAGCCGGAAGGCGCGCAATTGCGCGAGATTGAGCAGGTCCTTGCTGCTGACCGACAGCGGCGCTTTGGCGGCCGCCTGGCTGGTTTCGGCGGAAAGTGCGTCGTTGCTCATGCCGCGCCCGCGATCAGATGCAACGATGGCAGCGACAGATTCAGACTCTCCTTCGAGATGTGCGTGTGCTCCTTCATCAACGCATCGACGCGCGCGCCTTCGCGTTGCTTCAGCGCGTCGACGATCGCGTGATGCTGGCGATGCGCGTACATCAGCATCATGAACTGACGCTCGCGTGCGGCTTCGTCGAACGCGATCGTGAACGGCGACACGAACGGCACTTTGTCGTTCAGGCTGAGCGCGGCCGTGATCGCCTGGTTCTGCGCCGCTTCGACGATCAGCGCATGAAAGCGGCCGTTCATCTGTGCGTAGCGCACGTCGTCTCCTGGCTTCAGGTGCTTTTGCTCGAAGATTTCGTCGCCTTCGCGCAGGCATTCGTCGAGCGCGGCGGCGAGCGCCGCGCTCATGCCGTTTTCGGCCACCGAGCGCGCGGCGAGTCCTTCGAGCACGCCGCGCACGTCGATCGCATCGAGGACGTCACGCACGCTGAAGCGGCGCACCACATAGCCGCGCGAGCCCGAACGATCGAGCAGGCCTTCGGACGACAGCACGCTCAACGCATAACGCAGCGGCGTGCGCGACACGCCGAGCCATTGCGCGAGCTGTGCTTCGACGAGCCGCTGCCCGGGCGACAATTCGCCCGACAGGATCTTCTCGCGTAGGGTCTGCACAATCGCTTGCTGGGTCGTCTCGTTCATCGTTTCGTCGGTCGTCGGAAGCACCGCAGTATAGCCACGCGCGCAGCACCGCTCCAAGCGTTGAAAAAGTGCGTTGCGAGTTGTTTTCGAGGTCATCTGTTTTATTTATCGCGTGCCGAGGCGCGAGGAGGCCGCGAAAGGCTCGCCACACGGGCTTGGGATACCGAGGGAGCCCCTGCGCGGCGTGGGTCGCGGCGGGGTTCATCGGCTCGCCGGGCGCCAGAATACCGGGTTTTTACCCATCATCCCAGTGCAGCCTGAGGTATACCCGTGCTTCACGTATCGAGGCACAATTTCTATCTTTGTATCCCAAGACGGTCGCGGTGACTAGCGCGGTACGCCAGGCGACCTATCCGATTGGCAGCAGCACGAAGTGACGGAAGAGAACGAATATGGCAAGGATCATTGGTGGTATCGGCACGTCCCATGTACCCACGATCGGGTTGGCGTACGACAAGGGCAAGCAGAATGAACCGGCATGGGCGCCGATGTTCAAGGGTTATGAACCGGTGGCGCAGTGGCTGGCCGAGCAGAAGCCCGACGTGATGGTGATGTTCTACAACGACCACGCGAACAGCTTCTTCTTCGATTGCTATCCGACTTTCGCGCTGGGTGTGTCGCCCAACCACGAATTCGCCGATGAAGGCGCGGGCAAGCGTCCGCTGCCGGACATCGCCGGCCACCCGGATCTGGCGATCCATATCGTCGAGCAACTGGTCGCCGACGAGTTCGATCTGACCGTCTTCCAGGAGCGGCCGCTCGATCACGGCGTCAATTCGCCGCTGTCGCTGATGCTGCCGCATCAGGGCGGCTGGCCGCTGTCACTGGTGCCGCTCGAAGTCAACGTGCTGCAGTATCCGCTGCCCACCGCGAATCGCTGCTACCGGCTCGGCCAGGCGCTGCGTCGTGCGATCGAATCGTTCGAACAGGATCTTAAGGTCGTGGTGGTCGGCACGGGCGGGCTGTCGCACCAGGTGCATGGCGAGCGCAGCGGCTTCAACAACACCGAATGGGACATGGAGTTCCTCGACCTGATCGTCAACGATCCGGAGCGTCTTGCCAGGATGAAGCACGTCGACTACGTGCGCCTGGGCGGCGCGGAAAGCGTCGAGACGATCATGTGGCTCGCGATGCGCGGCGCGCTCGGCCAGAAGGTCCGCGAGTTGCATCGCAGCTACTACCTTGCGACCAGCACCGCGATGGCCGTGACGATCTACGAAGGAGAGGTGGCGTAATGAATCCGCAACTGGTTGGCGTCGAAGAATTGACCGGCACGTATCCGTTCGATATCCGCCAGAGCATGAAGGCGATGCGCCTGAACCGCTTTTTCTGGCAGATGCGCGAAGCGTCGGCGCGGGCGCTGTGGCTCGAAAATCGCACCGCCGCTTACGATGCGGCCGGCCTGACGCCGGAAGAGCGCGCGCTGGTCGACAACACCGACTGGATCGGTCTGATCCGTTATGGGGTGTCTTTCTTCGTGCTCGAGAAGTTCGCGCGCGTGGTGAAGATCACCAATCTCGGCGTGTACGCAAGCATGCGCGGTGAGACGCTCGAAGAGTTTCTGAAGACCCGCCAGGTACCCGACGCCGTTTAAAGGCCAGGCATCGAAGGCGCGCAACGAAGAAGCAAGCCGGGTTCGTTCGAACCCGGCTTTTTTCATCTCGATGCCGCGTTGCAACGATCCCGACTGCAATTTGGCGTTTGCTTAAGTTGCGGGCCGCAACTATATTGATTGCGCAGCGCAACGGATATGCGAGCGTCATCATGGATCTGATCGAAGCCCCCGCCAAGCCTCGCGATACGACGATTCTCGAACTGCGGGAGTTTTCCCGCCGCCTGGTTCGCGAGCTTGGTTTCATGCGCACGACGCTCGCCGATAGCGATCTGGCGCCCTCGGCTGTGCATGCGGTGATCGAGATCGGCATGTCGCCGGGCATCAGCGCCAAGGATCTGGCGACCATCCT
The DNA here is from genome assembly GCF_040948665.1 of Paraburkholderia sp. BR14320. NCBI lineage: Bacteria > Pseudomonadati > Pseudomonadota > Betaproteobacteria > Burkholderiales > Burkholderiaceae > Paraburkholderia > Paraburkholderia sp. BR14320. The sequence goes on from NZ_JBFPKG010000004.1 coordinate 195,766, forward strand.
GCGGCTCGACAAATCGAATACGAGCCGGCAGATCGCAAAGCTCGAAGCGAGCGGACTGGTCGAGCGTACGGTCTGCGCCGACGATGCCCGTTCTTCCGAGTTGTACCTGACGGCCGAAGGTCAGAAGCTGCGCAAGAAGATCGACCGGTTCGCGACCGATCGCGTGTCCGGCGCGCTGCGGCGCATGGTTCCCGCCGACCAGCAGGCGCTGGTCCGTTCTCTCGCGCTTTATGCAGACGCTCTTGCGCATGGTGAGGTCAGCAAGCTTCCTGCAACGGAAGCGGGGTCCGCAGGCATCGTGGAAGGCTACCAACCCGGCTGCATCGGCGATATCGCGAGTCTGCACGGGCGCTATTACGCGCAGCACTGGGGTTTCGGCGCCTTCTTCGAGAAGAAGGTCGCGACGGAACTGGCGGAGTTCGCGGGCGCATTGCCGGCCGAAGGGAAAGGGCTTTGGCTTTACGTCGAAAACGGCCGCACGCTCGCGTCTGTCGTGATCGATGGGGATAACGACACCGGTGTCGCGCATTTGCGCTGGTTCATCGTCGACGATTCGTTGCGCGGCTCCGGGATCGGACGGCAATTGCTGGCGCATGCGATGCGTTTCGTCGACGAGCGCTTTGACGAAACCTATCTATGGACTTTCCAGGGGCTCGACGCGGCGCGTCATCTGTACGAGTCATTCGGTTTTCGGCTGAGCGAAGAATCGGAAGGGGAGCAATGGGGAACACGCGTCGTCGAGCAGCGTTTCGACCGGCCTTCCGCAAAGAAGGGCGGTAGCGGCATCGCGTGATCGGCGCAGCGGCGAGCTCGAATCCTTCGGTCAATGCGCGACGACCGATGCCGCGATCCGGTCGGCCAGGTCGGCGAGAATGCGGCTCAACGCGGCCGCCTGCGCGAACGCATCGTGTCCGTCGATCGCGGAGTCGAGCGTCACCTGCTGCCGCAGTGGCACCTGATCCGAATGCCCATTCAACAGGGTCCATTCCGCCTGCAAGGTCAGCGTGCCGCTCGCGTTGGCCGCCGCGTTCAGCACCGTGACGACCAGCCTGCGCGTACCGGGTGGCGCGGGCGCGTCCGGCACGACGAACGACCCGGCGGGCAGCCGCGTGAGCAAGTCCTGGGCAAGCGTTTTGCGCATCATCTGAGCGAGCGGTGCGCCCCACCGGTCGCTGTCGTCGATCGTCAGGCGGTTTTGCGAAGCCAGCGTGACGACTTCCAGCCGATCGAGCACCGCCGGAATGTGCACGGCGGTCAGCTGAATCGGTTGCATCGGCGCCGTGGCTGGCGGCGCGTCGGCGGGCATCGGGTTCAACGTCACATAGCGCGTCGGTATGCTGTGCCCGCATCCGGTGAGCGTCATCGCCGCGACGCAGACGACAAACGCCGCCGTCCAGACGCGCGTCGTGAGCGATGCCTCGCCGGCGCGTCCGATGCGAAGCGTGGACCTCGTCATCATTGAGTCTCCTGCTGCCTGCCATGGATCAGCGCCTCGGGATGGCGGTCCAGATAGTCGGCCAGTGCCCGAATCGAGCGCGCGGTGTCGGTCAGCTCCTGCATCGCGGCAGGCAGATCATTCTGGCTCGACGCATCGCCGCCTAACGTACGGTTCGCCGCGGCAACGGTGCGATCGGCCGCGCTCGCCGTGTCGCGCAGTTGCGCGACGAGCGGACCGATTTGCGGCGAGACCTGCTGCAACGTGTGATCGATCTGCGCGACGGAGTGGTCGATGTGCGTCAGGCTGTCCTTGATTTGCGGCGAGGAACTGAGCGCGTTGATATGCGCGGCGATACTGCGCACCTGTTCGCCGGTTTGCCGGATCGGAAGATCGTCGATTTTCTGGATCACCTCGTTGGCCTTGGCCATCGTCGTGTCGAGATTCGCGGCGGCGACACTCGGAATGACGGGCAGGTCGCCCTCGCTGGCGAGCGTCGCGACCGGCGCGCCTTGCACGAAGTCGAGGGTGATCTTGTCCGCGCCGACGACCGGCGGATCTTGCGACAAGCGCGCGCGCAAGCCCGTGGCGACGAGGCGGGCGAGCATGCCGTCGACGAGCGGGCGCCAGTCGCCGTTGGCCGGCGGCGGCGCCCCGACGATGCCGAGCTGCGACGGATTCAGCGCGATCTGCACCGGGGTGCTTAGCGCGCCCGTGCGTGCGTCGTAGTTCAGCCGTACGCTGGTGACGGTGCCTACATCGAAACCGCGCAATTGCACATCCGCACCGCTTTTCAGGTCGCCGACCGCACCGTCGAAGCGCACCAGATAAGTGACGACCGGGCCGTGCCCCGGTGCGAGCGCGGGGCGGCGATCGACTCCGTCGAAACGCGAAGCCGGTTTGCCGGGTCCGGGCTCCATCACGATCTCGGGGCCGGACAACATGCCTTTGAGCGACGCTGGGTCGTTGAGGTCCACGTGGGCTCCGCGCAGAAAAAACTTCGTCTCGCTGCGCAGATACTTTTTCTCGGCGCGATCTATCTTGAGCTCGGCTTGCACGTGCTGGCCATCGGGCGCGAGCGTGATCTCCGAGACCGCGCCGACCTTCACGCCGCGCAGCGTGACGATCGTATCGTCGGGCTTCATGCCGTACGCGTTGTCGAAGATGACCGTGACCGTCTCGCCCTGATGCGTCAGCGCGCGAACGCCGAGCCATCCGGCCATCGCGAAGGCGGCGATCGGCACCGCCCAGATCCAGCCGGGCCATGGGCTGCGCCGCACCTGAGCTTGCGAACGACGGGGACGCGTGCCGCTCATCGCTTGCTCCGCGGGTGGACGTCCCACATCAGGCGCGGGTCGAATGCGCGCGAAGCGGCCATCGTCAGGAACACGACCAGCGCGAACGCGGTGGCGCCGATGGCCGGTCTCGCCGACGCGATGCCGTCGAACTGGATCAGCGGCACGAACGCGGCGATCGTGAACACGTCGACGAACGACCATCGTCCGAGTTCGTCGATCAGGCGATACAGATGCGCCTTGACCCGCAGATGCCGACGCGAACGGCGCCGCACGGAGACGATGAACCAGCCCATGCCGACGATCTTCGCCACCGGAATGACGATGCTCGTGCAGATGATCAGGATGCCGAGCGGCCACAGGCCCACGTGGAACAGCTCGTAGACGCCGTCGATGACCCTGGTTGACTGGATCTGTCCGAGTTGCATCGAACTGGTCATCGGAAAGACGTTGGCCGGGATCGTCAGTACGAGCGCGGCGAGCGACAGCGCAGCCGCGCGCACGACGGCGTCGGTTTTGCGAGCGCGCAATTTGAGTCCGCAGCGAGGACAGGGACGGCCCTCCTGCGACATCGGCACGACCAGATCGCAAACCGTGCAGGAGAGCGGCGCTTCGTGTTCAGGCAGCTCGTTGTCCGTGGCGATCGCGCGCCACACGGTTCTGCGGTCGAGCGATGCGCGCGTGAGCATCGACAGCAGCGCTGCGGCGATGAAACAGTAGCCGCCCGGGGCGATCGTGCCGGTCAGATTCTGCGTCACGCGCGCGTAGCCGACGAAGCAGCCGACCAGATAGACGTCGGGCATGGCCCAGATATCGAGCGAGGTGGTCCAGCGAAACAGCGCGCCGATTGCCCTGGTACGCCAGCCGAGCCGTAGCGCGACGAGAACGGCCACGAGGCCGCCAAAGCGGACGAAGGGCAGCACGATGCCGAAGGTGCCGAGCAGCACCGCGAGAATGAACCAGCCGTCGTTCCACATCTGCACGATGCCCGACGACAGCACTGACGAGTGCTCGACGCCGAGCATGTGCACGTACATCAGCGGCGCGAGATTGGCCGGAAACAGCAGTACGAAGGTTGCGCTCGCGCAGGCGAGCGCAGCGGCCTGGCTTCGGCCGTTACGCCGCTCGAGCGGAAAGTGGCAGGCGCGGCAACGCGCGTAGGTATCTGCGGCGAGCGGCGGGATGTCTTCGAGCGCGCCGCATTCGGGGCAGCCGATCGTCATGCGACGTTCTCCATCGGCTGTCCGTGTTCAGGCGGGCAGTGCGTTGCGAATGAGGTTTCGCCGATCATCCCTCGACCCCCGGCGCCAGTTGGCGCGTGAATGCACGGCAGGCGCGCTGGCACGCGCCAGCTCCATTTCCTCCACTAGCATTGCGCGTGCCCGGTTTGGCGTCCGCCTACGCTGAGGGAGCGGCGTCGGCGATGATCAGCAATCTCGAAGGCAGGGCGTCCGGATGGCCCGGCTTGAACCAGTTCATCTCGGGAATGCGCGAATCGGTCAGGTAGATCGTGCCGTCCGGCCCCTCGGCGAACGTATCCGGCCAGCGCAGGCCGCGCTCGTGCAGCAGCGTCGTCAAGCTCGTGCCGTCCCATACCTTCACCGCGTGTTCTTCCACCGCGGTGATCAGCAAACGTCCCGCGCGGTCGATATGCAGCCCGTCGGCGGAGAGCGCGGTATCACGAAGCGCTTCGGTGGGCACGCGATAAAGCGTTTTGCCCTTCAAGGCCTGCCAGTACAGATACAGTCCATCGCGAGTCAGCGCGATGCCGTCGGCCGAGAATTCGACGCCGCGTCCATCGGGACGCCGCAATGGTGCGCCGCCTGCATGCACGGTGACGCTCGGGTCCATCTGCGTCGAAGGATGCCCGTCGAGCACGCGGCGCGCTTGACCGGTGCCGAGATCGACCACCACGATCGCGCCGCGTGTTCCCGAGTCCGTGATATAGGCGAACCGGCCGTCGGGACTGATGCGCAGGTCATTCAGATAACTGCCCTGCGGCGCGATCTCGAGCGTGAACGCAATGCAGCCGACGACGCTATCGGTCGCAAGATCGATGCGGACCAGTTTGGGGGCGCCCGGCACGACGAAGGACTGGGCCGGCGCGCCCGGGTCGAGTACCCACAGGTTGTTTTGCGAATCGCACAGCATGGCCTGCACGCAGACCCAGCGATCCTGCGGGTTCAACTCGTCACGCCTGGCGTTGCGCCAGCCGTTCCAGCGATCGTCGGGGTAAGGACGAACGTCGCCATCGGGCGTGAGTACGCCGACGGAGATCGGCGCGTCTTCTGTCCAGCGCGGGAAGTTGACGAAAATGCGTCCGTCCGCAGCGACGGCTACGCCGGTCACCTGATGCGCGAACGATGCGATCTCGCGCAGATGCAGCCGCGAGCCGTCTTCACCGGCGCTCGATGCAGGCGCGGCGGTCAGCGGAACCCGATCCGCGGCGGGTGGCGTGACGGAGTCTTTCATGGGCTGCCTCCGGGGCAGAGTGGAAATGTCCGTACTCAGCAAAGCGAATGCCGCGTGCAACGATAAAGTAGATCGTAATCCGCGAATCTTTCGGAAGGTATTCAACTTGAATTTGCTGATCGTCCTTTATGCATATTGTTTGAATTTCGCGCGAGCAGAGAACGGCATGTCGCGCAATAGGGAAAGCCGAGTTGTCGCACAGTGCCCGGTGCGGGCCGGCGCGCTAAGAGGCCGTGTAGGTGCCACGTCATTCATGGCAAAAATAATTGCTTCGCGGCGGCGTGCGGAGTCGCCGTAGCAGGCGGTCCATTTCGGCAACTTTGACTCTCAGGGTTTCTCCTGCCTCGCATTGGGACCCACCGTGTCAGTCGTGCGCTACACCGCTCATTTGCAAAGAAAAAATAATGCCGGCGTCAAAGGAATGTGCTAGAAAATAACAATTGCACGCGCAGAGAAATAGCCACGCCTGCAAGTAAAAAATTCGGCTTTCAATACACTCTTAATCGGCCGCGAGGTGGATCATGAGAACAAGTGCGCTTTGGGGGCTCGGGGTGACGACGGTCGCTTCGGTGCTAACGCTGCTGTGTTATCCAGCGTGGGCCGACGGACCCGAAGCGGCCTATGCGTCCGGCGACGAAGTGCCGGCCGGCTCGCTTAGTCCGAACGAGTACAAGGTCAATGCGGACGGCATGAAAGAAGATCCGAACGCGAAGATGTCGGACGTGGCCCGCGCATACCGCAACGGCTATATCAATCGCGGCAAGCAGGATCAGGCCGATTACCAGGCAATGATCGACTCGCACAATCACGGTCAGCGGCAACCCGCGAAGACCGACGTCGCGCGGGTCGACGTGCCGCCGCTGCCGCCGGGCGTCCCCGAAGACGACAACTCGAAGTACACGAGCATTCCGCCGCAGCCTCAAAAGCCGCAGCCGGTGCAGTACGCGCAGCGTCAGATGCCGCAAGCGCCGCCGCCGCAACAGCAATATCAGCAGATGTACCAGCAGCCGCAATACGCGCCGCCGCCAATGCAATACCAGCAGGCGCCGGCCTACGCGCAGATGCAACCGGTCTACGACAACCAGCCGGTGTACGTGCGTCAGGACTATCCGCAGCCACCCGTGCAGTACGTGCCGGTTTATCCGCAAGCGCAATACGAAGAAATGCCGCAGGTCGTGGAAACGGTGATTCAACCGGTCGCGCCTGTCGCTTATCAGGTTTATCATCCGCCGGTCTATTGGGCGCAGCCGCGCGTTTATGCGTATCGCGCGCCGCCGGTGTATGGTTACCGTATGTGGCGTTGAGGGATTGCGACGAACTCTCGCGCATCGATTGAAAGTACTCAGCCCGGCGCATTCGTGCCGGGCTGAGTACTTTCTTTTGTTCGATTTGCGCTAATGGCCGCTCGCTCCTCTCGTGCGCACGTTCAGATGGTTAATCACCTGCCGGACTCCGCGCACCGATCTCGCGACACTGCCCGCGCGTTGCACCTGGGCGCGCTGCGGCACCCAACCGGTCAGCGTGACGACACCACGGCGCGCCTGCACGTGAATCGCCGTTGAATGCAGGTTCGGTGTGCGTGCGAGAGCGCGCCGCACGTCGCGCGCGAGCTCGCTATCGGGTCTGTTGCGAGCCGGCGACGCCGCGATGGACTGGCTTTGCGCGGAAGCATCGTTCGGCATGCCGCCACTAGTCTGTGCATTCGCACAGGTCGCAGTGCCGAGCGCAATCGTTACCGCGGCAATTGCGCCCACTATGCTGTTCACGCTGACTTTACTCACATGCCCTCCTGTACCGGGAATTGGCCGTAGATGGGTTCCGGCTAATGCGGTCGTGGTGACGACCGTGCAGTACTCGAGATTCGCCAGCGATATCGCATGGACGTCGCCGGCACTGTGTCGATATGCTTGAGGCAGACTTTACCGTATTGGCGCCGTCAATAGCCTGTATGATGGCGGGCTCGCGCCCGGACCGGAACGCCGCGCGGGCGGCTTGCGCGGATCGCGCGCCGTCTGCCGCGCCCATCGGGCCGCAACGCATCCATTCACGATGACCCAGAGGAAGACCGCCATGACGGCTGCAACGCAATTCGACCAGGTTTCTGTTGTCAAACGAGCCAATGTGTACTTCGACGGCAAGTGCGTGTCGCACACCGTGCTGTTCGCCGACGGCACGCGCAAGACGCTCGGCGTGATCCTGCCCGGCACGCTGAACTTCGGCACCGACGCGCCGGAGCTGATGGAAGTGCAGGCGGGCAAATGCCGTATCCGTCTCGACGGCAGCGACGAGTGGAAGACCTATGGCGCGGGCGAATCGTTTTCGGTACCGGGCAAGAGCCGCTTCGATATCGATGTGGTCGAAACGCTCGACTACGTTTGCAGCTATCTGTAAGCGGTTTTAAGTTGAGTGCGATGGCTTGGCCAATGGGCCTGAGCCATCCTTGCTCAAATGTGTTGAAGCGACAACACGCAAGCATTCGCGAGTGCATGCGTGAGCCAGGTGCTCAGAACGGGTCGTCCCTTACGCTTCGCTTCGACGATGAATACCGCCGCCAGCACCACCGCGCCCAACAGCATCGACACGACCGCACGATCGACGTAACCGTGCATCAGCGTGAACAACGCAATCGACCCCACCGCGGCAACCCGCCACGACAAACGAAAAACGCCGTTAATTGGCCGTATGGGCAGCCATTGTCCGACGATCGTCTCAAGCAACGGCATCAGAATCACGATAAAGAACAGCTGAACCAGGATCGGCTTATCGGCGAGCGGGATTTTATGCGGCGCCGGGGGTCCCCACAGCGCGTATTGAGCGAATATCAGCGCGATCTGCCCGAAAAACATGATTGCGGCGCCGCCGATTATCAGCCCCCATCGGGGCACCTCGTTCCAGCTTCTTTTTGTTAAAACCGTCAGCGCGAGCAATGTGGGCTCCGTTCGCAATTGGCAGGATCTCAGGCCGTCTCTTTTGCCAGAATCTCCTCGATCACCTGCACGAATTGCTCGACCGGCTGGCCGCCCGTCACCAGATAGCGGCGGTTGAAAATGATCGATGGCACCGATTGAATGCCCATTTCCTGATTGTTCTTTTCCGCTTCGCGAACTTCGCTGGGATACGCGTCGCTCGTCAGCACTTCGCGCGCTTCACTGGCGGCCAGTCCGACCGACTGTGCCGCCTCGACCAGCACGTCATGATTGCTCGGATTCTTGCCGTCGGCGTGATACGCGCGCAATAGCGCGAGCTTCAGCGGCAACTGTTGGCCCTTCAGGCCGGCCCAATGGAGCAGGCGGTGCGCGTCGAACGTGTTGTAGGTGCGGGTGCGCGGACCGAAATCGAAGCCGACGCTCGCGCCGCGTTCGCGGATCATCGCTTGCGTTTCGGCGATCTGCGCGGCCGTGCGGCCGTATTTCTTGCCGAGATACTCGACGATGTCTTCGCCGTCCGGTCCCATCTGCGGATTCAGTTCGAACGGATGCACGACGATGCGCGCATCGATCTTGTCCTGCAGCCGCGCGAGCGCGAGCTGCAGCGACGACAGGCCGATCGCGCACCACGGGCAGGCGATGTCGGAAACAAAATCGATGGTGAGCTGCTGTTTCATGGTTGTCCCTGGCGAAATGAAGTGCGACGCGACCGGCAAATGCGGCCGCAACGATACCGACAGCGTAGCGTGAATCGTCCGCCCGTGCAGTGCTGCCGAATTTGACCGCAAGACCCGGAGTGTTTTCCCGCCGCCACGCTCGTACACTAAGCTCATCGACTATCTATTTTCATGGCGCGGGCAAAGAGCCCGGCTGCCCACTCATCGACGATGAACGCAATCGCTCCTACCCAAACCATCGACCAACGCGTCGACGCCCTCGACTGGCCGCGCATCGAACACGATCTGGATCAATACGGCTGCGCCGCCGTGCCGCAACTGTTGACGCCGCGCGAATGCGACGCGCTGAGCGCGCTCTATCCACGCGATGCGCTGTATCGCAGCCGCATCGTAATGGCGCGCCACGGCTTCGGCCGCGGCGAATACAAGTACTTCGCGTATCCGCTGCCGCCGCTCGTCGACGGCTTGCGCGGCGCGCTGTATCCGCACCTCGTGCCGGTCGCGAACCGCTGGAACAGGGCGATGGGCATCGACGTGCGCTATCCGCCGAAGCACGCGGAATTCATTCGACGCTGCCATGACGCCGGCCAGGTGCGGCCGACGCCACTGATCCTTCAATACGGCGAAGGCGATTACAACTGCCTGCATCAGGATCTGTACGGCGAACACGTATTCCCGCTGCAGGTCGCGGTGCTGCTGTCGGAGCCGGGGCGCGACTTCACCGGCGGCGAGTTCGTGATGACCGAACAGCGTCCGCGCATGCAATCGCGCGCCGAAGTCGTGCCGCTCGCGAAGGGCGACGCGGTCGTGTTCACCGTGAACAGCCGGCCGGTGCAGGGCACGCGTGGACCGTATCGCGTGAATCTGCGGCATGGCGTGAGCCGTCTGCGTTCGGGGCATCGGCATACGGTCGGCATCATCTTTCATGATGCGTTGTGAGGTCCGCGGTCGGTACCATGGCGCAACCCTGCGTGCCGTGAGACGATAACGGCCACGATTCCAGCGATCCGCCGCCATTGTCGTCAGACCCGCCGCCTCGTCCCATGGAAAACCTGCTCAAGAAACTCGATCTCACTTCGCTGCGTCTGTTCGTCGCGGTTTGCCAGGAGCGCAATATCGCGCGCGCGGCGGAGCGCGAGTTCATCGCGTCGTCGGCGGTGAGCCGGCGCATCGCCGAGATCGAGGCGATGATCGGCCTGCCGGTGATTCAGCGGCAGTCGCGCGGCATTACCGTGACGCCGGTCGGCGAAACCGTGCTGCGCTACGCGCTCGCGATCATCGGCAATATCGAGCAGATGAGCGCGGAGTTGTCGCGCTTTTCGACGGGCGTCAAAGGGCGCGTGCGGGTGGTCGCGAATCTGTCGTCGATCGTGCAGTTTCTGCCTGAAGACGTGGCCGCGTTCGGCCGCGCGTTCCCGGATGTATCGATCGAGCTTGAAGAAGAAAACAGCGCGGACGTGCTGCGTATCGTCGACGAACACGGCGCGGACTTCGGCATCTGCAATCCGGTCGCGGGAAGCGAGGCGTTCGAGCAGGTGCCGTACCGGCAGGACCGGCTCGCGGTGCTGGTGCCGGGCGGGCATCGGCTCGCCAGCGCGGCACGGGTGAGCTTCGACGATCTGTTGCACGACAGCTTCGTCGGCCTGCGCAGCGAAAGCGCGCTCACGCGTCTGCTCGCGCAGCAGGCGGCGAGCGCGGGCCGGCAACTCGACGTGCGGATGCGCGTGAGCAGTCTCGATGCACTGTGCCGGATGGTGCATGCGGGGCTGGGCATCGCGATCGTGCCCGAGCCAGTCGGCCTGCTCTATGTGAACACGCTCGACGTGCGGCTGCTGCCGCTTGCCGATGCGTGGGCGGAGCGCCATCTGATCATCATCTTCAAGGCGCGCGAGCAGTTGAGCGCGAGCGCGGCCGCGCTGGTGTCGTTCCTCGGCAATCAGCCTTAGACAGTCCGTCACACGCACGCCGCGACGCGGCTCCGAAATCGAGCATTCGCGAAACGAGACGGCAGAGTTGCCGCACCGGCACTTCGGCATCGGCCTTGCGCGCCGTATAGTGGGCGCAAGGAGAACGCAGTGATGAGCGATACGATTCGTTTGGACGGCCGCGTGCTGTACCTGTCGCAAGACCCGGCCGTGATCGAGGCGCAACTGGCCGGCGAAAACTTCACGCGCGAGACGGCGGGGCCGTTGCGCGACAACGTGTCGACCGACGAGATCACGCCGGTCACCGTGATGCTCACCTACGACGAGCGCCTCGGCCAGTATCCGTACGTCGGCTTCAAGGCGGGCGAATGTCTGCCGATCGGCCGCAATGCGGTGAAGGACGGCGGCTTTCGCGTGACCGTGGCGGGCAAGCGCTACGGCAAGGGCTCATCGCGAGAATCGAGCCCGCTCGCGGAGTTGTCGGCGGGCATCCGGCTGATCGTTGCGGAGAGCTTCGAGCGCATCTATCAGCAGAACTGCGACAACATCGGCATTCTGACCACGACGGATTTTTCCGTGCTCGATTGTCTGCTCGCGGGTGAAGCGGTGCCGATCGACGAGTTCCTGAAAGGCCGCGACGCACTCACCCAGCAGATCATCCGCAGCGGCGGGTTGCTCGCGTATAGCAAGTTCGCGGACTGGCCCGCGCCGCGAGAGCGCACGAGCGTTGCCCCGAACGACGCGCCGGGCGCCGAGCCGAAAACGCTGGTCGAGAAAATCATCGACCGTCATCTGCATCCCGGCACCGCGAGCGCGCAGCGCGGCGACGGCGTGTTCATCGCCGCCGACTGGCGCTTCAGCCACGACTATTTCACCGGCATGTGCGCGCATCTGATGCATCGCGCGTTCGGCAAGCCTGCGCCGCTGCATGCGCCCGATCACATCATCGCTTTCCAGGACCATCTGGTGCTCGCGCCGCAAAGCATCCCGCACGTGCGCGACGGTCTGCTGCTGGGCGTCGCGAACCTGATGGAAGGCCATACATCGTTTTCGCGCGACTACCCGGTGCGCTCGCACGGCGCGCTCGATGGCGTGCCCGGCTCCGAGGGCATCTGTCATGCGTTGATGGCCGAGCAATACGCGCTGCCGGGGCAGGTTGCGTGCGGCACCGATTCGCATACGCCGCATTCGGGCGCGCTCGGCTGCCTCGCGTTCGGTGCGGGCGCGACCGAAATCGCCAATAGCTGGGTCACGGGCTACGTGCGCTGCAAAGTGCCGGAGACGCTGCGCATCGAGATCGACGGCCAGTTGCGCGGCGGCGTGACCGCGAAAGACGTCGTGCTGCATCTGCTGCGGATAGAAGCGATCCGCTCGGGCGGCGCGATCGGCCTAGTGTTCGAATACGGCGGCGCGGCGGTCCGCGCGATGTCGATCGACGAACGCGCGACGCTGACCAACATGGTCGCGGAGCTCGGCGGTTTCACCGGCATCGTCGAGCCGGACGAGCGTACGGTCGCGTTCCTGAAGGAGCGGCGCGGCGTCGATTTCGTGCTGGAAGGCTGGATGAAAAGCGATGCGGGCGCGACCTATCGCGACACGATTCATATCGATGCGAACGCGATCGAACCGATGCTCGCGCGGCCGGGCGATCCCGGCAACGGCGTGGCGGCGCCGCGGCTCGAACAGGACGTCGCGATCGATATCGCGTACGGCGGGTCGTGCACCGCGGGCAAGCGCGAGGACTTCGATTTCTATCATGAGGTGCTGCGCTGGGGCGTCGAGCACGGCTTGCGCGTGCCCGAGCGCACGCGTCTGTATCTGCAATTCGGCACGATGGCGGTGCGCGCGTATTGCGAGGAGCAGGGCTATCTGCCGGTGTTCGAGCGCGCGGGCGTGACGCTCGTGATGCCTGGCTGCGGCTCGTGTGCGAACTGCGGACCGGGACAATCGGCCAACCCGGACGAGGTGACGATCAGCGCGATCAACCGCAATTTCCCCGGCCGTTCGGGGCCGGGCGACGTGTGGCTCGCGAGCCCGTACACGGTCGCGGCGAGCGCGCTGGCCGGGAAAATCACCACGTTCGAACAATTGCAGCGCGCGCACGGCTAGAATGCTGGCCGAACTCAGGCCGGGGCAACGTGGCGCGTGCGACGCGCGACCAAACGCAAGGCCGGCATCGGACTGGCCGCGGCGAGCGATCAGCGCCGCCGTAAAAGCAGTCGCAACAGAAGGAGACAGACAACATGGCATCCCCCGATCACGCGGAGTCCGTCGCGCGCAGCGGCGGCAACGCGGCGCATTCCACCGACGCGGCCGGCAGCGCCCGCAGCACTGCCGCTCAGGCGGCGGGCCATGCAGCGCTCGACGCCGGCAGCATTTCGGCACGCCTCGACCGCTTGCCCGCCACGCGCTCCATCTGGAAGCTCGTGGTGCTGCTGAGCCTCGGCTTCTTCTTCGAACTCTACGATCTGCTGTATTCCGGCTATGTCGCGCCGGGCCTCGTGAAAAGCGGTCTGCTGACCGCGACCACGCGCGGCCTGTTCGGCTCGACCGGCGTCGCGAGTTTCATCGCCGCGCTGTTCAGCGGCCTGTTTATCGGCACGATTGCATGCGGTTTCCTCGCGGATCGCTTCGGGCGGCGCGCGGTATTCACGTGGTCGCTGCTTTGGTATACCGCGGCGAACGTGGTGATGGCGTTCCAGGAGACCGCGACGGGCCTCAATTTCTGGCGCTTCATCGCAGGTGTCGGCATCGGCGTCGAGCTGGTGACGATCGGCACTTACATCTCTGAGCTGGTGCCCAAGCAGATTCGCGGCCGCGCGTTCGCGTGCGAGCAGGCGGTCGGTTTCACGGCGGTGCCGGTGGTCGCGTTTCTGTCGTTTCTGCTGGTGCCGCGAACGCCGTTCGGTCTGGACGGCTGGCGTTGGGTCGTGCTGATCGGCGCGCACGGCGCGCTATTCGTCTGGTGGATTCGCCGCGCGCTGCCGGAAAGCCCGCGTTGGCTCGCGCAGCAAGGACGTCTCGCCGAAGCCGACCGTGTGATGACCGCGCTCGAGGCGAAGGTACGCCACGAATACGGCCGCGAGTTGCCACCGCCGGCGCCGCCGGTGGCGGTCGCACCGCGCGGCAGCTTCCGCGACATGTGGGTGCCGCCGTATCGCAGCCGCACGCTGATGATGACGATCTTCAATGTCTTCCAGACGGTCGGTTTCTATGGCTTCGCGAACTGGGTGCCGACGCTGCTGATCAAGCAGCGTAGTACGGGGTATCGTACTTATCCATAGGTAATCGCGTTTATCCAAAGTATCCCAGCGAAAGCCGCGCCAGATAAGGATTTCGGCCATTTTGCAAATCACGATTTTTGTTTAGCACGCCTATCTGCGGTGCTCTGCTTTCGGAACAAGAGGGTAGGATAGAGGGTAGATTTTCAAAGTACATATTTTCCAACGTGCTTTTACCCCCGGACCCTTGCCATGATTTCAGACTCAGATTTCAAGCGCCAAGCGAAGCAGCTTGCACCGAATTCTCACCTTCTCATCGAGGGCTGCTCCGGCCTGCGTATTGAAGCGGGTAACAACCCCGCTATACGATCGTGGGTCTATCGCTATAACTCGCCCGTAGATAATCGTAAGCGCCAGATCAAGTTTGGCGAGTGGCCCGCGATGCCGATTGCCGAAGCAATCGGCGTGTGGGCCAAGCTGCGCAACGAGCGCAAGTCCGGCAGCGATGTTGCCGTTGAGAAGCGTGCCGCGAAGCCTAAAAATGTGGCCCCGCGTAGCAGTGGGGAATATACCGTCAGACGCGTATGCGACGAGTATCTTGCCGAGTGCATCGAGCCGCACCGCAAATCAAAGGAAGCGAACGAGATTGCCCGCATGTTCGACACGATGCTGGGGCCGATGGCGAACATGAGAGCCTGCGATATCACGCGGGAGCAGGCAGCGAAACTTATCGCGGATCACGGCAAGCGCGCGCCGGTCGTAGCGGGGAAGCTGCGGACCGCCCTTAGTGGCGCATGGGCGCATGCGCTTGATGAAGGACGCCTAAAGAGCGGCGTCGAAGGTGCGCAGCCCCCGAATAACTGGTGGGCGGTGGTCATGCGCCGCAAGCTGAAAAGCAACGGCAAGAAAATTCAAGGCAAGCGCGTGGAACCCGAACGCTGCCTTTCGAGCGCGAAGGGCAGAGGCACCAACGAAATCGGCCAGGTGATTAACTGGCTGCCGAATTTGAGTCAGGTGCAGCAGGACCTGCTGACGCTGTATCTCTGGACTGTTACGCGCGGCGCGGAAACCGTAGGCATGCGGGTGAGCGAGATCAAAAGAGAGGAAGACGGCATCCTGTGGTGGGAGGTGCCGAAGCAAAGAACCAAGAACCTTAACCGGAGTCGTGCGAGCGATCTGCGTGTACCGCTGTTCGGCCGCGCAGAAGAAATCGTTCTGCGGCGCATGGAAACCGCAGTAGACGGTTTCCTGTTTCCATCGTCAAGGGTCAAGGGGCAGCACATTCAGCAGAAGGCGATACAAAGCGATGTGCACTACTTCATGCCGTATTCGAAGAAACGCCCGGAGTCGAAGCGCCCGCGCTGGCCGGTAACGCACTGGGCTCCCCATGATCTGCGGCGGTCGAGCAACACGCTGCTCACCGAGATTGGTTGTCCGCCGCATATCTCGGACGCGATCATGGGGCACCTGCCGCCCGGCGTTCGCAAGCGCTACGACAAGGCTGAATTCAACGCCCAGCGTGTTGAGTGGCTACAAAAGCTGGACGTCGAACTTGAAAGACTCGCGGCGCTGGCAGCGCAGTCGGTGTTCTCCGCTTCCAAAATCTCGCGAGCGGTGTTCAGGGACTCTCAGTCGTTGCAGCTTGCTGCGCGCGGTCTGGGCGGTTAACTATTGATGCAAACAGTCGTCAGCGAAAAACCCGGCTACGCACACGCCAGCTGCTGCCTCATTTCCGAGTATTGACGATCCGACAGCTCCGATGGTCCAAAGTCCACAGCGCCATACCTTTTTCATATGGCTCGTAACCGGCGGGGGTCTTCCGCTGCGGAGGGCTTGGGCCCACGCCTGGTGATTCGCGCGCTGGACTGCCGCCATCTGCGGAACCTGTTCAATCTCTAAGCGAGTCGCATTAGCAATTCCTCCTCTTTCCCGAAGGTAGGCCAGAAATTGCTGTTTCTCCTCTACCGGGACAGTCGAATTATTAATCGCATTATTTATAGCCTGTTCCGCGCCGATTTTTGTAAGCAGTGGTTCTATAGATTTCGCCTTGTCCGCGACACCCGCAAGCTGAGCGCCGAGTTCATCGCTGAGTCGGATTGTCGCATAAGTATTAGCCGGATCATCGTCGCTCGGCGGTGGCACCGGCGGCCGCGTCTCACCAGGACGTGTAATATCCGACCTAGGGGGACGGTGTTCAGGAGCCGAGCTTTGCGCTAACGTATTGTCGGTCCGGATAGCCGTTTGCACCGCGTCTACAACCTCGCTGGCCTTCGCTTGATCGGCACTTGTGAAAACAGGCGCCTGCGCATTTGCTGTCACTTGCGTCATGGAAACGACCAAACAGAACCCTGCTGTCAAAACGGCGTTACTTTTTGTCATCTTCTCCTCCCATTCTTGACGCGGTGCCCGAAGGGGCCTGTTGCGCGACGCCTTAATGCGGCCAAATTCCGCTCCAGACGGATTGGAAGGGGAGAGAGCAATTCACGTCTTCGTCGCAGTTAAATAACGGAACCACGTAATTCTGACGGCGAGTAGTGGCACCCGGCTTGGAAGTGCACCCACAATCCAGCGAGAGATTGACCGAAGTATTGTCATCAATTACCCACTCCGGCGGAATAGCCTGTGCCGACAGCATCTGAAAGAGCCGCGGTTTATCCGGCCGGTTCAAGTCGCCTACGATGCCAAAGAGTTGAAGTGACGGGAGTTTTTTGCCGTTGTTAATTAAGGTCGCATATACGTGACCGGAAACATAACATTGAGGCTTGATTTGCAGGAAGCTTACTTTGAGGCGACGTGAACCCTTGTCCTCCACAACTTCAAGCGAAGGCCGATTGATAACGATCTTGACGAGGTCCAACTCTTTGTCCCACGCGGCCGAATTATTTGAAAACTTCGGGTACGGCGGATCGCCGTCATATCCCGGGCATCGCTCAGATACACTTTGGGCACGTGGCTGACAGGCAAGAAACATCAGTCCAACAATGAACAATGCTGTACGGAGCCATGGAAGCGCTTTCACTTTGACCTCCATCGTTTGCATTGCCACGCCAATAAAAGCTTTCGGAGAACTTACGATAACGTCCGGTAGGGCGAGCAATGCACTAATACTAGGTCCGGTCGTCCTGTGTGTTCGGACAGATTCCATGTTCGAAGTGCACGCTACTGAAAGCAGGTTATGAATAGTCATTTGTGGCAGCGAATAATAGGACATCAGAGCGACCGATTTCGCCCGGCGACAACGGATGTCGCCGCCATTTCGTTCGCCTGATGCTCGGAGATCGCCTGTCCGATCAAGCACAGATTTCTACACCTTCGCCTTCCTGTTGCGACCACTTCCCCCGCCACTCGGCGGGGGCAACAGGCTAGCCACCGGGCGCTCCCTTGCCCATTCCTCCACTTCCGAAATCAGCCACGCGACACGATGCGCGGAAATCAACCGCGGCTGCGGAAACTTCTTTTCCCGAACCAGCTTTTGCACGGACGGCTCGCTCAGCGAGACAAACCGCGCGACCGCTTCACGATCCAAATACACCGGCTTCACGTCCTGTTTCATGGTTGCTCTCCTGTCACTTCGCCTGAATGGGTGGTCGCTGCCGTATGCTCGCTACTGCCCGGCAATTAAAAAGAAACAAGAATCTTCACGGGCGCCCTCGCGGGCATCTGCGCGACGCTTACGTTTTCGGGCTTGCCTGGCTGTCGGCTGCTGATT
Organism: Paraburkholderia sp. BR14320; assembly: GCF_040948665.1. Classification (NCBI taxonomy): domain Bacteria; kingdom Pseudomonadati; phylum Pseudomonadota; class Betaproteobacteria; order Burkholderiales; family Burkholderiaceae; genus Paraburkholderia; species Paraburkholderia sp. BR14320. The sequence goes on from NZ_JBFPKG010000004.1 coordinate 213,427, forward strand.
TCGACATAGCCGCCTTCACGGCCCACCGGCGTCACGGCGAAAACCTCATGCTGCTGGATTCCGGCGAGCAGCAGCACATCGCCAACCCGCACATCCTTCGCTTCCTTCGTTATCGCCTTCATAGCTGTGTCCCCTCGTTTCCCCAGGTAAAAAAGAGTCCTGATTATGCAGCAGCGGTCATCACCTCGCCGTTGACCCATGAAGTAAGCCAGCGCTTCAGTTCGCTCGGGCCACCATTGCGGTAGACGACATTCCCGCTCGCCCGCTTTACCGCGTCCTGATGGCTGTGCGAAATGAACTTCGTCATCAGGACCGTCAGGTCAGCATGCCGGGCCTTTTCTTCGAGGTGCGCGGGTGCGCCATTGCTCGATGGCTTGATGAAATCCAGATGCAACATTCCCGCAAGGGCGTGCTCGACATCATTCGCCTGCTGGTTCAGCAGCCCGACCACCAGCACGCGCGGCTTGCGCTCGCGCGGGGCGGCGTGTAGCCGCGTCACGCCCTCGGGTACGGCGGCGGCGAGGGGAACGGGAATGGGCGCACTGCGTATCCCTTCGTCAATGCGTTGCATGATCGCTTCCTGTATATGCTCACCAATGGCGCTGACGACCTGCTGGCCGATCTTCGCGCCGATGGTCCTGATGAGTGTTTCGAAGCTCAGGGAAAGCGGATCGAACGCGGTTCGCTTCGCTTTGGCTGCGGCTTCGGCCTCGGCCTGTTGCGCCTGTTCCCGTGCTGCTTCGGCTTCCCGCTCGGCCTTTGCCGCGCGTTCTTCCGTATCGATCTGCTGCCACAGATCGGTGATCCAGACGACGTCGGCCATCGTGCGAATCTCGCGCTGGCGATCAGCGGGCATCGCATAGACGGTGGCCTTGCGGATGCTTTCGAGCGGTGACATATCGGGAAAGTCGTTTCGCAATCGTTTGCTCTCGCGGGCAATCAATAGCTGTTCATCGCGGTCCCAGCGAACGAGCGTCTTGCGTGTCTGCTTTTTTGCCTCGGCCACTTCTGCCTGGGGTAGCTCGCCACTCGGGTCTGCCTCGCCGGATACTGGTGCTTCTTTAGCCTCGGCAGCGGGTGCTGCTGGTTGCGCGGCGCGCGCTGCCTCCAGTTCCTTCCAGATCGGCACAATGGTTTTGTCGAAGTCCTTCTCCTGCTTTATCGCCCGGTGCCGCTCGGACGGCAGCACGTCCGACTGTCCACGTAGTACCGCCTGGACAGGGGTCAGGGCAGGGTCATTTCGGTGTAGTTCGAACGATGCGCGTGCGACTTTCTCAATCTCCTCGGGCGTCCATTTGATGCGCCGAATGGGCTCGGAGGCGGCACCGTTGATACGATGGTTCGGTGTGCTTTGCGTAGTCGCGTAGTCGGCCTGTAGCATGGTCACTCATCCTTTCAGAATGCGCCCGGATGGCGCGGGAAAGATTCAAACAAACGGTTACGGCAACAAATTCGATACGACGACATCGATGGCTTGCTCTAGCTGGGCGCTTGTCCCTTCCGCCTGCGCAATTTCGCGCAGTAGTGGCAGGCCCGCTTCAATCGCCGTCATCACTTCTGCGCGGCTCGCGCGGCGACCCTGCGTGTACCACAGGACTTCGGATGGCTCGCCCATGTTGAATAGCACGCCGTCATCCACGCGACGGACCCCGTAGTCCTTCGTGATCCAGATTGCGCAGACGCCTGGGTTGTGCTTCACGAACACGCCCGCCGGATCGGCTCGTTCCTCCGGCAGCTTCGCGTCGCGCCGTACCGCTTTGGGCAGCACGAGAAACGGGCATGTGGTGGCCGCGAAGGTTGCGCAATCCAGATGCGAAGGCGGCTCTGCCGATGCGCGGTTGATCGTGCACATCGGGCCGCTCACGAACGCGAGGTATTTGCCGAGCGGCTGGCCGCATATCCAGCAGCGGTTGAACCGCACAGCGGTAGTCATCTTGTCCGGATCGGCCAGGCGGAAATCGGGTTTGCCGTCGATCCATGCGACGAAGAACGGGACGGGGAATCCTTTGCCATCCACCGGCAGATTCGCCATGTGAGCGGGCAGGGGCGGCAGACCATCGCGCAGCGAGTTGGGTGCGCCCGTCATGGCCGGAATCCTTTCATCGTGTCTTTCGCAGCATGCGGGTCGATACTGATCCCCGCGTCGGTCGCCCGCATGCCGGGAAACTTGCGCTCATACGCCTGCGAAAGCCACTCGGCCTCATCGGCGATCTGGGCGTTGAACTCATCGACCGTAAACACGCGTTTCTGCATCAGCAGCGCGGCGAGCGCGCTGACTTCGGCGCGCATGACCATCGACAATTCCCGGTGATCGCGTACCGCCTCGCTTTCCGGGTCGCCCGTCACGCGAGTACCGAGCTGCCAGCCAGCGAACACGCTGCGCCACTTTGCAAGCCGGTTGAGCGTGCGGTGCAAGCGGTTTGAGATTGCTTCGTTCGGCATCTGCTGTTCATGCTCATCGTGATTGATCATGTCCGTCTATTCCCTTACCAGTTCGCCGGGTTGATCGCTTCGGCTTCGCCCCATACACACATGCCGCACATGCTTGCGGCATACACGACCTTGCCGTTTGCATTGACGCCGAGGACGGTAGGCGAGCCGCCGCAGTTCATGCAGCGCGATTGATAGTCCGGCTCGTACCGGTCAATCGGCGTGACTTCTTCAGGCGCGAACGTTTCGCGCGCCTGCCTGCTGTTCTTGCTCAAGGTCTTGCTCCTGAATAAAAAGGATCGCGTCAGCGGCGGTAACGGGGGGAACCGCCTAATGAGGACCTTCATTCGACGCGATCGTGTAAACGGGTTTATTGAAACGGGTCCTGCGCGCCCTTGTCGGACGGCGGCTTGCGCTTCGAGCGGCGACGGGCCTGCTCGACGATCTGCGCGCCAGGCGAGCTATCGACGCCATCGACGCCCGGCAGCGTCTGCTGATCGGGGTCGCCCTTCACGTCATCGAGCCCGCCCATATGCGCAGCGGCGTCGGTGACAACAATCAGGCATGCCTGACCGCGACACTGCGCCAGATCGAGCCGCGCCGGGTCACGCTCCGCGATTGAAAAGACCGCTTCGACGTGATCGCCAAAGACGATTTTCTTCAGGCTCGCGCTGACGCTCACGCGCTGTTCGCTCGCGATGGCGCGCACCGCCTCGCGCACGGAGTCGGCTACCTTCTTGCGCAGCCGCTCGATGACGCCGTTCTGTTCGCTCTCGTTAAGCTGCGGCCAGATATCCGGCAGCAGGCGGACCTCGGCCAGCAGCGCGGCAAGCAGGTTGCCTGCAACACCATCGCTCGCCATCGCGATCACTTCATCTTTCTTCGACATTGCGCTCGTCCTCCTTGTTGAGCTTCGCAACGATCGCGGCGGCGAGGGCGTTGCTCGGCAGGTCCAACTCGCCAAACAGCAGGCGGTGTGCGTCGAGCACCGCCACCGCGCAGTCGGGCATTTCACTGCCTGCGAGGTATCCGGCAGCAAGCATCAGGCGGTCGCTCAAGGCGATGTCGGGCGTATTCATGACTTCTCCAGTGCCTGCCGCCGCGAGTGATAGAGCGTCGTCAGTTCGTCGCGATGCTCGGGGTCGGCTACCGCGCGGATCAGGTCCGCTGCCTCATCGAGTTCTTCAACGCCCTCTGAGCCCTGCAAGCGGTCGGCCACTGCCGCATAGGTGTACGCGCCGGTTTCCGGCTCAGCTTCGGCCGTGGCGCGCTCTTTCTCCGACTTCAGCTTCAGCGCGTAGGCTTCGCGTGCGCGCACCTTGTCTGCCTCGCTGGCGAGGCGCGTAACGGGTTCAATCGCCATCGTCAGTTCGTGCGCAGTGGTCGCGGCTTCGATATTGCGGATGATCGCGTCGATAGACGGGGCTGCCGCAGGCTTGGCGTTGCGCTGGCTGGCGAGCTTCGCGCGCACGGAGTCGGTGCGGCTGCCTGCCCTGGCTGCGGGCTTCCTGATTTCCTCGGCGCGACCCATGTCGCGCATAGCCAACGGCGCATCGAGTTCTTCGGCCGTGTAGACGCCGAGCAGTACGTCAGGCGTATAGCGCCGCGCCCACTTGCGAACGGCGACGTAGCAGATTTGCTGCTGCGGATCGGTTGCCCATTGCGTCGAGAAGCGCGGGTAGCACTGGCTAAGCATGACGGTAATTTCACGCGGCGCAGCTTCGCCGCGCAGCGTCGCGCGGATGATGACGCCAAGCCCGTCTTCATCGTTCCTCGTATAGGTGGCGCTGTAGTATTTGCCGCCTTTCTCCGAGCGTTCCTCCTTGACCTTGCCGAGCACTTTCGACCAGTCGCCAATGAATTCATAGTCCGGGCGGCCCTCGATGGGCGCAAGGTTGCAGACCACCGCGTTGATCAGTTGCGCCTCGTAGCCGAGCTGGCCGCTCTGCGAAAGGTGCGTTTTCTGCGCGACCGAAAACGGGTTCATGCCTCCCCACTGGCAGGACTGCATCACGATGGCGAAGCAGTCGCCCTTCTTGCCGCGAAGATGCTGCGGGATCGATACGCTACCCGACGCCATGATGGCGGCCATGCGGTCCATCGCGTCGAACGATTCCGTGTCGAACAGTACCGAGGCGGGGGATACGGACGCCGGTACACCGCTGACGCCGCTGTCATTCCATTGCGCGATACTGCTCATGATTTGATCCTCGAGTTTTCGTCAGCGAACAGCGCGCCCTGAACCGGGCCGCTTTTAAGCCGGATAACGAGCCGGGCGCGCTTCGACTTGCCGACGCGTCGCTCGCCATTGCGATACACCAGCCCCTTGGCTTCGAGTGGCTTGATGCGCGGCGTGACGGTCTGAAGGCTCAGGTGCGCCGCCTCCGCGATTTCTTCCGTGGTCCCGCCTCTGGACTCGCCAAAACGATGCAACGCCTCCAGAACCAGCGCTTCGGCATGCGAAACGTTGACTGAGCGAAACGCATCCTTTGACGTCGATGGATCAGCCTGGCGATAGACACTCATGGTGAGCACTCCTTTTAGGCGCCGTCAGCTTTCGCGCGCACATGGCGGCAGTCGATGTATTGATGCGCTTCGACGGTGTACGCCTTCTTTTCGATCAGCTTGCGGCGGTACGCGCTGCCGTCCGCAAGACGACCAATCGCCGCCTCGCCCATCGTCCACAGAATGTGATTCTTCGCGGCTTCGCTCGCGGCGCTGTATTCCTTGACGCGCGCATCGGCGTCCATCTTGATGGCGTGCCAATGTTCGATGTCTGCGCCGAACTGGATTTCGCGTCCATCCGTTGCGGGGTAGAGCTTTTTCAGCAGTCCTGCGGTGCTCGCGTGCCGGAAATCCGGCTCGGGGGCGTGGCCGCTTTCGACGCACTGCCAGAATGCGTGCTCGCCTTCGATCAGCATTTCATCGAGGCTGGCATCGCGCCGGATCACGTACACGACCAGCCGGTTGCCGCCGACGCAGGCGGCCAGATGCCATTCGTCGAAACCGGTCACGATCATGTAGTGCCTGCATTGCAGCAGGTAATGCTCGGGGACTTCATCGGTGCCGGGTTCGCCCCAGTCGCCCAGCCGGTACGCCATGCCATCGACGTTCTTGCACTCCAGGCCGCAGCGCCGCCCCTCGATGACGCGATCAACGTTCGCGATCATCCACGGATAGGCCGCATTCCTGAGAATCTGGTTGCGGCGCCGAACCTTGACGCCGTAGCGGCGCGCATACTCGTCCGCGATGGGCGCCTCCATGATGTTGCCGAACCTCACGCGCTCGACTTCATCGAGGTCTTCCGCTTCGACCTGTCCGGTCTTCTGGAGGAATACATCGAGCGCCGTCTTCCAGGGGTCCAGCCCGACCGTTGCAGCGGCATCGCTGCCGCCAATTCCCGACCTGCGTTCTGCCAACCACGACTCGCGATCACGGTTCATCGTCATTGTCCTTTGCCTGAAACCCGGGAAAACACTTTTAATTGTCGGAGTTATTAATGCTGCGTTAATTCAATATAAATAACTCAGATAATTCGATTCAGCGATTGACGTACGCGTACGAGCGCTTAACCACCGGACTGACATAGCCGCTGCCGATCCTGACCTTCGGGCGCGCATATTTCCACTGCTCGAACCATTTGCGGCGCTGAGCTTTGGACAAATGACGCAAGTAGGGGCGATGGACCCAGAGGTTCATAGTGGCAAATAAGCGGGGATGAGTAGGCATTGAATGCGACCGCAAAGAAAAAAGCAAGCGATACTTTCCGAAGGGCAGAAAGAAGCGTAGCGTTATAACTCCCCAGTGCAACTCTCACCCACCGGGTTATCCACCATGCAAGTCCAGCCTATCATCACCGCTATGGGCGGTCGTCAGGCCGTTATGGTCATGACTGGAATCAATTCGCCTGCATTCTCGCAGATGAAAAGTCGCGAGCGGATTCCTGACCATCATCTTCGATTGTTTATTGCGATTGAACCGCATCTGAACTGGGAAACTCTGCTTGAATCCGATTATCCACGCTTTTCTACGTTTTTCGCCAGTGTAATGACTCGCCGCAAGCGGAGAACTAAACGACCGGTCGATTAATACCCGATTAAATCGTTTTCAGTTGCCGGAATGAAATCCGAAGTGCGGTGCCGCGCCGGGTGTTAAAGCCGTTCAGAAATAAATCCGACAATTGCGCACTGCACTTATCCACCCACAATTGTGCGGTTAATTGCATGAGGATTGCCATGAAAGCGAGAACGGCACCGGCGACGCGGTCATTCGGCCAGCGGGCGCGATCATGACGCGGCCCGCATTCCTGTTCTATCCCGGCGACTGGCTAAGGAACAAAAACCTGGCCCGCTGCACGCTCGAAGAAAAAGCCGTGTGGCTCCACGTCATGTGCCTGATGCACGACTCCGAGGAATATGGCGTCCTGCGCTGGACGCTGAAGGAACTCGCGACCGCCGTGCACTGCAAGGTCTCCCATCTGAAAGCGCTGCTCGACAAGGGCGTGATGAAAGGCGCGGCAGCCGCAGGCGAAGTCTGTCGCGCGTACGTCTACACGCCGCGCTCCGGCCGTAGGAACGGGCCGCCCGTCACGCTCGTCGCGGAACAGCCCGGCCCGATCTGGTACTCGTCGCGCATGGTGAGGGATGCGTATGTGCGACGGACCTCCGGTGCAGCCACCCGTTTCGGTGCGGGCAAATCCGACACCCCTCCCGACACCTTGCCGGATGACTTTGAATCACCCGAGGCTTCACCAACCCGTCGGCATGGTGAACGGCAGGATGATTCACCAACCCGGCGGCATGGTGAACGGCAAGGTGAGGGTCAAGGTGACGGCCTTGCAGTTGCAGTTGCATTTGCAGTAAACCAAAACCTTAAAACCAACCCCCATAGCGGCGGCAGCGGTACACCTCGCGTGCGCGCGTGCGAGACGCCGCAGCCGCCGCCGCAGGCAAACGAGACGAAAAATCCCGCCAACCCACCGACAGCGCCGCCGCCCCATGTCGTCGATGGATGCCTGACGCCTGTCGGCGTGTCGGTCGCGCTCGTGGGCTGGGAGCGCGAGCGCGGCAAGCCGCCGCGCGGCGTGACCGCAAGCAGCCCGCACGTGATCGACCTCGCCGCGATGCGGGTCAGCGCGGACGAACTGCGGCGCGCGTATGACCTCGCGGTTGCAGACCGGCAGGCGAGCGGCGACGCCTCGCCGATCAGCGCCGGTTTCCTGCGCGTGTTCATCGACAAGGTGCGCGCCCCGCCCAGGCCGAAGGCTGACGACTGGCACAGGACCGACGCGGGGATCGACCGCAAGGCGAATGAACTGGGCGTGCGGCCACGGCCCGGCGAGACGTATGCCGCGCTGAAGGACCGCGTTTTCGAAGCGGTGCGCCGCCGTGATCAACCGGGAGCGGCAGCATGAGCGGCGTCATGCAAAGCGGCAGCAACGGCCAGTGCGCGATCTACGGTTGCCCACTGGCCGGGTCGCTCGGCCGCGGTGACGAGTGGGTCTGCTACTGCCACTACGGCGCGGCTGCCGATGACCTTCAGGCGATCACGCAAGTGCTGCGGCAGAACCGGGCTATCGGCGAATCGACCGTCGATATCCGGCTTTTTTACGGAACCGATCACTGGCCGTCTGCCTATCGCGGCATCCAGCGTCGGCTGCTCGACGCGGGGTTACCCGACATGCTGCCGGGCGAGGCGGACAGGGCGCCAGATCGGCCCGGCGGCCCGGTCGTGAAGCAGTGGCTCGCGCGGCTCGAAGGCTACCTGCTGCATGCGTGCGATGCGGTCAGGTCGGCGCGCAACTCGCGCCATGCGCCCCGCCTCGTGCCGACCGCGCCGGTCATCGGGCCGACGCACATCGCCGGATCGCTGCCGTACACGGACACCCAACCCGCTTTACGTGAGGAATGAACATGGAGACTGCATTGACCAAGGCCGAGCTGATCGACCTGCTTCGGATGAGCGGCGACATTCCCGACGATGCGCTGGTGTGCGCCTGCGATGCGGAGACGGGCCGCATGGCTCGCGTGATCGACTTCACGTACGACGCGCGGACCAACGCACTGCGGATTCAGACGGACGAGTAGGCCATGCCGATCACGCCTGAAAAGCGCAAGCGCTATCCGCCGGACTGGCCGCAGATTCGTGCGGCGATCCTGGCCCGCGCGGGCAACCGCTGCGAGCAATGCGGCGTGCTCAACGGCGTGATCGGATACCGCGACGCGCACGGCGCTTTCTGTCCGCTGGCGCGTCATGGTTTTCGCGTCAGCTACATCCAATCGCTGCACCCGGAAGTCCGCGTGTTCCAGGTCGTGCTCACGGTCGCGCATCTCGATCACGTACCGGAGAACTGCAAGCCGAAGAACCTGAAGGCGCTTTGCCAGCGGTGCCATTTGCGGCATGACGCCGTACAGCATGCACGCAGCGCGTGGCTCACGCGCCGTGCGCAGAAAAACAACCTCGAACTGTTCGGAGAACCGGCGTGATCAAGGTCTACAACCGCTACAACGGCCGCGTGCTTTGCCATGTTGCCGATACGCATGACCCGATCAAGGCGGCCGAAGCCGTCGCGTGGAGATTCAACGAGATCGAGCGGCTGCACAGTGGTTGCTCGGCATCGATGAACATGCGTCTGAGTGCTACTCGCTGGTCGCTGGGGCCGTTCCTGGCGGTGGTGGCGAAATGACCGTCCTGAGCGCGATCCGCTTCGTGGTGCCCGGCGAGCCCGTTCCCAAGGGCAGGGCGCGCGCGCGGCTGCAACGGCTGCGCAGCGGGAAGGAATTCATCCAGCAGTACACGCCCGCGGACACGCGCAACTACGAGCGCAGCGTGGCCTTCGAGGCGAAGGTGGCGATGGCCGGGCGCGCGCCGTTGACGGGTGGGCTTGTCCTGCTCGTTCACGCATGGTTCGGCATTCCGAAGTCGTGGCCCAAGTGGAAGCAGCGCGACGCGCGCGCCGGGCTGATCGTGCCGACCGGGCGGCCCGACTGGGACAACGTTGGAAAAATCTGCTCGGACGCCATGAACGGCGTCGTCTACGCGGACGACAGCGCCATCGTTGATGCCTGCGTGCGCAAGCGCTTTTCGCTCGATCCCTGCGTCGTCATCGAAGTGCGAATGCTCAATCCGCTGCGCAGCGCTGAGCCCGAACTACTTGAACCTATGGAGAGTGCTGAATGACATACGCCGCCGTGTTTGCGCAGCGCGTTCTTCAAATCCGGCGGGCGCATGCCAGCGCCCGGCCGAAAGATGAAAACCCCGCCTGGAAGAACTCGCACCACGATTGCGGCGTGCTGCTTGACGCCATCGACATGCTGGTCGCGGAACAGGCGGCGCTTGCGAGCATGCTGCGTCAGATCGAATGCCAGGCGCAGGCGCTGGCTACCCGCATTGACGCACTCGTCGCGCTTCTCGATGCGAGGGCAGCATGAACGGCCTGTTCGCCTCCGTGCCGTGCGCGCTTTACATCGCGTTCAAGATGCCCGCCTATGAAGCGTCGCCCGAATCGACGTGCCTGAAAATCCTGCGCTCGCACATCAAGGAACATGACGTTTGGGGCCATTTCCGTTTCGCGCCGAAGGTCTGCTGCTTCGACCAGCTCACGAATCTGGAGATCCACGCGCAGTGCGCGCAGATCGTCAGGAGCGTGAGCAAACATCTGCCTGCATCCGAAGCGGCGACGATCCGCGCGCGCTACGGGCTGACGGAATTCGAGGACGTAGACGGGCGTCGCCGCTATGCCTTCAGCGAGGATCGCGCGGACGCGATCAAGTCGCTTAGTCGGTACTTCCGCACGGTCTACGACGCGCTCTCCGAGGCTGAATGCGATCTGCTGGTCGCTCGCGTATTCGCGGATGAGAGGAGTACGACGCCCATTACGCTGCGCAGTATCGCGGCGGCCTGCGGGCGCTCGCACGTCCACTACCACAACTACTACCACGCGATCGACGACCGGATTTACCAGTTCGAGGTCCGGGCGCTCGACATCCTGACGGATGTCTTTGCGAACCGCGGCGCAAGCAATGGCGTGCCGGTCGTCGATGCTGCGGACGAAAATTATCAACAGGGTTAAAGAGCGTGACGGTTTACCGAAAGCCTGCGGAGACGTGCGGAGTACCGTTGATGGGCGAACGCGCGTCGGCGCGGTGCCGCAGGCGAGTAGGTTTGTTTTCAGGCGCCGCCGTTGATGAGGAACTTCGTACGGTCCTGCGCGCCAGCGATCCAGGCAGGTGCCCGGCCGCGCCCGCTCCACGTCGCGCCGGATGCACGGTCGCGGTACTTCGGTGGGACGCCGCCGCGTTGGACGATCCGGCGCTTGCGTTTCGGATTCGGCTCGGCGGGTGCGGCTGGTCGCTTTCTCGCGCCGCGTGTCACTGGTGCGGCGCCCTTCAGCAGATCGGGCGTCTGATGATCGGCCAGCGCCAATTCGACCAGCGTCAGCCCGTACTCGGCCAGAACCTCCGCGACGTAGCCCGCAACGGTGGTCTTGAACTTCGCATGCTCGGCGGCGATCTTCGCGTTGAGCTGTTCGATTTGCGACTCCATCGTCCGTTTCTTCGACATCGTTTTTCCCTCGTCGTTGATCGGCGCAAAAGCGCCGCTTTTGTTAATGGGTGAACAACCATGAAACTGAAGCCGACCTACGTCCTGCATCCGGGCATCGTCACGAGTCGCCAAGGTGGGGTGTCGCATTTCATCAATGCGGCCCGTCTTGCAGAGTTGTACGGCGTGCCGATGGACGCCTGCGCCATCGCGCCCGAGCCGAGAGCGTTCGATCGTGCTGCAAGCTGGCGTACCGACCCGTACGCGGGACTGATCCACCTCTATCCGCGCCCCGATGGCGTCTATGTACTGCCGTCGGTATCGTCGCGGTGAAAGCGTTCCTTGGCACCGGTAATCAGAAACTCGTCGGCGTTCCCCTCGATCCAGCGCGGCGGCCTGCCTCGGCCGCTCCAGGTCGCCCCGCTCGCCGGATCGCGATAGAGCGGCGGGCGGGTAGGGGCTTTAGCTTTCGGGCCGAATGTGCGTTCTTCTTTCGCGTGCCGCTCGATATGCTGCGTCTTGACCAGACCGAGTTCATACGCAGTGAATCCGAACTCCGCAATCAGCGCTTTGGCCTCGGCAAGTTTCTCGTCGCGCATTGCATCGCGCATGGCGGCAAGCTGCGCATCAACCGCGTCGCGCATCTCGATTAACTGGCGAAGCGTCGGCGGACGCTGCAAGAACTCTGATGGCTTCATGGCTGACGGCTTCTTGGCGACGGGAAGTCCTTCCATGCGGCGACAACCGAGCAGTCAAATGATTTGGTGGACAGCGCAGGCGCGGCCGGGTCCTTCAGTCGCGCATGCCACGCAATCACTTCGGGATTGAAGCGGTGCCATTCCGAGGGCGGCATGATCTTCGTGCCGCTCCTTGGTTGGCACAGCACGATATTGAATCCTTCGAGCTTGCTGATGGCTTCGCGCAAGGTAGAACGGCCTATGCCCAACGCCAGGGCGAGCGCGTCCTGCGGCGGCAATTTGTCGCTGTACTCACCAGAAATGATGCGCTCCATGATCCGGTTCATGATGCCTGTCAGGTGTTTCGTCATCGCTCGTCGTCTCTCTCTGTCTCGTTATTTTTTTCCGCCCGCGTTTTACCCTATATGCGCCTCGATATCGTCAGCCACGGCGCGCAACATGCCCGGCAGCGTGGGCATGACCTGCGGCGGTAGGTCCACGGATAATCCGTGCCCATGCGGGCCGTCGAATACGATCAGTACGACGCCTGTGGCGCCGATCGATTCGCGTACAAGGGTGCACGCATCTTCATACGCGCCGGGGCCATTCGTTCTCATGTCCTTATTTTTCTTTGATCGCATCGACGGCTGCCAGAAGGTGTGGCACGTACTCGGCCGGGAATGTGTCGTTCATCTCTTCAAGAATTTTGACCGTAAGGTAAGGCAGCAGACGCGAGCGGCCGTTCGCGTCGTGTTCGTCCAGCGGAGGGCGGGGAAGTTCCAGGATTGTCATTCGGTGCTCCTTGGAAATGTACCGCGCGGTCCAATTGTAGGACCGAACCTTTAAAGTTGAATTAATCTGACGAAACCTGTTACTCGTAATGCTGCGCAATTGGCCCGCTGCCACGCGCAGATCGTCAAGCGTTGCAATCGCGCCAGTCGCCTTGCGCCTTCTGTTTAGCGAGATGATTGCGTCGGCCAGTGGTCGTGGCTTTTTTGGCGGTCATAAGGTCTCCTGATCGGTTAGCGCATTCTGTTACGAGGGGCCAGACATGCCGGTTTGCGCGTTTGCGCATTCTGGCAATTTCAGTGGTGCTGGGCCGCCCCGCCTTCCCATATCGCCACGAAGTCGGGCGAGCCATTGACGGCGCGCGAATATAGCCAGCGCGGATTTTCATGCAGCATCGGCTTGCGTTGCCACAGTGCCGACTTCGCGTGTACCTGCGTGTTGCCGATCAGCACGTAGCGCTTGCAGTGCTTCAGCACGTCCAGTTCATCGACGCCGAGAGCGTTTCCGCCTGCGGCGTGCTCGCGCTCGTCGTACTTGCGCGTCACCCAGCTCGCGATCACGACATCGGGCCGATACTTGCGCACGGCTTCATAGGCGGCCAGCTTCTCGACGTGCGCGCCATAGCGCACGGTCGGCTGGGCGTGCACGCGGTAGTACGCCGCGATAGCAGGGTGCTCCTGCATCCAGCTGTCGGTGGCCGGGATACCCAGCGCCGCCGCGATGACGCCATTGCCCGCTCCGATCTCGATGGCGCTCTGCCCGCTGATGACGTCCCGCAGCCAGTCAACCAGTTCGGTCGTTGGCAGGCAGTACAGGCCATTACGCACCGCAAACACGGCGCGCTCGTTCAGGGAGGTGACTGCGTAGAACCCGGCAGGCATCACCTTCACATGACCATCCTCGCCCAGCGCTTCGGGCGCGATATCGCGCACGCCAGCGAGGCTTATCTGATGCACCCCAATCAACATCGTCTCCTTTGAAACCGGCACCGGTGCGCGCGCCACCTTTCAAACCGGCAACTCGAACCAGGTATTCGTAATGACCGACCCGTTTCCTTGCGGCAACTTTTACGTTCGCGAGGTGCGAATCTTCATACTTCCGAAGGTATGTTTGAAGTGTTTTTTACAAATACTTACGACTGATAAATGTCTGATTTATCGTCCAATCTTCAGGCAATTAACGTCATCATCGTGCAAAAGCACGACCGTTAGCGGTCACGCACTGCACGACCCTTTGTAACTTGACAGCCGTTAACAAAGCGTCTATCAATATGGCAAATTTGGAAAAGTACGCTCCGATCCGGCCCGCACGCAGTGTGGGCTTTTCTTTTTGGCCGCCAGCTAAGGAAGAATCTTTCACATATGGCAACTGTTGCCGCATCTTCGGCGGAAGTTCGACGGTGGCCCGCCGATCAGGTCGAGCGTTGGCCGCTTGAAAGGATCATTCCCGATGCGCGAAATTCGCGGACGCACTCAGATGCGCAGATCGCGCAGATCGCCGCATCGATGCGCGAGTGGGGCTGGACGAATCCACTGCTGGTGGACGAAGCCGGGACGCTTATCGCCGGTCACGGCCGGGTTCTCGCGGCGCGGCAGCTTCAGCTGTCAGAAGCGCCGGTTATGGTCGCGCGTGGCTGGACCGAGGCGCAAAAGCGGGCATATCTGATCGCGGACAACAAGCTGGCGCTCAACGCGGGCTGGGACGAGGATTTGCTGGCGTTGGAGCTGGCCGGGCTCGCCAGCATGGACTTCGATCTGTCATTGCTCGGATTCAGCGATGAGGAAATGCGCGGCCTGCTCGACGGGCTGGAGGAAGACCTCTCGGGCAAGGGCGACGCCGACGCAGAAAGCGCGGGGAGCCTGGCCGACCGCTTCGTCGTTCCGCCGTTCACTGTGCTTAATGCGCGCGGCGGCTGGTGGCAGGATCGCAAGCGCGCGTGGCTCGCGCTCGGCATCCGCTCCGAGATTGGGCGCGGTAATGGCGCGGTGCCCGGTGGCTCGAAGCGGGTTGCGCGCTACGTCGATGGCGTGCGCGAAACCGGCCTTGTCACGGATAGCGATACGAGCGTCTTCGATCCCGTGCTTTGCGAGATTGCCTACCGCTGGTTCTCGCCGTCCGATGGCGTCGTGCTCGATCCCTTCGCGGGCGGCAGCGTGCGCGGCATCGTCGCGGGCAGGTTGGGGCGGCGCTATGTCGGCGTCGATCTGAACGCCGCGCAGATCGCAGCGAACCGCGAGCAGGCAACGCGCATCCTCGGCCCTGATGACGCGATGCCGGAATGGATCGAAGGCGACTCACGCGAGATTGGCTCGCTGTGCAGCGGCGTGCGGGCGGACCTGATTCTGACGTGCCCGCCGTATGCCGAACTCGAGAAGTACAGCGACGACCCGCGCGACCTGTCGAACGCGAGCAGCTACGCCGCGTTCCGCAAGGCGTATCACGCAATCATTGGCAGCGCCTGCGAGCGGCTGAAGGATGACCGCTTCGCGTGCGTGGTGGTGGGCGAGGTCCGCGACAAGGCGGGCAATTACTACGATTTCGTAGGTGACACCGTTCAGGCGTTCCGTGATGCGGGGCTGGCGTATTACAACGAGGCGATACTGGTTACCGCAGTGGGCTCGCTGCCGCTGCGCACGGCCGCTCAGTTCAAGGCGAGCCGCAAGCTGGGCAAGACGCACCAGAACGTGCTGGTGTTCTTGAAGGGCAACGCGAAGCGCGCGGTGGAATCGTGCGGCCCCGTCGAGGTCGATGAATCGATGTTCGAAGGTTAAATATTACCTTACTAAATAACACGAGCTTATGCGTATTTTTCACGCATGCAAGTTTATCTGACACTGTTACTCTTTCCCTGGATAGACTAGGCTTTTTCCCACCCACGCTTCGCAGGAGATAGTTCTCCAGCGGACAACAAGTTATGCAACATGAAAATGAAGTAAGCGCGAAGGCTTCCGATAAATGGCAGGGGCGGCAATGAACGATCCGTTTTTTTTCGCGATAGTTGCATTAATTGTTGCATTACTTGTCCTGTGGCTCGGACTCTACCTTGTAAGGCGCGTGAGCCGCCGCAAGCGGTTCTTTCGTCTAATTGGGAAGGATTTCCCGCGAAGCAACGTGTACGTCAGGGGGTGGGGCGGCCTCGCTGTCGACATGAAGAATGAGAGATTCGCTGTGAGCAAAAATAATTGCCTTGAATGGTTTGATGCCTCTCAGATACTCGAGGTCAAGGTCGAGCACACAAAGTCATCGCAGCTTGAAATTCCGTATATTACGATAGACCTCTTAATCAGATCAGAGCACCTGCCAGCCTTGCGTATACAAGCTATGGAAGTAGACGATTCTCTAAACATCGCATCGTTGATGAAGATTTTGGCAGAAAAGAAGGAATTAGCCAATGAAACAAAAGCTGCCGAAATCGAGGGGGCTACTCAGATTGCTGATTTAATTAATGCGGTAACCCGACTGACAGCCGCGGTCACCTCTCTTACGAACATTATGAGCAACTCGACGATAACGCTGTCATCACATTCCGCCGCTCTTGACGGCCAATCTGATCCCGGCTCGCAAAGCTCAGTTGTTATCACGACGCAGACGACGAGTGGGCAGGGCTCCGCATCCGCGCCCAGTCAGCCCTAACGTTAGCGCGTGTTCGTCAGCAAATTTGCTCGCCCGCAAATCACTGACGTCCGCAGCTAGAAAGTTCTTTTTGTCAACGATTTAGTCGAAGCGAACGGGTGCTTCTGGCCGAACTGACCAGACGATCCGACATCGTCTGTCCGGTCAAGTCCATTCACAGCTAGAAGCTGATTAGTTTTCGCGTCTTCGGCTCAGGCTCCGGCAGCGGAATGAGCTGCGTCTTCAGCAGGAACAGTTCCCAGAACGCCGGGTGCATCGGCCGCTCGCCGCGCTCCCATTTCACCCAGCTACCGTTGGCCGCGTGAATGAGTGCGGCGGCTTCCGCAATCGTCAGATTGGTCCGTCTGCGGGCCTCGCGGACTTCTTCGGGAGTGGGTGATTCGGCTTTCATCGGCTGGGTTTTCTGGCTGGTCTTGGGATGCGCCATTATATCCCATTGGGGATACCCAAAAGGGCGCCGGGGCTTGATGGAAACGGGTGCGTCTGGAAAACCTACCCCCCTACCTTGATGGAAAAAAACGCGTCTGAAAAACGTACCCCCTACCTCGGTCAGACCGGAATGGGGTAACGCGTTCGCACAGACGCGGCAGCGATCCCACGGAAGAAGTGTCGAGCCGGGAGCCCCGACGCCTGCTGCGCGTCGCCGCACCGCATTTCGTTGCGGGGGCGGTCTGGGCGCGGCGCGGCCACGCATGGCATTGCGTCAGCGCCGCGCCAATCCTGCGATGGATGCGCGGGATGACGCCGCAGGCGACGCTCGATGTGCTGCTTCGCAAGGGATACAGGTGGGAGTGGATCAGGGAATAGCGGGGCGGCGGTGGCCGGTGTCGGCCCGGTTGTTTTCCGGCGCGCGGCGGTGATCGTGACCGGGGCTGGGAATTTCGTGCGTGCCGGGGGCGATTAAACGTCTGCTTACATCGTTTTAAGCGTCCTGTTACTCCGTTCCATGTAGGCACGCACTACGCAAATGTAGGCACGTACTTAACCGATGAAGTGCGTGCTTCATTCGCGCGGTTTGTAACAGGCACATACTCCACCGGGCGTGTAACAGGCACTTACTGCACGCGGCGGGTGCCCCGCATGTGCGGGTTACTGCGTGGGGGTTTGTACCAAGCCCGCAGGCCGTAATGTAATCGCCCGCCCGCTGGGTCGCAATTGGCGACTACCCTTTAAACGGGATTTAAGGGGGCTGTCAGCGGTTGGCAGGAAAAGTAAGTAGGGATGGGCGACTCTAGATGGCGGCCTGCTGTGAGGGCTTTAACCGAGGCGCGCGGCCCGCGGCCCAGCGGCCGGGGCGGCGCTGGGATCGAGGCGCGCGGCCTGCGGCCCAGCGGCCGTGGCGGCGCTGGGGATCGAGGCGCGGCCTGCGGCCCAGCGGCCGGGGCGGCGCTGGGATCGAGGCGCGCGGCCTGCGGCCCAGCGGCCGTGGCGGCGCTGGGGATCGAGGCGCGGCCTGCGAGCGGCAAAAAAAAGCCCGCGCGATGGCGGGCTTACAGGCAAGGGGGACGGGCGGCGCATGGCGGCGCTTATCTGCGATGGCGCGCGCCGCTCGCAAGTTCGCAGCGTATACGCGCCTCTAGCTCGTCGAGGGCCGCGCGCGCGGCGTTACGCATACTGGCACGCGGGCTTTGCGTGTCCGCACGCATGATGCGGCGCGCGCGGAAATAGCGCCGCAGGTCGGCGCGACTGGCGTTGATTGGGGTTTTCATGATGACCGGCGAAAAAAAAGCGCCGCAGGGCGGCGCATAGGGGAGGACGCGCGCCGCGCGGGATCGCGCGGCGCGTGGGGGCTTACGCACGCTTGCCATTGGCGGACTTGCCGTTGCCATTGGCCAGGGCCGCAGGGATGAGGCGTTCCGCGCGCGCCATCGATACCGAATAGCCTTTGGCGCGGATTGCGTTCACCAGCTTTTGGACGCGCCCCTGTTCGCAGGCTTCGCGCAGGCCGCGCATGATGTCCACCAGCACGGCGTCATCGGCTGCGGCGCGATCATACGAGGCGCGCGGTTCTTTCGGCGCTGCGGGCGGCGCTGCGGGCGTGGCGGCCTGCTTCGCTGCGGGCTTCGCTGCTGCTGCCGCGTTGATGGCGGCCTGGTGCGCGGCGCGCGCGGTGTCGGCCGCTTGCTTGGCTGCTACCGGGGCGGTCTTCTTTGCTGCGGCCGGAGCGGGCTTCGCTGCTGCGGTCTTATTTGCTGCTACCGGAGCGGGCTTCGCTGCGGTCTTCTTTGCTGCTACCGGAGCGGTCTTCTTTGCGGCTGCCGGGGCGGTCTTCTTTGCTGCTGCTGCGTTCTTGATTGCGGACATGATGTTTCCTTTTGAAAAGTAAGAGAGAGAACTTCGTTTTACCCGCTGGGGGGTTCCCGCTGGGGATGTCCGAACGTTAAAGATGGACCGCGCGGGTTGCAAGATTTTTTTTCAATTCAAAACCCTGACGTGGTGAACCCCGACTGCCGCGCGGCCTGCGGGCGGCCCTGTATAGGCGCGGCGCTGCGCATCGATCAGGAAGGGCGCGCGGGCTCCTGTATAGGGCGGCGCTGCGGGATCGATCAGGAGGGGCGCGCGGGCTCCTGTATAGGGGCGGCGCTGGGGATCGCAGGGCGGCCCAGCGGCCCGCCTATGGCGCGCGGCCTGCGCATCGATCGGGAGCGGCCCTGCGGCCCTGCTGCGGCCCTGCTGCGGCCCTCATAAGGGCGCGGCCCAGTGGCGCGCGCCTGGGGCGGCCTGCGGCGCGCGGCCCAGCGGCGCGCCCCGTCTGAAGTAGGCGCTGCATACAGGCCATGTAGTAGGCGCTTCATTCGGTCGGTCTGATTTATGCACCCCCTACATTGGCTATGTAGAAGGTACTTACTACAGCCCAAAACCGCGCGGGGCATTGCGCGCGCGCGTTTTCTGCCCAGCCACGAAAGACAAAAGCTGTTTGCCTTTGCCCGATTCGAGAACAGACTCACCGCCCAACGACCATGCAGAAGAAACCTCTTGCTGTTGCCAGCGCGTCGAACGGTAAGAATGTTCTCCGCGACTTCATTCCCGACCCGCGTCCGCTCTCGCTGCTCGGCCGCCCTGCGCTCGTGCGGCACCGCGCGCTCGGGCGACGGACTCACCCGGTCGCCGCGATGATCGTCGGCACCTACGCGGTGGATGAGCGCTACGTGATCGTTCAGGCGTTTCCCATCGGCGGCCCGCCGGTGCAGTTCGCTGACGTACAACTGCTGGACGACGATCCCGGCGACACGAACGATGCGGTCGCCTGGCTGGTGACCTGATGCTTTCGGTGCGCGTCAGTACGAACCTGCTGCGGTTCAGGTTCAACGCGCAGACGCAAAAACAGATTCCCTTCGCCGCGTCCATCGCGATCAATGCCACCGCCAAGCTGGTGCAGGCTGGCGAGCGCGAGAACATGAAAGCGAAGCTCGACAATCCAACGCCTTTCACGCTCAACTCGCTCAGCATCCAGCGCTCGTCCAAAAAGTCGTTGAGCGCGACGGTGTTCGTGAAGGATCGCGCTGCCTGGTATCTGGAACCATACGAGGCGGGCGGCGTGAACCGGTTGAACCCATACCCTGACGGCGGCACCACGCTCCTGAAGCCTGCCGCTCAGAGGGTCAACCAGTACGGCAACTTGCCACGCGGCACGACGCAAAGCCTGAAGGCGAGGCGCAACACCTTCGTTGGAGAGGTCTTCGGCGTGCGTGGCATCTGGAAACGCTTTCCGTACCTGAAGGCATCAACCCGCAGGCTGTCGAAGAAGAACGCCGCACTGCTCGGACGCAAGACCCGCAAGCAGCGGCCGCCGCAACTGCTGATCCAGTTTGCCGACGCGCACCCGGCAACGCAGCAGTTGAACTACCGTGCGCTCGCCAAACAGATCGTCAACCGGAACTTCACCCGCGAATTCAGGCGCGCAATGGCACAGGCCATCGCGACCGCGAAACCGTAGGTGCATCGATGGAGTGCGTCATGATTAATCTGCTCGTCACCATACTGGTCGCCGCGATTGTGCTGGGCCTGGTTTTCTACGTCATCACCCTGTTGCCGCTGCCTGCCCCTTTCGGTCTTATCGCTCGCGTCGCATTCCTGATTATCGTCATCCTCGTGTTCGCCTACATGCTCGTGCCGGTACTCGCGCACGGGCCGCACGTATAGCGCGCCGCACATGGCAACCCAAATTAAGACCGCGAACCGGCAGGGTATTGCGATCAAGGATTTTGCGCGCCGTGAAGGCGTGTCCGACACGCTCGTGCATCAGGCGATCAAGAACGGACGACTGAAGGCTTACCCCGACCGCTCGCTCGACCCGGCGCTCGTCGGCACGCCTTGGCGCATGCGTAACGCGACGGCGACGGGCGAGGGCAGCGCGGCCACGGCGACGGATCGCAAGGGCGGCCTCGCTTACTCGGAGGCGTTGCGCGTCAAGGAAAACTATCTGGCGATGTTGCGTCGCCTCGAATACGAGGAAAAGTCCGGCGCCGTGATCGAACTCACGGTGGCTGAAGCCGTGCTATTCGAGCGCGCCCGAAGCCAGCGCGACTCATGGCTGAACTGGCCGACGCGTATTGGGCCGTTGCTCGCGGCTGACCTGAACGTCGAAATCGATCTCGTCACCAATGCGCTCACCGCCTATGTCCACCAGCACATCGCCGAACTCGGGGAGCCGGAAGCTGACTTTAACCGGTCCCAAGGTTGAGCGGCTTCGCGCAGCGGACAGCCGCGGATGGACGCCGCCGCCGCGCATCAGCGTGCCCGAGTGGGCCGACCGCTACCGGAAGCTCGCAGCCGAGGCGGGGAGCACTTCCGGCAAGTGGAGCACGGCCAAGGTAGAGGTCGCGCGCGGCCCGATGCTGGCGGTAACGGAACCCGGCGTGCATGTGATTACCGGGATGATGAGCACGCAGTTACTGAAGACGGAATTCCTGCTGAACGTCTTCGGCTACTTCGCGCACCTCGATCCCTGCCCGCTGCTGCTGCTGCAACCGAAGGACGACGCCGCCGAGCAGTTCTCGAAAGAACGGTTCAGCCCGCTTATCCGCGTAACGCCTGTTCTGCGCGAAATCATCGGCACGACGAAAACGCGCAACGCAGAGGAAACGCTGCTGTACAAGGCGTTCCCCGGTGGCTTTCTCGCGATTGCGGGCGCAGGCAGCCCGGATAACCTCGCGCGCCGTCCGGTGCGCGTGATTCTGGCCGACGAAATCGACAAGTACCCCGTCACCCGCGAGGGCGATCCGATTGCGCTGGCCGAAGAACGCACGACGACATTCGATACCAACTGGCTGTCGATCCGCGTGTGCTCGCCCACCATCGAGGGCGAGAGCCGCATCGAGGCGAGCTATGCGGAATCGGACCAGCGACGCGCATCGCTTGCGTGCATGCACTGCGGCCACCGGATGTTTCCCGCGTTCTTCACGCACGTCGAATGGGACAAGGAAGGCGAGCGGCACCTGACGAAGACCGCGCGCCTGTACTGCGAGGCGTGCGGCGTGGGCTGGTCGGAGGGCGACCGGCTGCGCTCGCTACAGACCGCGCGCTGGCATCAGACGCGGCCCTTTGAATGCTGCGGCAACCGACACGCGCCGCTCGATCTGTATGAGCGCGCATGGCGCACTGGCGGCGATCATGACGCCGCCGTGGATGCCGTATGGGACTGGTGGGAATCGGACCGCCATGCGGTCTATCGCGCGAAGTGTCCCGACTGCGGCAAGTGGGGCGTCGATAACCGGCACGCCGGATTCCAGGCGTCGAAGCTGTACAGCCCGTGGCAGAAGGACAAGCCCGCCGACATCGCCGAGAAGTATCTGCATGCGAAGGACGATTTCGACCGCTTGCAGGCGTGGTGGAACACGCAGATGGGGCTGCCGTACAAGCCGCACGTGGGCAAGGAAGTCAGCCTCGAAGCGCTCGCATCGCGCGCCGAGCACTGGGACTACGTTCCTGATGGTGTCGCCGTCATCACCGCAGGGCTCGACGTGCAGGCAGACCGCATTGAATGCGAGGTCGTCGGCTGGGGGCGCAACGAGGAAAGCTGGTCCCTCGCGTACGAGATTTTTGAGGGCGACCCCGACTCGACGGAACTGTGGGAGCGCGTCGATGCGTACCTGCTACAACTGTGGTTCCGCGAGGACGGTCGGCACTTCCCGATCATGTCGGCCTGCATCGATTCGGGCGGCCTGAGTACGCAGTCGGTCTACACGTTCTGCAAGGCGCGGCTCGGCCGCAAGGTCTTCGCCATCAAAGGCGAATCGGCGCGCGCCGGGGCGCGTAACCCGGTGTGGCCGGTGAAGCGCCCCACGCGCCGCAAGCAGCAGGCATTCCGGCCCGTGATCATCGGCGTGAACGCCGCCAAGGACCGCATCCGCTCGAGTTTGCACGTTCAGGAGCCCGGCGCGAATTACATGCACTTCCCAACCGGGCGCGATCTGGCCTGGTACGCACAACTGACCGCCGAGCACATCGAGATAAAGAAGATGGGCGGCCAGACCTACCGCGAGTGGGTCTGCCCGCGCCAGGCGCGTAACGAGGCGACGGACTGCCGCGTCTATGCGTACGCGGCGCTGTGCGGGCTGCTGCACTTCGGGCTGAAGCTGAATAAGCGCGCCGACGATCTGGCGCGGCTGCCGCCGCTGGACGGCGAGACGGAAGCACCCGCAGCGCGGACGATGCCGCCCGCGCCTCCCTCGCTGCTTGCACCACCGCCGCCGACGCTGGCGGGGGGCATGAAATCAATCGTTAGCCGTCTTGCCTGAAGGGCACCGGA
This sequence comes from Paraburkholderia sp. BR14320, assembly GCF_040948665.1. Lineage (NCBI taxonomy): Bacteria > Pseudomonadati > Pseudomonadota > Betaproteobacteria > Burkholderiales > Burkholderiaceae > Paraburkholderia > Paraburkholderia sp. BR14320. The sequence goes on from NZ_JBFPKG010000004.1 coordinate 236,248, forward strand.
GAAACGTCATGGCGTACTTCAACCAAGCACGCACTGTGCTGGGCAACTGGTCGCAGGAAGACTTGCAGGCCGCGCTGCTGTCCGCGCAGCAGGCGCTCGTTGCACTTCAGAGCGGCCAGCGCGTGGTTACCGCCTCGTATGGGCAGGGCGATGGCGCGCAGTCCGTGACCTACACGCAGGTTTCGCGCGGCTCGCTTGAGCAGTGGATTCTCTATCTGCAAGGGATGACCGATCCGGTCAACTTCGCGCATCCGCGCCGCGCCCGCCTGGCGATCTTCTGATGAACTCACTGCTGGTTGACCAGTCGGGCAAGCCGCTGCCGCTTCCCGTCAGTCAGCGCGCGCGCGCCGACGCCGATTGGGGCGGCCCCGGCATCACGTACCCGATGTCGTCGAGCCTGTTCCCGTATCAGGCGGCGAACTGGCAAACGCAGGAAATGGGCGACTGGCTGCCGTGGATTCGCTCGCCTGATTCGGAAATCAACTTTTACCGCGACCGCATGGTCGCCCGTTCGCGCGATCTTGCGCGCAATGATGGGTGGGCCAGCGGTGGCATCACGCGGATTCTCGACAACACCGTTGGCGCGCATCTGCGGCTATCGGCCAACCCCGACTACCGCGCGCTCGCGATGCTGTCCAAGGCGAAGTTCGACGCCACCTTTGCGGACGAATTCCGCCGCGCCGTCGAAGCGCTGTGGCGCAGCTATTCGGATGACCTGAACCACTACAACGATGTGTCGCGGCAGTTGACCACTTCGCAGCAGCTTCGCCTCGGGCTGCGACACAAGCTGATCGACGGCGACAACCTGTTTGTCGCGTACTGGATGCCCGAGCGCATCGGTCGCGGTGCGGCTCGGTACGCGACCGCGTTCCTGCTGGTTGACACCGACCGCCTTTCCAACCCGTACGAAATGCCTGACTCGCAGTATCTGCGCGGTGGCGTCGAGATCGACGACGACGGCGTACCGCTTGCGTATCACATCCGCAAGGCGCACCAGAACGACTGGTACAACGCCGCGGAGTCGATGATATGGGAGCGCGTCGAGCGCGAGGATGAGGACGGCTGGCGGCGGGTGATTCACGACTTCGAGCGGGACCGCGCGGGGCAGAACCGGGGCGTCGGTGTTTTCACGCCGGTACTGAACCACGCGAAGATGCTGGCCCGCTACTACGGCGTCGAATTGCAGGCCGCAGCGGTCGCCTCGATCTTCGGCCTGCATGTCGTCAGCCCGTACGACCCGCAGATGATCGAACAGGCGATGGACACGGACGGGGCCGAGCTGGGCTTTTACCAGAACATGCGCGCCGACTGGGCGCGCGACCGGCCCGCGATGCTCAACGGCGTACGCATCCCGACGCTGGCACCGGGCGAAAGCATCAACACGATTTCCGGCACGCATCCGCACACGGGATTTATCGACTTCGCGCATGAAATGCTGCGCTCGATTGCGTCGTGCCTCGGCGTGTCGTGTGAGCAGATTACGCAGGACTGGTCCAAGACCAACTATTCGAGCGCGCGCGCCGCGCTGCTGGAAAGCTGGAAAACGCTCACGCGCCGCGCGACCGAATACAAGACCGGCACAGCGACGCCGTACTACGCGTGCTGGCTGCATGAGGTCATGGAAAGCGGCGAACTCGATGATGTGCTGCCGCGCGGCGCGCCGGATTTCATCGACGCGGCGACCGCCTATTCGCGCTGCGAATGGCTCGGCGTCGGGCGCGGTTGGGTCGATCCGGTCAAGGAAAAGCAGGGTGCCATCCTCGGCCTCGATGGCGGCTTTTCGACGCTCAAACGCGAGTGCGCGGAGCAGGGGCTCGACTGGGAAGAAGTGCTCGCCCAGCGCTCTATCGAGGTCAAGATGTTCCACGAAAACGGGCTGCCGCTCCCCGACTGGTCCGGCGGCGGGCTGGCGGCAGGCGACGGGCCTGGCGGCGGCAACGGCGAATCGCCGCAGATGCCCCGGCCGCGCAACGAGCAGAGCAATGGCTAATTCCCTCCCGTTTCTTGCACAGCGCATGTTCAACACGCCGCTGGCGATTGCGCCGGATAAGGTCGAAGTCATCGTCGCGGCGCTCGCCGAACGCTTCGGCATTTCCACGATGTTTCGCGTGAACGGGCAGGCTTTGGCGCCGGGCGAACTCGACTGGTATTCCGAGGAACGGCAGGACGAGCGGCCCTATAGCGTGGTCGAAGGCGTCGCCATCGTGCCGATCCTCGGAACGCTGGTGCAGAAGTCGGGCTACCTGCACCCCTTTAGCGGCCTGACGGGCTATGACGGCATCCGGGCCAACCTGTCGCTCGCGCTCGATGACGATTCGGTGCGCGGCATCCTGCTCGATATCGACAGCAATGGCGGAGAAGTCTCGGGCCTGTTCGATCTGGTCGATGCGATCTATCACGCGCGCGGCCGCAAGCCCATTGTCGCGTCGCTCTCGGAGGTCGCCTACAGCGCGGCGTACGCACTTGCGAGCGCGGCCGACTTCATTGCCGTTCCCCGTACAGGCGGAACCGGCTCGGTCGGCGTCGTCTGCGCGCATGTGGATTTTTCAAAGGCGCTCAGCAACGAGGGCGTTGCGGTCACGCTGATTCATTACGGCGCGCGCAAGGTAGACGGCAACGAGTTCAATCCGCTCAGCAAAGAGGCGCGCACGCGCATCCAGGCGTCGGTAGACGAAATGGGCGAACTCTTTGTCAACACCGTCGCGCGCAACCGAAACATGACGCCCGCTGCGGTGCGCGATACCGAAGCTGGTCTTTTCTGCGGTGCCGCTGGCGTCGAAGTGGGTTTCGCCGATGCCGTCATGGCACCGGACGAAGCGTTCCGATCCCTGCTCGATGAGTTGTCCTGAGCCTTGGGCCTGCGCTCAACCTTGATGGAGACGTTGCACATGAAACTTTTATCTACCCGCCTCGCGGCGAGCGCGATGTCGTTCGCCCATCTTTCATCGGTCGGTCGCGGCAAGCAGGCCAAGGCCGACGACAAGGACTATCGCGACGAGGAAGAAGACGACGACAAGCAGGCCAGCGCGCGAGCCGAGGACGACGAGAACGACTCCGGCGATGAAGACGCGAAAGCCGAAGATCCCGCTGCCGAGGATGACGACGACGAAGACGAGAAGAAGGCACCCGAGGGCAAGAAGGCCAAGCGCGCCAAAGCGGAAGACGACAGCGGCGATGACGACGAAAAGAAGGACGAGGACGACAGCGAAGAATTGCACGGCAAAAGCGCCATCGCGTGCGCGCGGCTGCGCGAACAGGCACGCTGCGCCGCGATCATGGGCTGCCGTGCTGCCGGTCGCAATGTCCCGCTCGCCGCGCAGCTTGCGCTGACCACGCGCATGACGCGCCAGGAAGCCATCGCCGTGCTTGAGGCGGCTCCTGCCGCTGCCATCGATACCAGCGCAGGCCGCGCAGCACGCAACCCGCGGCTCGGTGCCGGTGGCGAGAAATCCGGCGGTGACCGGGCGACGGCGATTGCGGCGAGCTGGGACCGCGCGTTTGAAAAGGTCGGCGCGGTGCGCCGCAAGTAACCCTTCCTTTGGAGGACTCACATCATGGCTTACGTTTCTCGCGCCCCGCTCAACGAGCAATGGCACGCAGGGGGGTTTCTTGTCTCGCAGCCGCGCGGCAATCGCCACATCGACCGGGGGCTGATTACGGGGGCCGTCAAGGTCTTTCCCGGAACCATTATGGGCCAGGTAACGGCGACCGGTAGCTGGGTGGTCTGCACGGCTGCGGCAGCGGATGGCTCGCAGAATGCAGCCGGTATCTGCTTCGGGCTCGTGGACGCCACGCTTAACGACCAACGCGGCGCGCTGGTCGTTCGCGACTGCGAGGTGAATACCGCAGAGCTGGTCTGGGACGCCTCGATGACGCCCGCATTGCAGACCACCGCCCTCGGGTTGCTTCAGAAGCAGGGAATCATCGCACGCTAGTAGATCAATAAACCCACGTCACACGCAGGCCGCCTTCGGGCGGCCTTTTCTTTTTGGGAGCCGACAGCATGGCCTCGCTCGATATCTTCAATCAGGACCCGTTCACGACGATCACGCTGACGGCTGCGGTAGACAAGTATCCGTATCAGCCGCTCGCCCTCGGGGAAATGAACATTTTTGACGATGACCCGATCCGCACGACGGCGCTGGTCGTCGAGCAGCGGCAGGGGCAACTCATCGTCGTGCCTTTCAGCGAGCGCGGCGAGGCAGGCCAGCAGCGCGTGACTGAAAAGCGCGCCGCTCGCTACTTCGACGTTCCGCGCCTGCGGCACGCCGATACGATCTACGCGAACGAACTGCAAAACATCCGCCAGTTCGGTACGGAAACCGAGCTGATGCAGGTGCAGTCGGAAGTCGCCCGCCGCCTCGCGGGGCCGACCGGGCTGCTGAAGAACATCGAATACACGTGGGAGTTCCAGCGGCTCGCCGCTGTACAAGGGCTCTTTACGGACCACGATGGAACGATCAAATACAACTGGTTCCAGGAATTCGGCATCACGCAGGCGGCCGAGTACGCGTTCAATCTCTCGGCGGGCACCGCGAATACCCTTCGGCCGCTGTGCAACCAGATTACGCGCGCGATGGCCCGCAAGGCGCAGGGAGCGTTCACGCCCTCGACAAAAGTCATCGGCCTCGCTGGCGATGCGTTTTACGACGCCTTCGTCAATCACCCGGACGTAATCCGTACGTTCGTCAACTGGTCCGACGCCTCGGAGATTCGCGGCGGTAACTCGGGCGGTGCGTTCTCCCTCTTTGAGTTCGGCGGTATCCGCTGGCTGAACTATCGCGGCTCGGATGACAACACCACCATCAAGATTCCCGATGACAAGGTGAAGTTCTTCCCGCTGAATGCGCCGGGCATTTTCCGCCGCGCGCTGGCTCCCGGTGAATCGTTCCAGTGGGTCAACACGCCGGGCAAGCCGATCTATGTCGTGCCAATCATGGACCGCGACCGCAACGAGTGGTGGAAGATGGAAGTCAGCAGCTACCCGCTGCACATCTGTACCCGCCCGGAAGTGCTGCTCAGCGGTCGCGCGGAGGCGTAAGCATGGCGACCGTTACGACCATTCACGGCGACATGGATGAAGCCGATCTCGTCAGGACAGAGGGCGACTTTGAGGACGACAACGAGCGTTCTCACTGGATCGAGTATCGCCTGCCCGGTTCTGACGAAATCGTACACCGCAGCGCCCATGTGATTCTCAAGCAACCCCTCACCGCCGACGCGCTCGCTGCGCTGCTCGGCGGCTAATCCTTTGCGAGTCCATCATGGCTGCTAACGCCCAGGCGATGTGTACCAGCTTCAAGCAGGACTTGCTCAACGGCCTGCATGCGTTTGGCCCGTCCGTGGTCCGGGCGGCCAATACGCCCGATACGTTCAAGGCGGCGCTCTACGTTACCGGCAGCTCGATTGGCGCGGCGACGACCGCGTACGGATCGACCGGCGAAGTCGCCGGGGCGAACTACGCGGCGGGCGGCGTGCCGGTGACATTCAACACGCCACCGACGACCAGCGGCACGAGCGCCTTTGTCACACCCTCGGCCAATATCGTCTATTCGAACGTCACCCTTACCACGGCATTCGACTGCATGCTGCTGTACAACAGCACGGCAGCGGGCAAGAACGCTGTGGCGTCCTACACGTTCGGCGCGCAGACGATCACTGCCGGGACGCTTACGCTGACGATGCCGGTCAACGCCCCCGGTACGGCGCTGCTGCAACTCTCGTAAGGGGCGCAGCATCATGGCGTTGAAGATAGCGGATCGCGTCAAGGAAGCGACGACGACGACCGGCACGGGGCCGCTCGCACTGGCCGGAGCGGTGCAGGGCTTCCGCCCGTTCTCGTCGGTCTGCTCCGTGGGCGATATCGTCTACTACGCGCTACAGGTGCTCGACGCGAGCGGCAATCCGACTGACTGGGAAACCGGCGTCGGCACCTACTCGGCGGCATCGACCCTGACGCGCACGACGATCCTTGCATCGAGCAACGCGGGTAGCGCTATCAATCTCGGCGCTGGCCCGGCACAGGTATGGCTTGATCTGGTCGCCTCAAGCATCGTTCCGGTACTGCCTAACGGCGCTGCGACCATCGGCGGCGGCACCGTAACCAACAACCTGGCATTCAAGGGGGCCGCCAACGTCATATTTCTGGACGCCAGCGCAAACGAATTTGGCTATATCGGTGCATGGGGTACGGCAGGGCAGCCTGCGTCTGGTATCGGCTTTGTTGACCATACCAACACGTACTGGAACTTTCAGGTAGGCGACAGCGGCAACTCTGTTATGCGTGGTGGCCTACAGTTGGGTGGGGCACTGAACACGCAGGGGGTCGTAAACTACGGCGAGGTGCAGATGCGGAGCGCCAGCGGAAACGCGACTAGCGCACTCCGTTTCTACCCGCCAACGGCGACCGACGGTTTCTCCCCGTACTTACAGGCGTTTGGCGATGGCGGCAGTCTGCGTCAGATCAACCTGTACAGCGGCATCGCCGGTGATCAGAATCTCCTACTGTTTGATGCCAAAAACCGATATACCCACTATTACCAGACCAACGGCCCCTTTGTGCAGGTTCTGCACAACGTCAACGCGAGCGGAACAGCGGGTGCAGTCAATGACGGCGGCGAATACCAGATGGCTCTCGACGGCCGCAACCAAAGCGTCGCGATTGCTCTTGTTGAACTAGTCGGGCAGTACACTCAGTGTCAGATAACGGTCACTGACACTTCTGGTGGCCACGGTTTCATATTCCGCAATAACGGCGTCGGGTATGCGCCTGGTGGATGGCAGACTGGGAGCGATATCGCAGTCAAGAGTAACGTCCGCAGGCTTGCCGATCCCCTGACTAAAATGCGTCAGATGGGTGGCTATGAGTGGGAGCGTACGGATGGTCATGCGCCTGGATGTGGCTTGATGGCGCAGGATGTCGAGCGCGCGATGGGGACTCAGTACGTGCATAAGGTAAGGCCGGACAAGAACAAGGAAGAGACTGTCAAAACAATTGATGTAGCAGGCATTGCGGCAGCCCTGCACCACGAGGCGATTTTGGCCCTGCTCGACCGTATCGAAACGCTTGAGGGCCAGCTAGCCGATGGCCTCACCGGGGCGCGCGTGGTCGCGCCCAAAAAGAAGAAGGGTGCGTGATATGCCATGCCTCGCAGGGACCGCCCGCATGAAAAGCGTGGCCGTGCGATAGGCAGCGACCATCATGGCACTCGGCTTTGGCGCGATCTCCGACCGGGCGATTGCCGAGGGGCGGATTCCCGCAAACCTCGCGGATGCGCTGACGGGCAACACGGCAACGGGCGCAGCAGGGAACGTATCGGCAAGCGTATCGCTGGGCGCCGCGCTGACGCCAAGCGCCAGCACGGGCACAATCGGCAGCGTCGCAGCGGTTTGCGCGCTTGCCGCATCAGGCGTTTCGGCCACCGGCAGCATCGGCGGTCTTGCCGGAGAGAGTCCATCGGTGCTGCTGTCGGGCTGCGCCTCGTCCGGCCTGTGCGGGACCATAGCGCCCGCAGTAGTTCCGGCCGCGCTTGCTGGCGTAGGTTCGGCGGCGACGATCGGGAAGGCAACTCCCACGCAAGGGCTCACGGGCCGCAGGGCCACCGGTTCAACCGGGTTAATCAGCGGCGGCTCTCCACTGGCAGGCAATGAGGGCGCGGCCCTCGCAGGCCATGTCGCGGCAGCGCGCCAGAAAGCAGTTTCCGGCGTGAAGTCGGCGGGGCTGCACGGCGCGATAGGCAGCGTAACGAGCCTGGCCCTGTCGGGCAATAGCGCTCAGGCCACGAGCGGCAGCGTCGGCGTACCGGTTGTTGCGCCGCATCTGCTCGGCGCGGTTTCAGTCGGGCGTGCGGGTTCCCTCATCGCGGGGCAGATGCTTGGCGGCTGCATCGGGGCTGGTGCGACCGGCGCGCTTGCAGCGGCGCGGACCCTCGCGGTGCGCCGCAATCTCGCACTGGCCCGTTCCGGCACGATCACGGCAACGCAGGTGCTCACCGGCAACAGCGCAGCGGGCAGCGCCGGGGTCATCGCGCCAATTCGCGGGCTGGGTGGGTGCGTTAGCGCAGGCCATACCGGCAGCATCGCGGCTGTCGTCACGCCGTCGCAAGGCTTGACCGGCAGCGCCGCTAGTGCGAGCGCAGGCACTGTCACGGCTTCGCCCGGTTCCGCTGTCGCCGGGCTTGCGCTCTCCGGCGTGACCGGCGCCGTCGCGGCGCTAGGCTGGCCGGTGGCGATCAAAGGCGCGGTTTCGGCTGTGATTCCGGGTGCGCCCGCAGCGGTCATCACGGTTGCACTGTCAGGCGTTGCTGCGGGCAGCGCGGCCGGTAGCGTAACGATGGCGCAGGTGCTGGCCGGTAACGCGAGCGCGGCGCGCGCGAATGACCTGATTGCGTCGGGAGCATTCATCCGCGCGCTGCTCGGCAACGCGATCAGCGGCTCGGTCGGCGATGCCGCGCCAATGGTCGTGCCGCCCGGTGTTGCGATCACGGGCCGTCGCCCGCAGTTCTGGGACCGGCTGGTGATCGGGCCGCAGCAAACGATTTTTGGCGAGCCGGTTACCTATATGCCGCAGTCGGGCGGCTCGTATGCGATCAGGGGCGTTTTCACCGATGCCTATCTGCGCGTGAAAATGTTTGATGACGGCTCGACGGGCGTTACGGAGGTCAGCGCAATCCTCGGCGTGCGGCTCTGCCAGTTTGAGTCGCTGGGGCTGGCAGCGCCGTTGCAGAACGACATGATTTTCGTACCGCGTGTCAATGCCACGTACGTAGTGCGCGAAGCGCCGCGTATCGACGGACGGGGCGCAGCGAAGTTGATGCTTAGCGCGCTCACGCCTGCGGCCCAGGGCGATCCGACGATGTGGGACTCGCTAGTGATCGGGCCGCAGATCGCGATCTTTGGCGAGCCGGTTACCTACAGGCCGCAAGCGGGCGAGCCGTTCGAGATTACGGCTGTCTTTACCGATGCGTTCCTGCGCGAAGTTGAGTTCGAAGATTCGACGGTCGGCGTAACTGAGGTCAGCGCGATCCTCGGCGTGCAGCTTTCGCAGTTTCCCTCGCCACCGCTTCAGAACGATACGGTGGTGGTTCCCAGCGTTAATTCAACCTACGTTGTTCGCGAGGCGCCGCGCGCCGATAGCCGGGGTGCCGCGAAGCTGATGCTCAGCCTGATTTCCCAACCCTGACGGTTCAATCGATGACTACCTGCACCGAACTGCGAGACGCGTTCGTGGCGGCGCTCGTCAATGCCACGGACGCAGGCGCCTCGGTTTATTCGCCGTACGACTGGCCGACTGCGCCGACTGCCTATCCGTGGGTACTGGTGGACTGGCGTACGGAGTCAAAGCATTCGCTGGGCCGCAATGCGCCGCTGTTCAACGTCACGACGAATATCCAGATCATCGCTCGCACCAAGGCACCCGCGCAGACCGGAGACGCCGGATCGCGCGTCGCGCGCGCGGCGGCCGAACGCCTGAAGCAGCAGATCGAACAGAACATTATCGGCAACCCCGCAGTGCAGGCGAACGCGGATGGCAGCCAGCGTATTCAGCAGTTCAAGGCGGTGCACACCGAATTGAATACCAGCTCCGAAGGCGAAATGCCGATGGCGGAACTGGTCATGACGTTCGAAGTGGAATTTGTACAGGCGGTGGATGACTTCTATCCGCTGCTGGGTACGCCGTTGCAGGGCATCGATGTAACGGTTCAGCAACCCCCCGGCACTGTCGAACCGGAGTTTTCCGTGAACTTTCCATCATAGGAGCGACCATGCGCGTCAAACCTGCACCGGGTCTTTGCGTGAGGGACCCGCTCACCAAACAACTCCTGCCGCCCGAGGGCATCGACGTGCCAGATGACAGCATCTTCTGGACGAAGATGCTCAACGACCGCGACGTAGTGCAAGTCTTTAGCCCCGCGCCTGATACCGCTGCCGCTGCCGGGGAATGTGAAGGGGCAGTAGACGAGGGCGAAGACCAAGGGGAACGCAATGACTAACGTACCGTTCAAGGTCATTCCGGCTGGCCTGCGCCTGCCTGGCTCGTTCTTCGAGCTGGATAACACGCAGGCGAATACGGCGCAGGCCAACCAGCGCGCGCTTCTCATCGGGCAGATTACGGCGGAAGGGATCGCGAAGCCTGATGTGCCGATTATCTCCGGCGGGGTTGGCGACGCGACCATTCAGGGCGGGGAAGGCTCGATGCTCGCGGTCATGACGGCAGCGTACCGGCTTAACGACAGCTTCGGCGAGGTCTGGTATCTGCCGCTCGCGGATGGAGTCAGCTCGACCCCGGCAGTCGGCACGATCACCTTCAATACGCCGCCGAGCGCCAACGGCACGATCTCGCTGTATATCGGCGGTCAGCTTGCGAGCGTGCCGGTCAAGGCCGGGCAGACGCCGTCCGACATCGCCTCGGCAGTCACCGCGGCGGTCAATGCGATTCCGTCAATGCAGGTAACCGCTTCAGTCGCGACGGCCACGGTGACGCTGACGGCCGTCAACAACGGGCTGTGCGGCAATGAGATTGATATTCGACTGAACCATCTGGGTACGGCAGGGGGCGAGGCGACGCCTGCGGATCTGACTTACACGATCACGCCGATGGCGAACGGGGCGACCAACCCTACGCTGACGACCGCGCTCGGCAACCTCGGCAACATGACGTTTGACTTCATCGTATCGCCCTATACCGATACGGCCTCGATGCAGGCGCTGGAGTTGTTTCTCAACGACCAGACCGGCCGGTGGAGCTTTAACGAACAACTGTACGGCCATGCTTTCATGGCGTACGCAGCGACCTTCGGCGGACTCACAACGCTCGGGCAGTCGCGCAATAACCAGCACGAATCGATTCTCGGCTTCTACGACAGCCCGACGCCTAGCTGGGCCTGGGCATCGGCGCTCGCCGCGCAGGCCGCCGTCAGCGTGCGCGCCGATCCCGGCATTCCGTTGCAGGGGCTGCCGCTGCTTGGCGTGTTCGCCCCGCCCTTGCAGTCGCAGTTCATCAACAGCGTGCGCGAAACGCTGCTGTATGACGGCATTTCGACATTTACGGTTGCGCAGGACGGCACCGTCATGACGGAAAACATCGTCACCACGTATCAGAAGAACACGCAGGGCGTGGCGGACGACAGCTATCTGGAAGTTGAAACGATGTACCAGTTGATGCTGGAAATCCGCACGCTGCAAGCCACGCTCTCGTCCAAGTTCGGGCGCTGCAAGCTGGCGGACAGCGGCTCGAAACCCGCCGCGAATTCCGGCCTCGTGACGCCCGCGACTATCGAAGCCGAGGTCGTTGCGCTGTATCAGGAACGGCAGGATGCGGGCTACGTGCAGAACGCCGATGCGTTCGCCGAGAACGTGGTCGTTTCGAAGAACACCACCAATCCGAATCGCGTGGATATCTTGTGGCCCGGTACGCCGGTCAACCAGATGCGCACGTTCGCTGTACTGGTGCAGTTCCGCCTTCAATAAGAACCTTTAAAGGAAACCGGATGAGAACCCTTCTGCTGCTCGGCGCGCTGCTGCTGCCGGTAATGGCGAATGCCGCCGCGTATCACCACCACCATCACCATCATCACCACGGCCACGCCCATCGCAGCTAACGCGTAACAGTTCCGCCGTCACAGGAAAGCCGCCTTCGGGCGGCTTTTTTTATTTCTGGAGAAAACATCATGTCGAGCAATCTGATTGCCGGTACTGCTCATGTCACGGTGGATGGCGTAACCCACCAGATCGAGGGTGCCGCGAAATACTCGCCGTCTACCGTCAAGCGTGAATCGCTGCTCGGCATGGATGGTTTCCACGGGTGGAAGGAAACGCCGGTGACGGGATCGATCTCGATGTCGATCCGCGATGCGGGCGATCTGACCGTGTACGACTTCAACCGGATGCGCAACTCGACGATTGTCCTTGCGCTCGCGAATGGCAAGGTGGTCTTTGGCCGCAACATGGGAACGACCGAGACGCAGGAAGTCGATACGGAAGACGCCAAGTTTGACGTGAAGTGGGAAGGCCCGCAGGTGTCCGAACAAACCGTTACCGTGAGCTAAGCGCGATGGCCGATTCGACAAAAGCCCCGATACCCGACGAACTGACGATTACGCTCAAGCGGCCGGTCACGATGAGCGGCAAGGACGGCGGCGACAGCACCGTGTACGCGGAACTCGAGTTGCACGAGCCGAACGTTGACCAGCTCTCGCAGTTCGTCAAGCGCACGCAGAAGGAAACCGCCATCGACGCGATGAAGTTTCTCATTGCCCTTGTCTCGGGCGTGCCGCAGCCGGTGTTGAACCGGATCGGCGTGAGCGACTTCTATCAGGCGATGCAGTACATGACGCGTTGGGTCTCGCCGCCCGCTGCGGATGACCCGGAGGGAAACGCGGCGGGCTCCCAGGAAACTGGGAGCTGATCGTGAAGCTGATGGAAAAGTATTGGCGCTGGCAGCCCAGTGAAGTGAAGGCGCTGAAGTGGAGCGAGGTGCGCGAATACTACCGGTATGCCGAACTGATCAACAAGGCGGCCCGCCGTGGATGACACGTTCAAGATCGTAATCAGCGCGGTCGATAACGCCAGCAAGACGATCACCGCCATCAACAAATCGCTCGCGGGCATCAGCAAGCCCGCTGCGATGACGGTCAAGTCCATGCGCAGCCTCGGCGAAGTTGGACGGCACAGCCTGGCGATGCTGTCGAAGGGGTTGCGCGAAGTATCGAACGCTGGGGGGACGACCTCGAAAGTCCTGCAATGGCTGACGGTGCCCGGTGCGGCAACGGGCGTCGTGGCGCTGGCGAATCAGTTCGGCAATTTCGCGTTCGGGCTGAACATGACGTCGAAGATGCTCGACGTCAACCAGCAGAGCCTGACCAAATGGCACTACGCGGCCAAGATGGCGGGGGTATCGGCCGAAGCGTTCGACAACGCCTGGGCACAGGGACAGATGGCGGTGCGCGCGGCCGCCTACGGCATGGACCCCGAGACGCTTGGGCGGCTTCAGAACGCGGGCATTGCGGTCGAAACGGACCCGATCAGCGGCAAGGTGACGAATTACCAGAAGGTGCTGGAACAGGTGCTTGCGAAGGCGAGCCAGATGGACGCGTACGGTCGGCGCAATTTTCTCGGCATGCTGCACATGGATGCGCTGCTGCCGCTGGTCACGCAGAACACCTACGGGATGGACCGCGAGGGGGCCGCGCGCAAGGGTCTGTTGCAGTCCGATGAGGACATCGAGAAGGGCGCGCAGTTTCACCGCAACGTTGAAGCCCTGAAGGGCTCGATGGAAGGGCTCGCCAATACCATCGGCTCACACCTCATTCCGGTCGTCGAGCCGCTGGTCAACGGGTTTTCGAACTGGCTTGACGATCATCGCGTGGATATAGCAACGGAACTCGCGACGGCAGTCGGCCAGATCGCCGAATGGCTCAAGAGTATCGACTGGGCCAAGTTCAGGAGTGACGTTACCGAAGCCTGGAACGCTGTGGGTGGCCTGAAGGGCGTCCTTGCTGGCCTGCTGCTGTTTTCATTCGCCGGGCCGATCTCGGACGTTCTACGACTCGGCCTCGCGCTCGCGCAGCTTGGCGCGTTCGCCGTGCTCAACCCTATCGGGCTGGTCATTACGGCGATTGCGACGCTGGCGTTCGGCACCTATGAACTGGTCACGCATTGGGATACGGTCAAGGAATGGTGGCATCACCTGTGGGAGACGATGGCCGACGATACCCAAAGCAACACGCGCAAGATCAACGACGCGAAGAAGTCGCTAACGAAGAACGAAAACTACAACGTCCTCGATGTCTTTACCGACAAGATGGGGCTGGCGATGGACCATATGACCGGGGCCAACGCCGCGACAAGCGGGCTGTCGAAACACGTCGTTGCGACTCTGATCAAGGACGGGTTGAGCCCCAGCAGCGCGATGGGCGTCGCCGCCAATCTGTTCCAGGAAAGCAGCTATAACCCGGCAGCGGTGAATGGAAGCCACTACGGCATCGGCCAGTGGGACACGGCCCGCCAGGCGCTCTACAAGAAGTGGTACGGCCGGGATATCCACGGATCGAGCCTCGAAGAACAGTTGGCCTTTGCTGTGCGCGAAACTCAGGAGGGCGACCCGCTGACGCAGAAAGCCGGTCGTGCGATGGCCCAGACGAACGATCCGGGAACGGCGGCGGCGATCTATGCGGAAAACGCTGAGCGGCCCGGCAACATCGAGCAGGAAAAGATCAGGCGCGCCGCGCAAGCCGCAGCGATTGCGAAAGTGCTTGGCCCGAACTTCGGCGCGACTCTCGCCGTTGCACCAGCAACCACCTCTGAGGCTGCTGCGGGCACTCCCGCGCCGACTGGGGCAGCCGATGCGCAGGGCGCGCGCGTGGCCGCGATGCAGCAGGCCGCGCCTACGCTGACCGTCAACGTGCACAACGCGACGCCGGGTACGCGGGTTGAAGCGACCGCGAACGGGCAGCCGATCCCGGCGCGCATCGCGGTATCGACCGACATCCTTTATGGAGCAACGCCGTGAGCAACTCGGTTGTGCGGGTGGGTACGAACCTGCTCAGTGTCGCGGGTAGTATTGGCGGCGTTGCACAGGGCGCGGCCAATCTCGCAGGCGATGTCTCGACGTTGCTGGGTGGGACGCCCGAAGGCTGGACGCCGCGTCTGCTGAAGGCGTCCTACGGCGGGCTCCCCTTCGCGGTAGAGGCGACGCGTACCGTCGCGGGCCGCCGCTACGCGGTACACGAATATCCGTTTCGCGAGGGTGCGTGGCTGGAAGACATGGGTCGCCTGCCGAACCGCTGGGAAGTGAACGGCTATCTGGTGGAAGACAGCCTGATCTATCAGGGCGGCCCGGTCATCGCGCAGCGCGATCGCCTGTTCGCGCTGTGCGTCGCGCGAGGCGCGAACAGGATGGTTCACCCGACTTTCGGCGGGTTTGATAACGTCGTCTGCCTGTCCGTCGAGTTTTCCGAAGCGCTGGAAGCGGGCCGTGTGATCGAGGTCAAGTTCGTATTCATGCTTGCCGGGCTGCGCATCAATCCGGCCAGCAGCACATCGACGGCCGATGATGTTTTCACCAAGGCTTTGCCGGTCGGTATCGCTGCGGACCTCGATTTCGCCAGGAACGCCGCAACGCTGGTCATCGGGGGCGCGGCCACGATCCAGCAGTACGTTGCGACGGCGGTCGGCTGGTATCAGATCGCGGTCACAGCAATCGGGGATGTCAAATCGGTGATCGGCGCGGTCTCGGCTCTGTATGGCAACTTCGGCCGGTTCTTCGGGGGCGCGAACTACGGATACACGGGCGGGGCGAATCCGACAGCACGGCCCGAGGCAACCGCGAATGATCTGCTGGTGGCGGCGAGCATGGCGCGCGCCGCTGTGGTTAGCGCGGGCGATGCGCTGGAGGTGGCCGCTGCGAATCCTTCGGACGCCGCAGCGCTGAGCGCGGCCGCGCAGACGCTGACGGGCGCGCTGGCAGAGACGGCCAGCGATCCGGCCGATGCGGTGCGGCTCGTTTCGTCGCTCTGCCGGTTCCGGCCGCCGCCAATCAGAGCCCAAGGTCCGTTCGGCGCTTGCATGCAGGGGGCACAGGACGCGATGGCGGCGCTGCTGCGACGGTGTGCGCTGGCGCAGCTCGCGGCTACGCTCACGACCTATCAGCCCGCCTCGCAGAACGACGCTAACACCGTGCTTTCGGACGCAGCGGCGCTGTTCGATGACGAAATCACCATTGCGGGCGATGCGGGCGACGACAACAGCTATGCCGCGCTGCGTGCGCTGCGCGAGGCGGTCTGCACCGATCTGGCGGCGCGCGGCGCGGACCTGTCGGTGATCGCCACGTTCCAGTTCCGCAGGTCGCTCCCTTCGCTGGCGCTGGCACTGCGCATCTATCGCGACGCGTCGCGCGAGCCGGAGCTAACGCAGCAGATCAACCCGCGCCATCCGGCGTTCTGCCCGCCGTCATTTCAGGCGCTGGCAAGCTGATGTCTACGCCACCCACCGGGTTCCGTAATCCCGATGACCTCACGCTGGTCGTTTCAACGACACGGCGCGGCAGCGCGGGCGGCGGCATGTCCGCCCAGGGCGTCGGCGTATCCGTTGCCAATACCGGCCCCGCCTTCTGGCGGGACAACACGGGGGCGCGGCAGTCAGCGAACCTCGCACGCGGCAGCGCGGGCTCGCAGAGCTATACGACGACCAATTCGCGCAGCATCGCCGGATGGACAAGCGTACGCGTATCGCGCGGCATTGAGCGTTGTCCGGGCGACTTCGAAGTCGAGTTCACCGAGCCGATGCCGGGCAGGAATTCTCTCGTCGCCAGCCCCGGCGACGAATGTCAGGTCTATCTCGGCACTGACCTTGTGCTGAGCGGCTTCGTTGACCGCTACATGCCGAGCTATACCGCGACCCAGCATACGGTACGCATCACGGGGCGCGGCAAGTGCCAGGACCTCGTTGACTGTTCGGCCAAATGGTCGGGCGGCACGATGAAGGACTTTCCGATCCTCGCGATTGCGCAGCAGCTGTGCGCGGTCTACGACATTCCGGTGAGGCTGGCCGAGGGCTCGTCGCCTGGCGACATCATTCCCGCGATCAGCATTATGGTCGGCGAGCCCATCTACGGCGTGCTCGAACGGCTGTGCAGGCATGAGCAGTTGCTGTTGTACGAACAGGCCGATGGAAGCCTGCTGCTGTCGAAGGTGGGAACGGAATTGGCGGCATGCGGATTTACTGAGGGCGTAAATGTGCTCGCCGCGAGCGCGGTGTATGCGATGGACGGCCGCTTTTCAGACTATGACGCGGTGCTGATGAGCATCGACAGCCTGAAGGATCAGGGCGATGGCGGCAACCTGCTGTCGCGCGAAAGCGATCCCGGTGTGCAGCGCTTTCGCTATCGCGCGATTGTGTCGGAGAGCCCGCACGGGACCATTGATATCGCGCAGAGGCGTCTGCATTGGGAAATGGTCCGGCGCATTGGCCGCTCGTTTCAGGTCCGCGTCACGACCGATTCATGGCGCGATTCGGCGGGCAAGCTGTGGACGCCGAATACGCTGGTGCCGCTCGATCTGCCGGGGCTGAACTTGAGCCCGCAGACGTGGACGATTGCCGATGTGACCTACCGGCGCGATCTGCGCAAAGGCACGACTGCGGAACTGCTACTCATGCCTCCGCAGGCGTTCAATCCCGAGCCGCTCCTGCTGTATCCGCAGGCGCCCGACCAGAACCAGTCGTTCTTCCCCGGCGGCGGCTTGGGGGGCACGCCATGAACGAGATCGCGGAGCGGGTTTTCCGGCGCGTGCAGATGATGTTCTGGCGCGCTCGCGTGCTGAGCGTGGATGACTCGGCAACGGTGCAGCAAATGCAGGTCAAGCTGAATGACCTTGAAACGGCGGATCGCGTGCGGCTCGCGGAATTTGGCCTGACCTCGAACCCTCCTGCGGGCTCCGATGTGCTGCTGCTGCACGTCGCGGGGGATCGTACCGCAGGCGTGGTGTTCGCAAGCAACCACCAGCCCTCGCGTCCGAAGGGGCTCGCGCCGGGCGAGACGATGCTCTATTGCCAGGACGGTAAGAGCGTCTACCTGACCGCTGCGGGCGGCATTGTGATCGACGCGAAAGGGCAGGACGTTACGGTCAACGATGCGGGGAACGTCACCTGCAATTGCTCGGGTGTGTACAAGGTCGTCGCGCCCGGCGGTGTTCAGTTCGATACGCCGCTGGTCAGCTCGACGGGCGATATACAGGACAACTCCGGCAGTAACACGAAAACGATGGAGTCGATGCGCAAGACCTATGACGGTCACAACCACAACGTCACGAACGTTCAGGGCGGCAGCAGCACCGTTGTGACGAATCCGCCGAACCAGCCGGAATAAATCATGGACGCAACTATCTCCTGGGATGCCGTCAACGATCACGGCGACTGGACGATGAACGGGCCGGTGCTCGCTACCGGCAACGATCTTCAGACGGCAATCGTCATCAGCATTTTTTCAGACCGGCTGGCAGAGCCCGGCGATGTCATTCCTGATGGCTCGAATGATCCACGCGGCTGGTGGGCCGACTCGGATGTGCGGATTGGGTCGCGCATCTGGCTTCTGAGGCGTGCGAAGCAGACGCACCAGACGTTGCAGCGCGCCTTTGAATACCTCTGCGAAGCATTGCAATGGATGCTCGATGACGGCGTCGTCGGGCAGTTCGTTATCAACGTGCAGTGGGTCCGCGCGTCCGTACTCGGCGCGGAGATTGCCGCCATCAAGCAAGACGGTACGACGCTCGCGACGGGCCGTTACGCGTGGACATGGGATGCGATCAAATGAAACACCTCGCCGCTACACGCAAGCCGCCTTCGGGCGGTTTTTTTTTGCCTGTCGTCAGCAGCCAACGCGGGTTGAATTGACATGCCATTCGCCCGCCCAACGCTGACCGAACTGCGCAATCAGGTCGCCGTTGACATTTCGACCGGCCTGCCTGGCTCCGACCCACTGCTGCGGTTTTCAAGTCTTCAGGTTCTCGGCGCGGCGCTCGCGGGCCTCGCACAGCTTGAATACGGATACACGGACTGGATCGCGAAACAGTCGAACCCGGCGACCGCGACCGATGAATTTCTCGAAGCGTGGGCCGCGCTGAAAAACGTCCACCGGTTACCGGCGACGCAGGCCGGGCTGGCGGTGCCAGGGCAGGTGACCTTTCCCGGCACGCAGGAAGGCGTCGAGCTGCCGAGCGGTACGCCGCTGGTACGCGCAGGCGACGGCGTCGCTTATACGACGACCTCTGCCGCGACGGTAACGAACGGCTCTGTGACGGTCAACGCCGCTGCCAATGCCGATCCATCAGGAGCGTCCGGCGCATTCGGCAATTGCGCTGTTGGCACGGTCATGACGCTGGGTACGGCCATTCCGGGGATCACAGCGAGCGGTACGGTCACGACCGCGTTTACGGGCGGCGCAGACGTTGAGCCCGACGAAGAACTGCGCGCGCGCATGTTGAACGCCTATCAGAACGTGCCGCAGGGCGGCGCGCAGTCGGATTACGTCACATGGGCGATGCAGGTCAATGGCGTAACGCGCGCGTGGTGCAACGGCAGCGGCTTCGGCGCCGGTACGGTGGTCGTCTATCCGATGCTCGATATCACGCAGGCCGCGAACGGCGGCTTCCCCCAGGGCATCAACGGCGTGGCATCGCAGGAGACGCGCGGCACGCCGGTAGCGACCGGTGATCAGCTTGCGGTCGCCAACTGGATTTATCCGCTGCGCCCGGTTACCGCGCTCGTCTATGTGGTCGCGCCGACGAAGGATGTCATCAATTTCACCATCAGCGGTATCTCGACGCTGCCCGCGGCGACCAAGCAACAGATTGCAGACGCTATCTCGGGCGTTTTCGTCGCCTATGGCTCGCCGCTCGGCGAGCCCGGCAGCGGCCAGAACGGAGTCGTGGATCTCTCGTATATCGAGACGGCCATCGCCGCCATTCCGGGGACCGCCGGATTCGTCATCACCTCGCCTGTCGCCAACATCGTCGGGACCATCGGGCAGTTGCCGGTGCTCGGCACGATTACCTATACGTAGCCATGAGCGCACCCAACTATCAGGCGGCCGATTTTCTGTCGGCGCTTCAGGCGTTGATGCCTCGCGGCCTTGCGTGGCCGCGCGATCCATCGGCGGTCATGACGAGGGTCATGGGATGCCTTACACCGACTTTCGCGCGGCATGCGCAGCGCAACAACGCGCTGCTGGTCGATGCGTTTCCTGCGACGGCCGTTGAACTGCTACCGGAATGGGAATCCGCACTCGGCTTGCCGGACCCATGCGCCGGGCCTGCGCCGAATCTCCAGAGTCGCCAGCGTCAGGTAGTCGCGCGCTTCGCAGGCGCGGGCGGTCAGTCCATCGCTTACTACATCAGCTACGCGGCGACGCTCGGCTATGCGATCACCGTTACGGAATTCACGCCGTTTCGCGTCGGCCAGCAGGCGATGGGCGCTCCGCTCGGGACGCAGGACTGGGCATTTACCTGGCAGGTCAACGCGCCGCTGCTCACGCTGGTTTATTTCCGTGCCGGGGAGTCATCCGCCGACGAACCGCTCGAAACGTTCGGCAACGCCGTTCTCTCCTGTGAGCTGGAGGCGATCAAGCCCGCTCACACGATCCTCAATATGGCCTATCACTAGGACACGTCATGTTCCAGATCGACGAGCCCAGCGCCGTTCCGTCGCTACCGGCTCCGGCCGCTGCCGGGACGCAGGGCTATTTCTCCAACGGTAATCCGGGCACCGGGCTACCCGCGACCGTGGTTGATGCCGACTTCCTCAACATGATGATGATGGAGTTGACAAATGTCGTGACGGCGGCGGGGCTGACACCATCCAAAACGACGTATAACCAGGTCGTTCAGGCGATCCGAATCCTGGTCGGGACCGGCTCGGCGAACTACGGCTCCGACAGCGGAACGATCAACGCTTATGCGGCGACTTTCCCTGCGCCGGTTCTGTCCGTGACTGATGGCCTTGTGCTCGCGTTCAATGCCGCGCACGCGAATACGGGCGCATCGACCTTCACGCCGAATAGCGGCACCGTAGCGCCCAAACCGATCTGGGGCGGCAACCTTGCCGCGCTATCGGGCGGTGAGATTGTCGTCGGCTATACGCGCCTCGAATGGAATGCCGTCTACGGTGCGTGGATTCTGCTCGATAGCGCGGGCGGCGCGCAGCAGCTTGGCGGCGGCTCCTATATACCGGATGCGCCCGCACTGGATCGCAGCAGCAAAGTCGCCAGCACGCGCTGGACGCTTCGCAACGTATTCCGCGTCGGGGAAGTAAAGATGTACCACGGCTCTGTCGCGAGTATCGCGTCGGTCTGGGGGCCGGGCTGGCAGCTTGCCGATGGCACCAACGGCACCGCGAACCTGAAAGATCAGTTCATCGTGGGCGCGGGGGCGTCTTACGCGCCGAACGCGCAGGGCGGCCTGAACACCAACGTTCTTACCGTCGCGCAACTGCCGCCGCACAGCCATGCCATCAATATTAGCGACCCCGGCCACGCGCACAGTATTGCCGATGGCGGGCATTCGCATGGTGTCTCGCAGAGTCCGCACGCGCATGGCGTCAGCGATCCGGGCCACGCACACGGATGGAGTGACGGCACCAGCCAGGTCTATTCCTACGGGCCAGGCGGTTCCGGTCTGAGTGGCGGCACTACGTGGAACCGCGGCACCACCATGCAGCCTGCCACAACCGGCATCGGCATTCAGGCGCAAAACGCCAACCTGAGTATCAACGCGGCTACGACCGGTCTGGGCATCTATGCGGCGGGCACCGGCATTACCGCCACCTCCAATAACACCGGCTCGGGGGCCGCCGTTGAAAACCGGCCGCCGTACTACGCGCTGTGTTTCATCGAATACACGGGAATCGGAGCGTAACTCATGTTCCAGACCGACCAACCCTCTGCCGTATTGACGTTGCCCACCCCGGCGGCTGCCGGTACGCAGGGGTATTTCACCAACGGTAATCCGGTCTCGGGCGTCGCGCCGACCATTCTCGACGCGGATTTCATGAACATGATCATGATGGAGTTGATCAATGTCGTGACTGCCGCTGGCCTGACGCCGTCGAAGACCAACAACAGCCAGTTACTCGCCGCCATCAAGGCTATTGGCTCGACCGGCCAGCTAACCAACCCCGGGTTTCTGCGAACCCCGTTTGGCTTCGTCATGCAATGGGGGACGATTACCACGTCAGCATCGGCAGACCTGGCGGTGATCTATCCGACACCGATGCCGAACGCCACGTTCTCCGTTTTCACGTCCGCTCAAATGACCAGCGCGGGCGCGATGACGGGCTGGAATTCCCCGACAGTAAACGGATTCAACATCAACGGGTGGAACCCGAATGGTGGAAACCGGGCTGCCGTCCTTGCGAGCTGGTTAGCAATCGGGAAGTAAGGGCCGATTACCTGGAGTGAACAATGATTCAGCGATACGCGGCATATAACGATGCGGGCACCATCTTTACGTTCTGGAACAGCGTGGATGCGCCGCCGCCTGACCCGATGCCTGACGGCGTGCATGCGCTTGCGATCACGGAGGACGAGTATATGGCCGCCCTGACCAGCAGGGCAGTGCCTTACACCGTGCTCGAAGGCGTGCTGGTCGCGCCGACGCTGGAAGCCATCGATGCGTTCAACGCGCGGGAGGCGTGGGCGGTGCTTCAGGACGCCGCAATGGCTGCGCTGCGGAAATCGGACATTACCGTGCTGCGCTGCTATGAGCAGCAGATTCAGGTTCCGGCCGAATGGAGAACATATCGCGCCGCGCTACGCCTCATCGTCAGCGCGCCGAGCGGCGACGCGGCAGCGGGACTGCCCACCATGCCCGCCTATCCGACGGATTCCCCAGCGGCGATCCCGAAAGCTACTCCCAAAAGAACCCGTTGAAATGAGGCTCAGCTTGCAGACCCTGGCAGTCCGCCAGCAGCATGCGCAGGATAACGCGCGGCTGCGTGAGGCATTGCGCCTGATAGGGGATATCGCGTCGGGTAGTCCGTCTGCGCTTTCGCTGCAAGACATCGCGAGGCTTGCCCATGAAGCGCTCGCAGTACCGGCAGAGGCGCAGGAAGAAACGGGGTCGCTGACATGAACGCAAACTGCGCAGCGCAATTGCTCGCACTGTTGTCTTGCGCCGCATTGACAGCGTGTGGGGGCGGCAGCGACAGCGCGCAAGGCGTGTCGGTCCCGCTGCAATCCGCGATGCTCGCGCGGATCGACGGCGGCGCATCGGCGGCGTTCTCTGTGAGCGGAACCATCGACGGCTCACCGGCTTCCGGCTCGGCGTCAATCGTTGACGCGCCCCCCGTCATCACGACGCTTGGCGGCGCGCGCGTCGCGGAATCGGTTGAAACGGTGACGACAACCACGAACGGCGTGGCCACGACCGACACCGTGGAAGTGTTCACCAATCCGACGACCGGCGCCGAAGTCACCGAAACACGCGCAGACGGTTCGACGGTCAGCTATCCGCCGTACACCGACCCGCCCGAGGTCGTGCCCGGCGATGGCGGCGTTCTCGCGGATGGAACCATCATGACCGGCAACACGCCGACCGGGACGCAGGAACTATCGTATGAGGTCGGCGATGACACGTCCGACGCCGTGGTTGTGACCATCGAAAAGAAGGACCGCGACAACCACGGTCAACAGGTACGCGACGAAAAGCGCATGTACAAGGTCGATAAGAACGGGCAGTCATCGTTGGTATCCCGCTCTGTCGATGGCGAAGATGATGGGCACGCCGACGAGTTGAACGAAGACGCTGACTAGGTCAGTAGTCGTCCGCGTCGTCCACGTCGCGTATCGGCGGCCGCGCTGGCTGGTCGCCGTGCATGATCTTCGGCAGATCGGGAAAGTACACATCGCAGCGAACGTTCGCAGACGTCTCATTCCTGCGCGGGCAGTCGGTTATCTCCGATCCGAGGTCGGTCATCGGGAAGTCTTCGCCCAGCGTAGCAACCAGTTTCGTCAGTCGATAACGCCCCCGGCGCTCGCAACGTGTGCATGCCACTTCAAGATGCGTCGCGCGTGCCGCCACTTGCCCGAGGGTGACGGAGCCCTTGTTCATGGTGTCAGTTCTCAACGGTTCGTAAACCAGAAGCGTAGCAGACACGTTGCGCACGCTGGGGGACTATGATTTCCACCGGGAATCTGCCTTGCTTCAGGCAGGTTGATCGCCTCCGGAGGTCGTCATGTGCTACCAGAAACCCGTCGAGCTACTGGAAAACCTGCTCGAAGCCGTCCCGCTGGAACCGAACAAACGCGGACATACCGCGATGGATGACTTCGATCATTTCTGTGCCTATACCGGGTGCTCAGAGGAATTGATCGGGCCGCTGGCCTTTGCGTGGGTGAAGCTCGCCTATATCGATGCAAAAACGACCGCGTCGGCAGCGTGAGCGAGATTCGTCAGATAGAAGCGGCTGACCTCATGCTCGCGACGCTTTGGCCGCGACCTTTCTCGCGCGAGGGTTGGGTCTTCGAACTGAAGTATGACGGGTTCCGCTGCCTCGTCAGGAAGCGCGCGGAAGTCGTGGACCTTATCACGCGGCAGGGCAACCGCCTGAATCCATCCTTCCCGGACATCGTCGCGGCGGTGGCCGCGGTGCGCGGCGACTTCGTGTGCGATGCCGAGCTAACGGTCGATGATGGGGATGGGCGCCCGTCATTCGAGCGCTTGCAGACGCGAGCCCGCACGTCCGTTCCTATGCGCGTGCGCGCCGCGATGCGCGAGCATCCCGCGCGTCTCTACGTGTTCGACATGCTGGCCGATGGCCAGGCCGACATAAGGCAGCGACCGCTTAGCGAGCGCAGGGAAAGGCTGCGGGACAGCTTCGAGAACACCGCGTCGCTCGTCTGTGTGAACGGCATCGTTGGGGCCGGGGAGTGGGTCTTCGAGCAGGTGGCGGACCTCGACCTCGAAGGAATGGTTGCGAAGCGGCTCGACGCGCCATATCAGCGCGGTCGCACGAAGGACTGGCTGAAGATAAAGTTCACAGGCTATAGCAGGCCGGACGCGCTCGGCTTTGGTCGAGCGCGGCAGATAGGCCGCGAGAACCTGTAACGAAGTATTTGACAAACGCGCAATTGTGCTAAATTGGTACTGCGCGTTAACCGCCCGGCGCGAACCGGGCGGCTTTTCCGCGGATCACTGACGCATGACGATGTGAATGATATGGATGACGGCTAGACAGCCGTAGAGAACCGCTTCGACGTACTTCACGGCGACCTCCATCGCGTGTGGTACACAACACGGCCCGCTCCCACGGGCCGTTCCTTTTCGGTCTTCCGCTAATCGCCGAATCCCGAAAGCAATCCTAGACCCTTTAAAATTTTTTTTCACGGACTACGTTGCGAAAATCGCTCCGTAACCGCCTCTCTACACTCCTCTCTTGGAAACAAATCCGGCCGAGCCACAGCTTTTTCGCCCGGCTATGCGAGCATCCACCTTGCTGGGCGGCCCTTGCTAGAGCATGCGCGGCGCGATGCGCGCACGCATGGCTTTCAGCACCTCGCCGCGCATAATCTCAACTTACACTTCCGTGACCTTGTCGAAATACAACTGGTCCATCGCTTTGAACTTACTTTGCATCAGAATTTGCGACGTTGGCAACTCTCTAAACCCTTTTAAATTTTTTTTCCCGCACTCCGGTGCGAGTGACTTTTGCCAAAAAAAAGTTCTTCGCGGTTTTCCGGGGAACCCCGCTCGCGGTAAGATATCCGCCACACTTATATTCCAACTACACTGATCCGCAAACGCGCGGGGGACCACAATGAAAAAAACACTTCTGGCCTCGATGGTCGGCCTGTCCGTTCTCACGGGCTGCGCCAATGGCTTTTCCGACTATTACCACGGCATGTCGCGTGAGCAGATCGACGAAAAAGTCGGCGCGCGAGCTGCCGTCGAGCCCAAAACCATCCATGCCACCGATGTGAAGGCCGAAAGTGAGCGCCTCGCCGAGAACGGCTACTGGCTTGCGGGCGAATCGTCGTTTCAGGGGCGGGAGACACGCTTTGCGGAGTCAAGCGCGCTAACGCAGGCACGCAAGCTGGGCGCTGAAATCGTTGTGCTGGCGTCAGGCGACGCGGGCTCCGAGTCGGTTGCCGTCCCGATCGTGACGCCGACCACCTCGACGACTTATTCCTCGTTTAGCGGAAACGCTTCCAATGGGTATGGCACGACCCATGTGAATGGATTCGGTAGCAGCACGAGCTACGGGACCTCGACGAACTTTATTCCCATGACTGTCCATCGCGCGAACTATTACGCCGGGTATTGGGTAAAGCAGAAGCCTGCGGTGCTCGGTGTCACGCTGCTGCCGCTCAACGGGGATCAGCATCGGACCATCGGCACGAACTCCGGACTGCTCGTTCGGGTTGTCGTCATCGGATCACCAGCCTACAAGGCCGACATTTTCCAGGGCGACTATCTGATGGCGATCAATGGCGAACCGACTTCCGACGTACAGGACGCCCTCAGAATCCTGAGAGCGCATGCCGGGCAGAGCGTAAAGCTGTCCCTGCTTCGAAACGGTACGACGATCTCCAAGGACGTACAGCTCGCGAACGGCAGCAACTGACAAACTCGCGGTGTAAGCCCTCCTGAGCAAGTGACGCAACCAAAGACCTAACGGGCTGCCATCGAAAAGCCCCGCCAACGAGTGCGTTGCGGGGCTTTATTTATGTTGGCCGGACGTCAGACTATCTCTCAGCTAGCCTCGTTTGGTTCGTATTCTACGCGCCAGCGATGATATCGAATCTGTCGGGCGGTACGACCAGATTCAGCGTGCGCCCGCTGTCCCAATTCACGCAGACCTGAGCCCAGCCTTCGAACTCCGTAACGCTCCTGACGGTGCCCTCGGAGCCCGGAGGAATCGGACAGGGATCGTTGCCCATTTCCACCAGCCGTATGCGATCCCCTTTCTTGACTTTAGTCATTGGTTATCTCCCGTTGATTAGTGGTGGCAAGTTTTTGGAACCTGCCTATCGAAACAGGCGATGAGATACTGTGCGTACGCCACGAGGATGATGCTGCCATCGAACAGGAATGACTTCGCACCTGTCGCGCGCGCCGCGTTGTAGTCCGAGCGCAGGCGGGCGCGCTTCGCTTTGTCCCATGAACATGGTTTGTCTTTCATTGCATCTGTACCTCTCCAACTTTGCGCTGGAACAATTCCCAAAAGGCGGGGTGCATTGCGCGGTCGCCCGCTTCCCATTGCTGCCATGTCCGGCAGGTTGTATGCAGCAGTTCACCGGCTGCGGTCTGCGTCAGGTTCGCGGCCAGGCGCGCGGCGCGAATTTCCCCCGGCGTGGGTGACGGCGCGGTAGGCAGCGCATCGCGTTTCCGGTCAGCGGGCCGTGCGGGGGACTGGGCGCGCGCCGCGCGCTTTTCCGTCGCAGGGTCTTTGCCGTCCTTACGTGCCTGACGAAGCTGGTCCCATTCGCGCATCGCGTCGGCGAGCGGCATCGCGGGCCACTCACCGATCTTTATCTGGCGCTTGCGGCCCTCGGCGTCGTTGTACCGGTAAATCCATGCGTGCTTGCTGGCACTTGCCCACAGCCGCAGGCCGGGGCAGTTGTCGATGGACTGGTATTCCCCCGGCTTGAGCAGCTTCGCGGTGTGTGGATCAAAAGTCATAGCGGGAGCCCCGAGGGATGGACGAACCAGACATAGTAGGCGAGCATCAGGAGCATGACCCCGGATACGGTCGAGAGGATGCCAAGGATCACGCCGTTTCTCGCGACTGAAACGACGAAAAAGATGACGAGAAGAAACGCTAGGACCTTGCTCATGGTGTCGCACCGTACATTTTATCCTCGCCCACCGGTGCATCCAGTCTCAAAGGGGCACTAGGGGGCTGACGGGTGTGGGTCCAGGGCTCGCATACGCCAGTCAGGTACGGCTTCGCGACGATATAGATGTCATTAGCCTCGGTGACGACTCTCACGACCTCAACCCAGCCTCTCGGTGTAGCGACGCGCCCGCTGTCAATCTGCTCGACCATGACGCTGGCGTAGCGGTCCCCAAACGGGCGACCGCAGTAAGCCTGCCGCATGAGTTGGCGGTTGTAGTCGATGTCCGTTTTCGCGCGGTCTTTGCCGAACGCCAGATACGCATACGCGGCAGACTCTGGGGACTCGCAAACGATTGCGTTATTGGTGTTGAAGTGGCACGCGGCCTCTGCGGCACCCGGCACCAGCGGGACCATTGAGAGCGCGGCGACGACTGCTGTACTGATGAGTTTCATGTGATTCGCCTTTGGTTAATGTTCCGAGGGCAGCAGAAGGACCCAACGCAGCCCGTCATGCTCGCCATAGAAGTTGATCGAATCGAGCGGAAAGTCCGTGTACTCGATTTCCTGCTGCGCGAATACGTTGCCGTTGCCATCATCGAGCGTAAGAACGCCCGCGCTGTCTTTCACGACGAACTTGACCGATGCGAAGTTATCCTTCGCCTCGCGTCCGATCAGGTGAGTGCAGATCGCGTCAATCAGCCAGTACGCGTCGCACGCCTCGCGTACGAAATGCGCGCCGTCCGTGAGGATCACCTTCGCAAACATGGTGCGGTAATAACTCGTGGTGCCCGTGAAATAGGGCAGTTCGTTCAGGATTGCCTGTTTGTCTAACATGATGGTTATTTGAGTCAGTAGGAGTGCTTAGAACTTCAGACGACAGAATCAGGTGCAGTGATTGACTGCTTTCAGTCGTTGAATACGGTGAGGCTGATGCAACCGAAAAGCTGCCGATACATGAAGCGCTGCGCGTCAGCGTGGGCAAGCCTGAATGGTTGCCCATTGCCCATGTCCGTTCCCAGTACCTCGGGCACGTATCCGGGACGCCAACCGAGTTCGGATGCCTCGGCGGTGTAGCTGTACAGATCGTGATGCTCAAGTTGCTCTGCCCTGATAACAGGGATGTCGGCGACAGGCTGCTGCGTGTTCAAGGTCTTCATTTGCGGGTCTCCAGGCAGTAAGTAATCACGCTCAATGCGCGCATATATATGCTACCCGGAAAGGGCCAAACGTCGCGGTCAGGGAGTTCCCGGACTGTGCGGGGCGCTAATATATATAAGCCCAGCGGAGCGGAAAGCGGCGCGCGCGGCGCTGTAGGAGCGCGCCAGGCGGCCCAGGCGGGCCGCGCCTATAGGGAAGGCCGGGAAAGCGGCCCGGCGGCGCTGCGGGGCTGGGGCGCGCGGGGCGGATTGGCAAAAGGCGGATTTTTCTAAAAAGGTAGGCGAAAAGGTAGAAATTTCATCCAAGCCCCGCCAGATAAGGCGCTAATACTGCTGATCAAGCAGGGCATCACGACCACGACGAGCCTGATGTATTCGAGCGTGATCGCGTTGGCTGCGCCGATCGGTCCGATCATCGGGCTGTTTATCGGCGATCGCTTCGAGCGCAAGACGGTGATCGTCGTGATGGCCGGCGTCAATATCGTGTGCGGGTTGTGGTTCAGTCAGGCATCGGGTGCGGTGCTGCTGGTGAGCTTGGGGGTGTGCCTGACACTGGCCGGCAACATCATTTCGTATAGTTATCACGCGTACCAGACCGAACTGTTTCCGACCAGCATCCGCGCTCGCGCGGTCGGCTTCGTCTACTCGTGGAGCCGCTTTTCAGCGATTTTCACGGCCTTTCTGATTGCGGCCGTGTTGCGCTACTTCGGCACGACTGGCGTGTTCGTGTTCATCGCCGGTGCGATGTTCATCGTGATGCTGGCGATCGGTTTGATGGGGCCGCGTACAAAAGGGCTTGAGCTGGAAAAAATCTCGAGATAGAAGGGCGATGGTATTTGTACATCATCGACCCGGAGGTCGGTTAAGAATGGAGGCGAGCCGACAGACAGTTGATTAGCACGATCCGGCCGGCACTCTGAAAAAATCAGCCGACATGGTATGTAGTGAAACGGAAGTACCAGACCTTTCACTTTGGAAGATCTATAAAAAGAACGTGTAGAAGCAATCGGAGTTCCATGAGCGAATCCGGCTCTTTTCCGCTCCGATAAATCTCCCATCCCAATACGTCTATTGCCTGCGGGTAGCGGTCTGCCAGAACGATGTCGCACGCTTGTCTAAAGGAGACCGCGACGCAGGTAAAACAGTGAGGAGATGGAAGACCATGAAGAACAACAGCAATGCTGAGAAGTCGATCGCGTTGGTGGTAGGCAGCCTCGTTTGAGTATCGTCCGCATTGGCCCGGACGCTTCCGAAAAGCGGCGTCGTCGAAGCGACCTACACGGCGGCAGGTTCAGATGTGAGGGACATCAGCGTTACCGGCGACGACGCTGTCTACCTGTTCGAATCGACGCTATTGCTAGCTAACAATCCTGTTTCGCCGTAATGCAGAACGTCATCGCGCGCTGTGCAGAGGTCGGCTTGAGCGGGGCGACTGCTACCGGTTACTGCGTATACGCGGACAAGGACGGCGATAAGTTCATTGAGTCATTTACATATCAGGTTGGCGAGACAAAAGGAAAGAGTACGCTTGGGTCCGGTACTGGGAAATATTCTCACCTCCTTGCTGACGGCTGGAATGAGCGGCGGTGCGACGAAAGAAGTGGAGGATTGAAAATGAGCGACCAGGGTAGTAAGGACGCGGACTCCCACCAATGTTCCCATGATCACCACACGAATCCGGACGCTTCTGCGCCTGAAGGCCATGCCGGGCACGAGCACGATAATGTCCATGCGACTCCCACCACGGCCGCGCCATTGAAGGATCCGGTGTGCGGCATGACGATTACAGGAGCATCGCAATTCCATAGCGAACACGATGGAGTCCAGTACTTCTTTTGCAGTGAGTCGTGCCGGAGGAAGTTTCAGGCTGAGCCTCAGAAGTACGTTGCGCCCGCACCCGTGAAAGTGGCAGCCGCCCCAGAAGGCACCATTTACACGTGCCCGATGCACCCCGAAATTCGCCAGGACCACCCGGGCAATTGCCCAAAATGCGGCATGGCTCTGGAGCCCGTCATTCCAGGGTTGGACGAGCAAGAGAATCCTGAGTTCGTTGACTTCCGCCATCGCTTCTGGTGGACGCTGCCACTGACGGCTGTGGTGTTCTTTTTGGCCATGTTTGGGCATCTCTTCGGCTGGATGAAAGCGTCTACCCAGAGTTGGGTGGAATGGGTTCTCTCCACTCCCGTTGTCCTCTGGGCTGGCCTGCCGTTCTTTCAGCGCTGCGTGCAGTCATTCATCAATCGCAGCCCCAACATGTGGACGTTGATTGGGCTGGGCACTGGCGCTGCCTATCTCTACAGCGTCATCGCGACGGTTGCGCCTGATGTCTTTCCGGCGACCTTCACGGCCCACGGGCGAATAGGGGTGTACTTCGAAGCTGCGGCGGTCATCATCTCGTTGACGCTGGTCGGACAGCTACTGGAATTGAGAGCGCGCTCGCAGACTTCGGCTGCTATCAAATCGCTGCTCGGCCTTGCACCGAAGACCGCCCGGCGTATCAACCAGGACGGCAGCGAGGAAGATGTGCCACTCGTCCACGTACATGTTGGCGACCTGCTTCGAGTCCGGCCTGGCGAAAAGGTGCCGGTCGACGGCGTTGTGACCGAAGGTTCGAGCGCGCTGGATGAGTCGATGATTACCGGCGAGCCGATTCCAGTGACCAGGCGTGTTGGCGACCACGTGATCGGCGCCACGATGAACACCTCGGGGAGCCTCGTCATCAAATCGGAGAAAGTCGGCTCTCAAACGGTTTTGTCCCAAATCGTTCAGATGGTTGCTCAGGCACAACGCTCAAAGGCACCGATGCAGAGGATGGCCGACAAGGTAGCGGGAGTCTTTGTTCTGGCGGTGATTGGTATTTCACTACTCACCTTCTTCGTCTGGGGCTTCTTCGGCCCTCAGCCGAGCTGGGTGTATGGTCTTGTCAACGCGGTGGCCGTCCTCATCATTGCTTGTCCGTGCGCTCTTGGCCTTGCAACCCCAATGTCCATCATGGTGGCGAGTGGCAAAGGTGCATCGAACGGTGTGCTGTTTCGTGATGCTGCGGCGATCGAGCATCTGCGCAAAGTCGATACGCTAATCGTTGACAAGACTGGCACCCTGACAGAGGGGCGACCGACGTTCGAGCGCGGTATCGGGACAAACGGTTTCGCGGAAGACGAAGTGCTCCGGTTGGCGGCAAGCCTGGACCAGGGCAGCGAGCATCCTCTTGCGGCAACTATCGTCGAGGCGGCTCGTCGGCGAGGTCTTGCACTCGAGAAGGCGGAGCAGTTCGAGTCCGGAAGCGGCATTGGGGTGCGAGGCATTGTTGGAGGCAGGAAACTCGCACTCGGCAACACGGCATTAATGCAAGCGGAGGGGATTGCGACGGCCGCTCTGGCCAGCGATGGTGACGCGTTACGCGCCGAGGGCGCCAGCGTGATGTACCTGGCCGTTGACGGAGAGCTCGCAGGGATTCTCGCGTTATCGGATCCAGTGAAGGCGACTACGCCGGAAGCGGTTGCCAGGCTCAAGGAAGAAGGCATCCACGTCGTGATGGCTACAGGCGACGGCGTTGCGACGGCGAAGGCCGTGGCCGCCAAACTGGGCATCGAGGAATTCCATGGGGAGGTAAAGCCGGCCGATAAGCTGGCTTTGGTGTCGAAACTCCAACAGGACGGCAAGGTCGTCGCGATGGCCGGCGACGGAATCAATGATGCGCCGGCACTCGCCAAGGCCGATGTGGGCATTGCGATGGGAACAGGTACGGATGTCGCCATGAGCAGCGCTCAGGTTACCCTGGTGAAGGGCGATTTGCGCGGCATTGCCCGCGCCAGAAGATTGTCCGAGGCAACCATCCGGAACATGAAGCAAAACCTCGGCTTTGCGTTCGTCTACAACGCGTTGGGCGTTCCCCTGGCCGCGGGGGTGCTGTACGCCCCGACGGGCATGCTGCTGTCGCCCATGGTTGCCGCACTAGCGATGAGCCTCAGCTCCGCATCGGTGGTCGCAAACGCATTGCGCCTCAGGAAGGTGGAGATTTGATGCTTCATCCGCCTAAGACAAAGCTTGTTGCGCCGCAACACCGTAAAGTCCGGACGGCGATGCCGCCGATTGTTGACAGGGGCTAAAGACGAAAGGGCTGGAACTCGAGCAAATATCGACATGGCGCCGCCCGGCTTTTGAGCCGGGCCGCCGCCATGTGCCGCGTTGGCTTACGCGATCGATGGAATGCGCAGTCAGACCGTCGGTCTACTGCAAGGTGCGGTCCAGGGCCGCTTCAGGTCCCGACCGGACGGATCGACAGCGCGTTCTTGACCGAAGTTACGCCGGGTACCCCTTTTGCCACCTCGGTTGCCCGATCGCTCTGTGCCTGAAGCGGTACGCTGCCCTGAAGCGTCACAGCACCGTCGCGGGCGC
This sequence comes from Paraburkholderia sp. BR14320, assembly GCF_040948665.1. Classification (NCBI taxonomy): domain Bacteria; kingdom Pseudomonadati; phylum Pseudomonadota; class Betaproteobacteria; order Burkholderiales; family Burkholderiaceae; genus Paraburkholderia; species Paraburkholderia sp. BR14320. The sequence continues at coordinate 269,127 of NZ_JBFPKG010000004.1, forward strand.
GAACCGTAATATTGGACGTCGAGATGCTCCTATCTCTCACCAGCGCATTTCGAACCTGACGTTGTAGCGCCCGGTTCGCTGCTTTCATCGACTTGTAATGCGAGCGGGCCTCGGGCGTCGTGGTCGGGGCAGACTCAGGCGCGTTAGCGTTGCTCGCCTGCGCAAAGGCGTGAATCGAACCCGAAATCAGAAGGGCGGTACTGACCAGTCTGACGGCGTGGATTGCTTTCATGCATCTTCTCCTGTCGTTGCAGATCGTTGGGCTACAGACTCAGATATATCGCACCGCGGCCCCGCAATGTTTCCGGGGCGGATCAACTGGCACTATAGGACAATAAAGGGTTAGGTCAAGAAACAATGCAAATCCGGCCAATTGCGCGGACAAGCGACGATTTAGAATACTTCAAATTATGCTGGCGCTCTAATTCCGCTGATAGGATTGCAAATCAAAACTAGGGATTAGTTTTTTTCCGCCTTTAATCATGGATTGCCAATGCCTGATTGACATATTTGGCCATCGACGATGCTGAGACGCCGTCCATGGTGAAGTAGGCAATTCGTCCATGGTCGCAGCCCCGTGCTCGCGGCCGCGATCAGAACAACTGTTGCTGCCCCGACATCAGCGTCGTGAAATCGTCGCGCAGCAACGGCAGAATCGCGTCGGCGACCGGCTGTAATTGCCGTGTCACATAGTGCTCGTAGTCGATCGCCGAGCGCAGCGTTTCGAGCGGCTCGGGGCCGGCCACCGTAATCACGTAGCTGATCCAGCCGCCGTTCTGATATTGCAGCGGACGTCCCTGCTGGCGATTGAACTCATCGGCGACGCGTGCCGCGCGCACATGCGGCGGCACGTTGCGCTCGTAGGCGTCGATCGGTCTGCGCAGCTGCTTGCGATAAACGAGCTGATCGTCGAGCCGGCCCGCGAGCGTATCGCGCACGTAGTCGCGCACGTAATCCTGATACGGCTGCTGCTTGAAGATGCGCCGATACAGTTCCTGCTGAAACTGCTGCGCAAGCGGCGTCCAATCGGTGCGCACGGTTTCGAGACCTTTGTAGACCACGTCCTCGCGCCCGTCAGCCAGTACCGTAAGGCCTGCGTAGCGTTTCTTGCTACCTTCCTCGGCACCGCGCACCGTCGGCATGAAAAAGCGCCGGTAGTGCCGCTCGAATTGCAGTTCCAACGCACTGTCGATACCGAAGCGCGCCTGCAGCTTCTGCCGCCACGCTGCATTGATATGTTCGACCAGCGCGCGGCCGATGCGCGCGGCCTCTTCCTCGTCGTGCGCGTGCCTGAGCCAGACGAAGGTCGAGTCGGTGTCGCCGTAGATCACTTCGTAGCCTTGCGCCTCGATCAGCTCGCGCGTCGTGTGCATGATCTCGTGGCCGCGCATCGTGATCGACGACGCCAGCCGCGGATCGAAGAAGCGGCAGCCGGTCGAGCCGAGCACGCCATAGAACGCGTTCATGATGATCTTCAGCGCCTGCGACAGCGGCTTGTTGTGCTCGCGCTTGGCGGCTTCGCGTGCCTGCCAGACCTGCGCGACGATCGACGGCAAGCAGTGACGGGTGCGTGAGAAGCGCGCGCCGAGAAAGCCCGGCACCGAGTGCGCGTCGTCGGGATGCAGCATGCCTTCGACGAGGCCGAGCGGGTCGATCAGAAACGTGCGAATGATCGACGGGTACAGGCTCTTGTAGTCGAGCACGAGCACCGAATCGTAGAGGCCGGGCCGCGAATCCATCACGAAGCCGCCGGGGCTTGCCGCGCCGGCCACGTCGCCGAGATTCGGCGCGACATAGCCTTGCCGATGCATGCGCGGCATGTACAGATGCGTGAATGCCGCGACCGAGCCGCCGCTGCGATCGGCGGGCAGGCCGGTCACGGTCGCGCGTTCGAGCAGGAACGGCAGCAGCTCGGTCTTCGCGAAGATGCGCGTGACGAGCTCGCAGTCCTTCAGGTTGTAGCGCGCGAGCGCGGGCTTGTCTTCGTCGAAGCGGCGTTGGATTTCGTCCATGCGCTGATACGGATTGTCGATCGCCTTGCCTTCGCCCAGCACCGAACGCGACACGTATTCGAGGCTGAACGACGGAAAGCTCCACGTCGCCGAACGCAATGCCTCGATGCCGTCGATGACCCAACGGCCCGCCACGCCCGCGAAAAAGTGATTGCGCGTGACACCGTGTTCGCGCCACTCCATCACCGCGCCGCCGCGGCCGATGCGCAGCGGCACGCGATACTGCTCGGCATGCTGTTGCAGCACCTTCAGATCGAACTGCACCAGGTTCCAGCCGATGATCGCATCGGGATCGTGCCGCTCCATCCACTCGATCAGTTTTTCGAGCAGTTGCGCGCGCGTTTCGCAGTATTCGAGCTTGAAGTCGAGCGCGTCGGCAGCGTTGCCGTTCGGCGGCCCGAGCATATACACCTGCCGCTCGCCGCAGCCTTCGAGCGCGATCGAATAAAGCTCGGCATGCGCGCTCGTTTCGATGTCGAGCGATACGAGCTTCAACGGCGGACGATATCCGTTGGCCGGTTTGAGCTCGCCATCGAGCGAGGGGCCATGGTTCTGCGGCACGCCGCTGAACCACACCGGCGCGGTGATGAAGCGCTCCATCATGTAGCGCTCGGGGGGCTGGATATCGGCTTCGTAGACATCGACGCCGCCTTCTCGGAGGCGCTTCTCGAAGCCCTTCAATTGCCGGTATTGCGCACAGTAAAGCCCGCTGACCGGCCGATGCTGGAAGTCGTGCAATTCGAGCGGACGCAGATCGAGCGGCCCGTCGCGGCGCAGGATCGTTTCGGCGCGTTCGCGATGTTCGGCCGGAATGAAGGCTACCGACGGCTGAGGGCGCAGACGGATGTGGCGCGGCCCGCTGTCCGTCGCCAGCCAGAACTCGATTTCCGTGCCGGCGGGGGTGTCCCGCCAATGCCGGGTCAAAATGAAACCCTGCTCGAACTCAGTCAAACTTCCACCTTTTAAGCGGCGCAATTGCCTTGCGCGATTTTACCGCCGCGGGCAGTGACTTTGAGCGGGCAAAGAAAAGGGCGCTTCGCATTGAAGCGCCCCAACCAGCACGGCTTTGTTTGTTCGAAGCCGGTTCAGTTCGCTCCCGGTCGCTCAGGCTTCGAGCGCCAGCGTCGCGAACGTGGCGAGCCAGTGCTCGCCCATGTAGTCGCCGGCCACATGCGGCAGCGCGCAGCGCAGATGCCGCTCGGCCGCGTCGAACAGCACGGTGCGACGCACGTCGCCTGCGGGCAGTGCACGCGCGAGCGCACGCTGGCACCACGCGCGGCTCAGATTGAGGCCGTCCAGATGCGCAATCTTGCCGTCGCTGCGATCGGTAACGGTGACGGGCTCGAACAGCGTCGCCGGCTTTTTCGCGCCGAGGTCCGGCAGGAAGCGTCCGAACCAGTCGGCGAACTGCGCGGACGGCAACACGCGCCGCATCAGCTCCGCTTCCATCAGCGACGGCGACAGGAACTCATCGCCGGCCGGCTCCCACGCCTGACACGCGACGTCGTCCAGATACCAGCGCTCGGCGGTGCTGACGATCAGCGCCTCGAGCGATTCGCGCGAGGTATGCCGCGCGAAATCGAGTGTCAGTGCCAGTGCGAACGCCATGTTGAAGTGCGTGCCGACGCGCAGCGGATAGGTCGCTTTAGGCAGGAACTCCTCGAAACGTTCGACGAAGGTCTCGGTGAGCGGCGCGAACGTCTTCGACCAGCGCGCGGCTTCGGAGATTTTCATCGACTGCAGCTGCGCGCTGAGCGCGAGCAGCCACGCCCAGCCATACGGCCGCTCGAAGCCGCGGTTGTGCGGCAGGTCCAGATACGCGAGTTCGCCGGCGACCTTCGCCTCGGTGAAATGCTCGTCGACCACCGCGACGATGCGCGCGGCCTCGGGCAGATCCGGGAAGCGTTCGAGCAGATGCAGGATCAACCAGTAGCCGTGCACACACGAATGCCAGTCGTAGCTACCGTAGAAGATCGGATGCAAGGCGCGCGGCCCCAGCACGTCTTGCGGTCCTGCGAGCGAGTGCGTGAGCTTGTTCGGGTATTCGCGCGTGAGATGAGCGAGCGCGACATTGGCGAATTTCGACGCGAATTCGCGGGTGAGCTGGGTGGTCATCGACGGCTCCTCGGAAGCGGGATACGAACAGGTACAACAGTATGGTGTTGGCGATCAGCAATAGTAAAGCGGTCGGCTATTGCGCCTCGATCACGCCGATCGCACCGAGTATCGCCGGGTTGCAGTTGAACTGATGCACGATCGGCGGCGCGTGCCCGAAGCGCTCAGCCCGTGTTGATTCCCTCCGACGTCAACTGCCGCAACTGCTCCAGCAGCTTGACCGCCGGACTCGGCAGGATGCCCTGGCGCCGCCGGAACGCGGTCAACGTGCGCCGCCCGACCACACCCGGCACGCCGAGCGTATCGAACACGCCGGCTTTGCTTTCGGTCACGTACATCGTCGACGCCATCCAGCTCAGAAAGCCCGAACGCGGGACCAGGCTCTTCAGCGCCGTGACCGAGCGCGTTTCGACGACGACGTTCGGCAGACCCAGCCCGCGCTCGGCAAACACGCTCTGCATGTGCTCGAACGGCCCGGTGCCGCGCGGCGGAATCGCCCAGCGCTCGCCCAGCGTGTCGGCGAGCGTGAGGTCGGGCTTGCCGCGCAGCGGATGATCGAGCGCGGCGACCACGTAGCTCGCATCTTCCCAGCGGCAATCGGCGATCGCGGTGATCTCGTCGGTGTCGGGCACGGCCATGCTGAGCGCGAGATCGATCTGACGTTTGACGAGCGCATCGGCGAGCCGGTCCCACACCCCCTCGATGATCTCAACGCGCAGGTTCGGCCACTTCGTCAACACGCCGCTGACCGCGAGCGGCAACAACAGGCTCGCGATGCTGCCCACCGCGCCGACGCGGATCGTGCCGCGTGCGAGGCCGCGCATTGCGTCGATTTCCTCGCGCGCCTGTTCGGCTTCGCGTTGCAACAGGATGGCGTGCGGCAGCAGTGCTTCGCCGACCGCGGTCAGATGCATGCCGCGCGAGTGCCGCTCGAACAGTGGCGCGCCGACCTGTTCCTCGAGACGGCGGATGGTCCGGCTCAGCGCCGGCTGTGTGATGTGCAGCGCTTCGGCGGCGCGTCCGAGGCTGCCGCTCTCGACGATCACTGCGAACGCCTGCAGTTGTTGAAGGTTGTAAGTCATGCCGAAAGGTAATGCCTTTTAGCGAATTAGGCAATTTTCGGTTACCCCAGTGGCCGTGATAATGGCCTGTCGATTTTTCGCGCTCATCACACAGGAGACCTCGCATGACAGGCAGCGCGCCGCAGCACAAGCCAGCACACACAAAAGAGCAGGGCAGCCAATGGACCGTACGCGACGCGGTCATCGACTTCGCGCGCCGCGTCGGCATGACGTCGATCTTCGCGAACCCCGGCTCGACCGAGCTGCCGATGTTCCGCGATTTCCCCGCTGATTTCCGCTATGTGCTCGGTCTTCAGGAAGCTGTCGTGGTCGGCATGGCCGACGGCTACGCGCAGGCCACCGGCAACGCGGCGCTCGTGAACCTGCATTCGGCGGCGGGCGTCGGCAACGCGATGGGCAATATCTTCACCGCGTTTCGCAACCGCACGCCGCTCGTCGTCACCGCGGGTCAGCAGGCCCGCTCGATCCTGCCGTTCGATCCGTTCCTCGCCGCGACCCAGGCGACCGAATTGCCGAAGCCCTACGTGAAATGGAGCATAGAGCCGGCCCGCGCGCAGGACGTGCCGCTCGCGATCGCGCGCGCGTACGCGATCGCGATGCAGGAGCCGCGCGGCCCGGTGTTCGTATCGATCCCCGCCGACGACTGGGATCAGCCGGCCGAGCGGGTGGCCGATCGCGAGGTCGCGCACATCATGCGTCCCGATCCGGCGATGCTGGAGCGCATCGGCGCGGTGCTCGATGCGTGCGAGCGGCCCGCATTCGTGGTCGGCGGCGCGGTCGATCGCGCGGGTGCGGCGGCGGAAGTCGTCCGGCTCGCGGAGCGGCATGCCGCGCGCGTCTACGTCGCACCGATGACCGGGCGTTGCAGCTTCCCCGAAACGCATCGGCTGTTCGCGGGCTTTTTGCCGGCGATGCGCGAGCGCATCGTCGAGATGCTCGGCGCGCACGACGCGATCTTCGTGATCGGCGCGCCCGCCTTCACGTATCACGTCGAAGGCAGCGGTCCGCATGTGCCGCCGGGCTCGCGGCTGTGCCAGTTGATCGACGATCCGGGCGTCGCGGCATGGACGCCGCAAGGCATCGCCGCGGTCGGCAACATGCGGCTCGGTGTGCAGGACCTGCTTGCGCGCGCCGCGCCCAGAGCGCGCGAGTTGCCCGCGCCGCGCGCCGTGGCGCCGCGTGCGCTGCCGCCGGCGCCAGGCGAGCGGATGTCGGTCGCATTCGCGTTGCAAACACTCGCCGAAGTGCGCGATCCCGATGGCATCGTCGTCGAGGAAGCGCCGAGCTCGCGCCCCGTCATGCAGACCTATCTGCCGATCGCGCGCCCCGGCACTTTCATGACGATGGACAGCGGCGGCCTCGGCTACGGCATGCCTGCGGCGGTCGGCGTCGCGCTTGCGCGGCCGGGCGAGCGCGTGATCGCGCTGATCGGCGACGGTTCGAGCATGTACTCGATCCAGGCGATCTGGAGCGCGGTGCAGATGCAGTTGTCGATCACGTACGTGATCCTGAACAACACGCGCTACGCGGCGCTGCAGGATTTCGCGCCGGTGTTCGGCTTCGCGCCGAACGAGACCGTGCAGGGCACGGATCTGCCGGGGCTCGACTTCGTGACGATCGCGGCGGGCATGGGATGCCCTGGCGTGCGCGTCAGCGAGGCGGCTGAGCTTGCTGGCGTGTTGCGTCGCGCGTTGACCGACGCTGACGGGAAAAGCGGTCCCACGCTCGTCGAGGCGATCGTCGCGTAACGGCATTTCCGATTCACGAAACGAAGAGAGTCCTACGATGAAAAACGTATCGATGCTGGTCGGCGGCGAGCAGTTACAGGCGCGCAACGGCGCGACCTTCGAGCGCCGCAATCCGCTCGACGGCGAAGTCGCGTCGCGCGCGCCGGCCGCAACCGTCGAAGATGCCGTCGCCGCCGTCGATGCGGCCGCTGCCGCCTTTCCGGTGTGGTCCGCGCTCGGGCCGAGCGAGCGCCGCGCGCTGCTGACGAAGGCCGCGCACGCGCTCGAAGCGAAGGCCGACGCGTTCGCCGCCGCAATGGCCGCCGAGACCGGCGCATCGGGCATCTGGGCCGGCTTCAACGTGCATCTCGCGGCGGCCGGGCTGATCGAAGCGGCTGCGCTGACTACGCAGATCGCGGGCGAACTGATTCCGTCCGACGTCCCGGGCAGTCTCGCGATGGGCGTGCGCCAGCCCGCGGGCGTCGTGCTCGGCATCGCGCCGTGGAACGCGCCGGTGATTCTGGCGGTGCGCGCGATCGCGCTGCCGCTCGCATGCGGCAACACGGTCGTGCTGAAGGGCTCGGAGATATGCCCGGCGACACATGGCCTGATCATCGAGGCGATGCAGCAGGCGGGTCTGCCGCGCGGCACCGTGAACTTCGTGACCAATGCGCCCGCCGACGCCGCACGCATCGTCGACGCGATGATCGAACACCCAGCCGTGCGGCGCGTGAACTTCACGGGCTCGACGCGCGTGGGCCGCCTGATCGCCGAAACCTGCGCGCGCAATCTGAAGCCCTCGGTGCTCGAACTCGGCGGCAAGGCGCCGCTCGTCGTGCTCGACGACGCCGATATCGGCGCTGCCGTCGATGCGGCCGTGTTCGGCGCGTTCGCCAATTCCGGGCAAATCTGCATGTCGACCGAGCGGATCATCGTCGACGACAGCATCGCCGATGCGTTTGTCGAACGGCTCGCCGCGCGTGCGCGCGCGTTGCCGCTCGGCGATCCGCGCGAGAGGCCGGTCGTGCTCGGCTCGGTCGTCGACATGAGCACCGTCGAGCGCTGCAATGCGCTGATCGACGACGCGCTCGCCAAAGGCGCGACGCTCGTGTGCGGCGGCAAGAGCGAAACCACGTTGATGCCCGCGACGCTGCTCGATCGCGTGACGCCGGACATGCGCATCTATCACGACGAATCGTTCGGCCCGGTCAAGCCGATCGTGCGCGTGCGCGGCGAAGAAGCCGCGATAGCGTGCGCGAACGACAACGAGTACGGCCTGTCGGCGGCGGTGTTCAGCCGTGACACGGCGCGCGCGCTGAACGTCGCCAAGCGCATCGAGTCGGGCATTTGTCACGTGAATGGTCCGACCGTGCACGACGAAGCGCAGATGCCGTTCGGCGGCGTGAAGGCGAGTGGCTTCGGCCGCTTCGGCGGCAAGGCGGGGATCGCGGAGTTCACCGATCTGCGCTGGGTCACGCTGCAAACGACGCCGCGTCACTATCCGTTCTAACGGACGACACCGAAAAATCGAACAACGCGCGCGCAGCGCAAACAACGGAGACATGTCGATGAATTACGTTCCTCCCGCTTCGGCCGCGCCCTCGGCCTCGACCGCGCGCGACGATGCGGCGCTCGCCGGCATTGCGCGCGGCGGCAACACGGTCGACATCGGTCATGCGCTCGACGACGGCCCCTATACGTTGCTGCAGAAAATCGCGGTGGTGCTCGCGGCGCTGTCGATCGTCGTCGATGGTTTCGACAGCCAGCTGATCGGCTTCGCGATTCCGATGCTGATCAAGGAGTGGGGCAACACGCGCAATGCGTTTGCGCCGGTGGTCGCGGCGGGGCTGATCGGCATGGGGATCGGCTCCGCGTTCGCGGGGCTGTTCGCCGATCGCTTCGGACGCCGCTGGGCCGTGATCGGCAGCGTGTTCGTGTTCGGTCTCGCGACCTGCGCGATCAGTCTGGCGCCGAACGTCGCGGCGATTGCGGCGCTACGCTTT